>DASXCK010000358.1:0-15553 GCA_036491235.1 Xanthobacteraceae bacterium | reverse complement strand
GAGCGTGATCGAGGACATCTCCTCGTACACGTTCTCGGTGATGGTATCGACCGAGCCGTGCGGCATGAACACGATCATGAATCCGGTCGCGACCAGCCCGAGCGCGAACGCGATCGGCATGCCGGCGAACATGACGAGCAGCGTCGCGCCGCCGTAGAGAAGACCGATCGTCAGCGTGGTCATGCCGGATCCTGGCGCCGGACGTCACGCCCGCGCAATCCCGCGATCACCTGGAGCAGGAGCTGAACGCTCAACAGAAACATCCCGACGGTCATCAGCGAGTAGGGAATCCACAGCGGGGGCGCCCAGGTCGAGGTCGAGTGGTAGTCGTTGGTGAACGCCTCCTGCAGCAGCGTCGCCGACTTCCAGGCGAAGAAGCCGCAGAACGCGAAGCTCGCGATGTCGACGAACAATATCCGCCAATAATTGACGCGCGCCGGCAGCAGGCCGACGATCGCCTCGATGCCGATATGCCCGCGCTGCGATTGGATCGCGCCCGAGGACATGAACACGGCGCCCACGATCAGGAACACCGACACCTCGTCCTGCCACTCGGTCGAGATCTTGAGGAAGTAGCGGACGATCACGCTGTAGGTGAGCACGCACGCGGCGAGCACCAGCGCGATCGACGACAGGACGACGATGACTTGGTTGATCCGGGCGACAAGGCGCGCGCCGGGGACGTCCACGACGGACGCCCCCTCTCGTGCGGTCTCGACCGGGTCGAGGCCGTGCGCCATCGACGTCCCCGTACTCGCCGAAGTCTACGTCAGGCAGTGACGCCCTCGGCGAGCTTGATCAGCTCGGCCGCCAGCGCGGAACGTTTGGCGTAGTCCTTCCATGCCGTGTCGCGCGCGATGGCGCGCCACTTGTCGACGATCGCCTCGTCCATGTCGAAAACCTTGGCGCCCTTCTTGGCATAGACGTCGGCGACCTTCTGATCGTCCGCCTGAGACTCGGTCGTGCCGAAGGTTTCCATCTCGGCGCCGAGCGCCAGGATGACGTCCTGCTGCTTCTTGCTGAGCGAGTCGAACACCTGCTTCGACATCACCAGCGGCTCGAGCATGTACCAGTAGGACTTGCCGCGGCCCGTCGTGATGCTCTTCGACACTTCCTCGAGCCGGAACGAGATCAGGCTGGTCGACGAGGTCGTGCAGGCGTCGCAAGCGCCGGTCTGCATCGCGGCATAAAGCTCGTTCGACGGCGTGTTGAGCGTGGTGGCGCCCGCTGCCTGGAACATCATGTCCATCTCGCGGCTGCCGCCGCGGATCTTCATGCCCTTGGCGTCCGCCGGGTTCACCACTTGCGTCGAGCGGCTGACGAGGCCGCCGGCCTGCCAGATCCACGCCACCAGGACCACGCCCTTCTCCTTGAGATAGGCGTCGAACTTCTGGCCGATCGGCGAGGTCTTCCACGCCGCTCCCTGCTTGTACGAAGTGACCAGGCAGGGCATCAGGCCGATATTGGTCTCCGGCGCCTCGCCGCCCGCGTAGGAGATCGGATAGAGGCTCATGTCGAGCGCGCCTTTGCGCATCGCCGAGAACTGGGCGACGGTCTTCATCAGCGACGAATTGGGATAGACCTGTCCGCCGAGTTCGCCGTTGGTGCGCTTCTCGAGCTCGAGCGCGAACTTGCGGCAGAGGCGATCGCGGAAATCGCCGGTGTCGATCGTCCCGCCGGGAAACTGATGGGAAATCTTGAGAACGCGCGCGGGCGCCGCGAGACTGATGCGAGGCGCGGCGAGGACGGCTGGAGCAGCCATGGCGCCGACGAGCAGATGACGACGGTTGATCTTCACATTAACCTCCCGAGCGAGTTGTATGGTTCGCACCATAGAACGGCAAAACCCCCCCCTTGTCAAAGATACGGCCGCGCACAAGGGTGCGGCATTTGCGCGATGGATCGCGGAATTTGCTCGCTGGCACAGGCCGAGGAAACGCAATAGCCTTTTTGCAGCATCAACAATCACGGCCCCGTGAACGCGATGGCACATAGGCAGATTTTGAACGGAATGATGATGGGCGCCGGACTGGCGCTGGCGCTGCTGACGGTACTCGCGTCGCCGGCGAGCGCCCAGACCTACCCGGACCGCGTGGTGCGCATCGTCGATCCTTATCCGCCCGGCGGATCGGTCGACGTGATGGCGCGGCTGCTGGCCGCGAAACTCAGCGAGGTGATGAAAGGGCAGTTCATCGTCGAGACGCGCCAGGGCGCCGGCGGCAATACCGGCGCCGAGTGGGTTGCGAAATCGGAGCCCGATGGTTACACGCTGCTGTTCACTGCACCCGGCCCTCTGGTGATCAATCCGACGCTGTACCGGACCGCCCTCGGCTACGACCCGGCCAAGGATTTTACACCGATCGCCCTGTTCGGCGTCACGCCGCTGGTGCTGATGGTCAACAACGATCTGCCGGCGAAGAACGTGCAGGAGCTGATCGCGCTCGCCAAGGCCAAGCCCGGCACCCTTGCCTACGGCTCCGCCGGCATCGGCACCACGCCGCATCTCGCCGGCGAGCTGCTCAAGAGCATGGCGAACATCGACATCACCCATGTGCCGTTCCGCGGCACCGGCCCGGCCATGAACGACCTGATGGGCGGACACATCCAGATCTTCTTCGACCTGCTGCCGACCAGCCTCCCGCAAATCGAGGCCGGCAAGGTGCGGGGAATCGCCAATGCGAGCGAGACGCGGCCGGCAGCGTTGAAGGACCTGCCGACCGTCGCCGAGCAGGGCCTGCCGGGATTCAGCGTCAGCTCATTCTATGGCCTCGTCGCGCCGGTGAAGACACCGGAGCCCGTCAGGGCGCAGCTGATCGCGGCTGTCCAGAAGGTGCTGAAATCACCGGACGTCATCAAGCGAATGCACGATCTCGGCACCGAGCCCGGCAATGCGTTCGGCGCCGACTTCACCACGTTCTTGCAAGCGGAGGCGAAGAAATGGGGCGATGTCATCCGCAAGTCGGGCGCGCATGTCGACTGAGGCCTCACACGCGGCACCGCGAAGGACCGCTGACATGACGGACCAGCGTTTCGCGCTGCGTGTCATGTCCACGCTCGGCCTGCGTGGCGCGATCATCGAAATGACGCCGGTCCTGACGCGGCGCGGCCTCGACTTCTCGGCGTCCTACGGGGCGACCAACGTGTTGATGCCACGCCTGACGGTGGGCGAAGGCGCCGACGTCGTGGTCCTTACCGATGCGGCGATCGAGGCACTGATGCAGCGCGGCACGATCGCGGCCGGCTCGCGGCGCGACCTCGCGCGCTCGCCGATCGGCATCGCCGTCAAGGCCGGCGCCGCGAAGCCCGACATCCGCACCGTCGCGTCGTTGCGGCAGACAATGCTCGCGGCACGTTCGGTCGCGTTCTCGAAATGCGGCGCCAGCGGCGTGCACTTCGCCGAGCTCATCCAAACGCTCGGCATTGCCGAAGAGGTGAACGCCAAGGCGCGCGTGTTCGACGGCGTGGTGGGCGAGCTGGTCGCCAGGGGTCACGTCGAGATCGCGGTGCAGCAGGTGAGCGAACTCAAGCTCGTCGACGGGATCGAGGTCGTCGGGCCGCTGCCCGACGAATTGCAGAAGATCACGGTGTTCTCCGCCGGCGTCATCGCCAGCACCACGCGGCCGGCGGCGGCGGGCCTGTTCGTCACGGCGCTCGCCACGCCGGAGGCAAAGGGTGTCATGCGCCGGCAGGGACTGGAGCCGATCGACTCCGTCGGATAAGCAGGCCTCCATCGCGGCCATCGACCTGCCGCCTTTAGCCGGGAACCAGCCATGGATGCGACCATCGCGGACGCGCGCCGCGACACGCCGCTCGGGCGCCTCGTCACTTGCGTGGCGCTGCTGTGGATCGGCGGCATCGGCCTGCGCGTCACCATCCTGGCGGTGCCGCCGTTGATCCGGCTGATCCACACCGATCTCAACTTGTCGGAGACCGAGGTCGGCGTGCTCTCGGGGTTGCCGCCGATCCTGTTCGTGTTGGCCGCGGTGCCGGGGTCGCTCCTGATCGCGCGGCTCGGTGCCCGCACGGCCGTGATCGGCGGATTGTTCGCAACCGCGCTCGGCTGCGCGCTGCGTGGCGCCGCGCCCGATTTCACGCTGCTGTGCGTCGCGACCGTGCTCACCGGCCTCGGCGTCGCCGTGATGCAGCCCGGCATGCCGCCGCTGGTGCGCGCCTGGCTGCCCGATCGCATCGGCTTCGGCACCGCGGTCTATGCCAACGGCCTGTTGGTCGGCGAGATCATTCCGGTGGCGCTCACCGCGTGGCTGGTGCTGCCGATGGTCGACGGGAGCTGGCGACTCGCCTTCGTGGCCTGGGGGGTGCCTTGCGCCGTGATCGCGCTCATCCTGCTCGCCTTCGCGCCGCATACCGCCGACACTGCCGCCGCGACCGTGCCGCGGCGTTGGTGGCCGGACTGGCGCAGCGGGCTGATCTGGCGCCTCGGCCTGATGTTCGGCGCCAACAACGCGACCTATTTCTCCACCAACGCGTTCATTCCCGACTACATGCATTACATCGGGCGGCCCGAGCTGATCAGCCCGGCGCTCTCGGCGCTCAATATCGGCCAGCTGCCGGCTTCGATCATCCTGCTGTTCTGCGTGGGACGGCTCGTCGGCCGCGCCTGGCCCTATGCGCTATGCGGCGCGCTCTCATTCGCGTGCGTGCTCGGCATTTTGTTCGGCTCGGGCCCCGTTATCATCATGGCGGCAGCGGCGCTCGGCTTCTCCGGCGCCGTGACGCTGACCTTGATGCTCACGCTGCCGGCGCTGTACAGCGCGCCCGAGGACGTCCATCGCACGACCGCCGGAATGTTCACGATCAGCTATTCGTGCGCCGTGCTGGTGCCGATCGCGAGCGGCTACCTCTGGGACGCGAGCGGCATTCCGGCAGCGGCGTTCGTGCCGATCGGCATATGCAATTTCCTGCTGATCGGGCTCGCCTGGGGCGTTACGCGATATCGGCGCATGGCATAGGCCGGGAACCATCCGCGTCCGCCGCCATTGCACCCGCATGGACGACGTGCCCGACATCCGCAGCCTCACGGCCTTGCGCGACGCCGAGGCCGCTTGCACCCGCTGCCCGCTCTATCGCAACGCAACGCAAGTCGTGCCGGGCGAAGGCCCGAAGCACGCCCAGGTCATGCTGGTCGGCGAGCAGCCGGGCGACCAGGAGGACCGCCAGGGACACCCGTTCGTCGGCCCCGCCGGCCGCGTGCTCGACCGCGCCATCGTCGACGCCGGCCTCGATCGCAAGCAGGTGTTCGTCACCAATGCGGTCAAGCATTTCAAGTTCGAGCCGCGGGGCAAGCGCCGGCTGCACAAGCGGCCGAACGCCGGCGAGATCGACGCCTGTCGCTGGTGGATCGATCGCGAGCGTACGATCATCAAGCCGCGCGTGATCGTCGCGCTGGGTGCAACGGCGGCGCGCGGCGTGCTCGGGCGGACGGTCACGATCTCGTCGGTGCGCGGCGACGTGCTCGACGCCGGCGACGGCAGCCGCATCATCGTGACGATCCATCCGTCCTACCTGCTGCGTCTGCCGGACGACGCGTCGAAGGAGCGCGAGTACAAGGGCTTCGTCGACGATCTGCGGCGGTGTAAGCGACTGCTGAAATCATGACGCCACCTCGGGCTGCCGCATCAGGCGGACGGCCGGCGAGATGAGGATCGTCGCGGCCTGGAGCAGAAATCCGACGCTCGCCACCACGAGACACGCTTCCGCGCCAAAGAAGCCGCCGACGGCAGCGCCGATCGCGGCACCGATCGGCCGCGCCCCATAGGCCACGATGTTGAGGGCCGAGACGCGCCCCAGCAGATGGGCCGGCGTCACAGTCTGCCGCAGCGTCGTCGTGCTGATCACCCAGATGATCGGCCCCGCGCCCATCAGAAGGAAGCTCGCGCCGGCGAGCAGCGCCGACGGCACCCAGATTGTCGCCACCATCACGACCGAGGCGATGAATCCGGCGACCGGTCCGACCGCGATGACGACGCCGAGCGGCAGCCGGCGCATGACCCGCGCGGCGATCAACGCACCTGCAACCATGCCGACGCCGTAGCTCGCGAGCGTCGCGCCGACGCCCGACGCCGAGAGCCCCAGACGGTGGACCGCGTAGGGCACGAACACGGCCTGGAGCACGAAGAATGCCGTGTTGAATATGAACTGCGTGACGAACACCGGGCGCAGCAGCGGATGGCGAAAGAGAAAGCGCGCGCCTTCGCGAATCTCGGCGAGCGGGCTGCGCGACGCCGGCGCCGGCCGCGGCGGCTCGCGCACGCCGGCGAGAAGGATCACGGCGCCGGCCGAGAGTACCGCCGCGACGCCAAATGCCGGCGGGCCGCCGAGCCAGCCCACCAGCGCGCCAGCAAGCGCCGGACCTGCCGCAAACGCGACCGTACGCGCGAGCTCGATGCGGGCATTGGCGGCGGGGAGCGCGCCTTGCGCCACCAATGACGGCACGAGCGACGGCGCCGCGACACTGAATGCGACGGTGCCGCAGGCGCCTACGAAGCCCAGGCCCGCGAGCAGCGGCCAGCTCAGCAGTCCTGTCGCGGCGAGCGCCAGCACGGCAAGGAGCGAGAGCACACGCAGCGCCTCCGCGCTCGCCATGACGGTGCGTCGCGACATCCGGTCGGCGAGCAGGCCGGCCGGGATGGCAAAGAGCACGAAGGGCAGCGTCTGGGCGGTCTGCAGCATGCCGATCTCGGCCGTCGTCGCGCCGAGCGCGATCACCGCGACGATCGGCGTCGCGGCAAGCCCGATCTGCTCGGCCGATTGCGCCGCGAGGTTCGACCAGGCGAGCCGCTTGAAGGTGGCCGGGAGCCGAGTTCCGATGTTGGCGTGCATGATGCTGAACCTTCCTGTTGGTTCGGCATGTGAGACTGATGGCGCGGCGCCGCACTCCGCCTGTTGCGCTCGAATTCGCGGATTGGGAAGGTGCACGGCATCGTAGGGTGGGCAAAGGCGGCCGTGACATCCGCGCAATGGCACGACGCGCATTCCGCCGTGCCCACGCGAACACGACAATGACCTCCGCGTGAGCACGGCGGCTCGTGTCAGTGCACCAAACGTACGTCGGGGCCGCCTTTGTCCACCCTACGCAAGACTCAGATCGCCGCCATCGCGCCGCCGTCGACCTGCCAGGCGCAGCCGAGCACGTAGCTCGTGCGCTCGGAGCAGAGGAACGCCACGACAGCCGCGACCTCTTCGGATTTGGCCAAACGGCCGAGCGGCAGCCGGGCGCCGCGCTCGCGCAGGACCTCGGCCTCCGACTTGCCGCTCGCGGCGGCCTCCTTGCGCATCCGCTCCTCGACCCGCTCGGTGAGCGTACCGGCCGGACTGACGGCATTGAGCAGGATGCCGTCCTTGGCGAGCTCGCCGGCCATCGCCTTTGTCAGATTGAGGATCGCGGCATTGTTCATGCCGGTCGCCACCGCGCGCGGTTGCGGCTCGCGAGCGGCATTGCCGGCGACGTTGACGATACGGCCCCATTTGCGCGCGCGCATCGGCGGAATGGCGTGGCGCATGCAGCGCGCAAAGCCGTTGAGCTTCTTGTCGAAGCTCTCGCCCCATGCCTCGTCGCTCAGTGTGAAGAGATCGCCGGGGCTCACCAGCGCGGCGTTGTTGACGAGAATGTCGAGGCGGCCAAACTCGGCGAGCGTGCGCTCGACCATCTGACGGACCGAGTCGTCGCTCTCGATGTCGAACGGAATGCCGAGCGCGCGGCCGCGGCCCTGCCCGCGCAATGCGCGACACGCCTCGGCGTTGCGCTGCGGATCCTGGCTGGCCAACACCACATGCGCGCCCTCGGCGAGCAGCTCGGCGGCGCATGCGCGCCCGATGCCGCGGCTGGCGCCCGTGACGATGGCGACGCGATCGGTAAGGCCGAGGTTCAAGGATTCCTCCGTCAATCATTGACGTCATATCCGCGAACGCGGGCATACGTCTTCCTTGCGCGCGGCAAGACGCGAATGGCCGGGACAAGCCCGGCCATGACGAGGAAAATTACCCCGTGTACTCGAGGATGTGCATTCCCGCCCCGGCGCGATCGATCAGATACAACAACCCGTTCTCATCTGTGCCGATGTCGTTCGACTGCACGGCCGTTCGATCGCCCGCGAGCTCCGGCACAAAACAGCCGACCTCCTTCGGCCGCAGCGGGTCGCTCACGTCGACAGCGCGCAGGCCGGCGTTGAAGTAGGTAAGGAAGACGATGTTCGCCCACGGGCCTTCGCTGCGGATATCCTCGAGGATGTTGTGCGCGCCGAAGCGGCCCGGGCGGTCGTAGTATTTCTCGCGCTCCGGAAAGAAGGTCGCGACCGGAATCGGATTGGTCTCCTTGCGGATGTCGACCACCCACATGAACTGGGCGTCCCAGAATTTCTGCTTGGCGCGCGCCTCGTCGGTGCAGATGAGGTAGGGCCGGTCGCCGACCGGCCAGGCCGTGTGCGTCGATCCCGGAAACGGCGGCGACCACTGCAGATGGCCGACCAGGTCCATTTTGGCGAGATCGGTGCAGTCGATGATCGCGATGCCGCCGCCCCAGAACGCCGCATACATGCGGTTGCCGCGGATCATCGGCGGCCCGTGCAGCGTGATCGCGTCCTCGTGCGGCATCGGATCGCCGCCCTCGCCTTCGCCCTCGGCCTTCTGCCACGGCAGGCCCCAGATGCTGATCACCTCGGGCTTGAGCGGATTCTTCACGTCGAGCGTCCAGATCACCCGCTTGTTCCAGCCGGGCGCATCGTTCGGCAAGAAGGCGAGCTGGCGCTTGTTGTCGACGCCGAAGCGGTGCGGGCCGGAGCCCGGCGTGTCGTAGAAGCCGACTTCCTTCGGCTGGTCCGGCTTGCTGATGTCGAAGATGAAGATGCCGGCGCGCGCGTTGCGGCCCTGGTCGCCGACGAGCCGCTCGGAATTGACCCAGAGGATGTGATCGCCGACCACGCGCAGCTTGTGGCAGTGCACGCCGGGCGGCGCGCGGAACTCGTAGACCTTCTTCGGATTCTTCGGATCCCGCACGTCGTGCGCCGTGAAACCTTCCGGCGCGTGGCCGCTCGATTTGCCCACCGACCCGACATAGGCGTAGCCCCGGTGCACCTGCACGAGACTGCCGCAGCCCCACGCGGCGGACGGATCGTGGCCGACCTTGCGGAAGCCCTTGATCTCCTCGGCATACTGTGCGGCCATGGCGGTCCTCCTCGCGCGATATGCATTGGCGCATATGATCTACACGAGCCTCAGCGGCTTGGCATCACGCAATTCCGGAGACCCCGCATGAGTGAACCGACAGTGGAGCAGATCGTGCTCACAGCGCGGCCGAAAGGCCGGCCGACGCTGGAAAATTTTCGCCTCGAGAAAGTGCCGATGCCGGCAATGCCGCGCGGCGGCGTGCTGCTGCGCGTGCTCTACCTCTCGCTCGATCCCTACATGCGCGGTCGCATGGACGTGCGTAAATCCTACGCACCGCCGGTCGGCATCGGCGAGGTCATGAGCGCGCAGAGCGTCGGCGAGGTCACAGCTTCGGATCATCCCGACTACAAGGCCGGCGACATCGTGCTTGCGCCGACCGGCTGGCGCACACACGCGGTCTCGGACGGAACAGGCCTGCGCAAGCTCGATCCGACACTTGCGCCGATCACGACCGGCCTCGGCGTGCTCGGCATGCCCGGGTTCACGGCCTATTCGGGCCTGTACGCGATCGGCAAGCCGAAGCCGGGCGAAACCGTCGTCGTCGCGGCGGCGAGCGGCCCGGTCGGCTCGCTGGTCGGGCAACTCGCCCGCATGGTAGGCGCCCGCGCGGTCGGCATTGCGGGCGGCACCGACAAATGCCGCCATGTGCGCGAGGAGCTGCGCTTCGACGCCGCGATCGATCACCGCGCGCCGGATTTCGCGGCGCAGCTTGCGGCCGCCTGCCCGAAAGGCATTGACGTCTACTTCGAGAACGTCGGCGGCGCCGTGTGGCAGGCCGTGCTGCCGCTGCTCAACCGCTTTGCCCGCGTGCCCGTGTGCGGCCTGATCGGCCATTACAACACCGGCTACAACGATGCGCCCGGACCCAACCTGCTGCCCGCAACCATGCGCGAGGTGCTGAGCCGGAGCCTCCTGTTGCGCGGCTTCATCAACTACGAGTTTGCGGCCGAGCACTTCGCGCCGTTTCTCAAGACCGTCGCCGACGGCATCAAGTCGGGCGAAATACGCTATCGCGAGGACGTCACCGACGGCTTCGAGAACGCACCGGCGACCTTCCTCGGCATGCTCGAGGGCAAGAATTTCGGCAAGACGCTGATCCGCGTCGGCACCTAAAGCGACAGCCACAGTCATGCCCGCGAATGCGGGCATCCACGTCTTTCTTTGGTTGTTGCATGCGGCGAAGACGTGGATAGCCGACATAGGCGAGCGACGCGATGCCGTTCTTCGAACGGCTATCCCCGGCCATGACGAACAAGGCCAGGCTTAGAGCTTCTCGGCGAGGAACCGCAGCAGCCGCGGCGCCAGCACGGCCGGATAGCTGCCGGGCTCGTCGAGCGGATCGCTCACCCAGTAGTGTCCGGCACCGGGCACATAGCAGGTGCGGGTGAAGAAGCCGGCCTGCTTGAGCGCACGGAGAAACACGTCGGTGTGGCGGCGGCGATCGACCAGGTCGTCCTCGGTGCCGCAGGCGAGCAGCACGGAGGTCTGAATATTGCCGTAGGTCGCGTAGCTGATCGGCGTCGCGTCGAAATAACGCTTGCGGTCCTCCGGCAGCGAGGCGCCGAGGAAATTTTCGATATTGTTGTCGCGCGGGCTGTCGGCGCGATAGCGCTCCCACATCTCGATCAGGTCGTAGACGCCGTAGACGCCGATCAGCGCCTTGACCTTGGCGCTCGCATTCGCCTGCGGTTCGTCCGGATAGCCGTCGAGGAAGGCGCCCGCATTGGCGCCGAGCGCCGCGAGCGAGGCGAGGTGCGCGCCTGCCGAGGCGCCGAACAACGCGAGCCGCTCCGGATCGATGCGCAATTGCGCCGCATTGGCGCGCAGGAAGCGCACGGCCGACATCACGTCGTGCACGGCCTCGGGAAACCGCTTCGTCCCCTTCTTCGCCAGCCGATAGCTGATCGTGAACAGGACATAGCCGCGCGCCGCGAGGTACGGACCCCAGTGCTGGAACTGCGTGCGCAGGCCCTGCTGCCAGCCGCCGCCGTGGACGGCGACGAGCGCCGGATAGGGCCCCGCCCCCTTAGGCAAATAGAGATCGCCTTGCAGTGCGACCCCGTCATGGGTCGCGTAGGTCAGCGCGGCGCGCAACTCGTGCTCAACGGAATTCATCGCAGCCATCGTGATCGTGAACGTTCGACGGATCAGCCCGGGCGCGACTTTGTCATCGCGCACGCCGCGACGCAATGCGCCCCGTCGCGCATACGAGACACCCGCTGTACCTCCGTTGACAGGGTCCGCGTCTCCCTGTTCGATGACCCGCGGGGCAGCAATAAAGTTCGGGATCGAAATGCCAAATGCCGGTCAAGTGGCGCCGCGTGAGAGCGGACCGATCGTCGTCAATGGGCTGAAGATCGAGACGATCGAGCGCGGCAAAGGGCGGCCGCTTCTCTTTCTGCACCCCGGCATCGGCCTCGACCCGAAGGCGCCGGCCCTCGATCACCTCGCCGCCAAGGCACGCGTGATCGCGCCGTCGCACCCGGGCTTCGGCGCCTCCGAGCTTGGGCCGACCATGACGACCGTCGACGATCTCTCCTATTTCTACCTCGACCTGATGGATGCGCTGGACCTGCGCGACACCACCGTCGTCGGTATCGGCTTCGGGGCCTGGATCGCGGCGGCGATCGCCGTCAAGTCGACGGCGCGCATGTCTCACCTCGTGATGGCGAACGCGGTCGGCATCAAGGTCAGCGGTCGCGAGACGCGCGATATCGTCGATATCTTCGCCTTGCTGGATCCGGACCTCGACAAGCTCGCCTACTTCGATCCCAAGGCCGGCGAGCGCGACTACAAAAACCTGCCGGTCGACGATGTCGCCGCGACGGCGCGCAATCGCGAGGCGCTCGCGCGCTTCGCCTGGCAGCCCTACATGCACGACCCCAAGCTCAAGAGCCGCCTGCATCGCATCCGCATTCCGACGCTGTTTCTGTGGGGCACGCACGATCGCGTGCTGAGCGAAGCTTACGGCCGCGCGTACTGTGCGGCGATTCCCGGCGCGCGCTTCGAACTGGTCGACAAGGCCGGACATTTTCCGCATATCGAGCAGCCGCAGGTCTTTGCCGACCGCGTGCTGGCGTTCGCGGGCACGTAAGGTTCATCGGAGATCAGCCGCATGCGAGTCTATCACTTCACCGAGCAGGCCTACCCGCCCGCCTGGGAGCACCATAAGGGCACGCTGCGCGTCACGCTGCCCAATCGCCTGATGGACCCGAACGTCGCGTCCGACCTGTTTCACCGCTACTACGACGAGTGGATGCTCGCCGACGAGCTCGGCCTCGACGTGATGCTCAACGAGCATCACCAGACCGCGACCTGCATGTCGTCGACCTGCATCGTCGGGCTGTCGATCCTCGCTCGCATCACCAAGCGCGCACGCCTCCTCGTTCTCGGATATCCGCTCGGCCACCGGCCTGACCCACTGCGCTGCGCCGAGGAGCTCGCGACCGTCGACGTGATCTCGCGCGGGCGGCTCGACATGGGCTTCGTCAAAGGCGTGCCCTTCGAGTTCGCGCCATCGAATCAGAATCCGGTGCGGGTGATGGAGCGTTTCTGGGACGCGCACGACTTTATCGTCAAGGCGATGACCAGCCACGACGCGCCGTTCAATTGGGAGTCCGAGTTCTTCCACTACCGGCACGTCAACATCTGGCCGCGCCCGGTGCAGCAACCGCACCCGCCGGTGTGGTCGACCACCGGCAGCCGCGGCAACGCGCGCGTGCTCGGCGAGCGCGGCATCGCGATGGCGACGCTCGGCACCGGCTACGCGACGCGGCCGCTCTACGACGCCTACCGCGAGGGCTACCTTGCCAAGCACGGCAAGCTGCCTGGCGCCGACCGCTTCGGGTATCTCGGCCTGGTGGCTGTCGCCGACAACGAGGCGGAAGCACAGAAGCGCGGCAAGGCCGTGTCGATCTACCTGTCCTCGAGCGGCATCGTGGCGCCGGAGTTCCGCAACCCGCCCGGCTATCTTTCGGTCGAGGATAATGTGCGCCTCATGCGCGGCGAGGCGAAGCCGCGTACTGGCACCAAGGACGGCCGCTTTATCGATATGCGGCTCGCGAGCGTGCAGGACCTCGTCGACACCGGTGTCCTCTTCTGCGGCACGCCGGACCAGGTCTACGATCAGATCGTCGCCTTCGCGGAATACTGCGGCGGCATGGGCAATCTCTTGATGATGGGTCACGCCGGCCCGATGTCGCACGAAGATACGGTGGACAATCTCACGCTGTTTTCGAAGGAAGTGCTGCCGCGGCTGAAGGAATACAAACAGCCCGTCGGCGAGATGGCGGCGGCGTGACTCTCCACACACTCCGCCGGATCGCCCGCGAAAGCGGGCGATCCGGTAATCGCTAACGTTTGCGATTTATCGCTGACGCTGCGGCGTACTGGATGCCCGCCTTCGCGGGGCATGACGTCCTTCATGAAGCGTCGCCGAACTACGCAGCCGTCTCTTTTATTTTCGCCGGAAAATACCGCGCGAGCCAATCGAACAGCACCGTGCGCACCCGCGTGTTGCTTTCAGCGAACATGAAGTGGTCGGTCTCCGAGAAGAGGTGCAGGTCGGTCGGCTGGCCGGCACGCTTGAACAGCTCGACCGACTGCTCGGTCGGCGTCACCGAATCAACCGAAGAATGCAGCAGCAGTAGCGGCCGGCCCGCCATGCCGCCGACCACCTCGTCGGCGCGGAAATCATACATGCTCAGCGCGGTCTCGGCCGGAAACATCTGCACCGAGCCGGCCGCGAGATGGCCGCGCAGGTGCTCGGGGATCGGCACAATATCGTAGCGCGGGACCATCAGTGACGGGTTGCGCCGCCCCTCCTCCAGCATCTTGCTGAACTTGGCCCAGGCCTCCGGGGTCGTGTGCTGACCGCGAAACTTGCGCTCCCCGTCGCCCCATCCGCCCGACGAAACGACCGCCGCGACACGCTTATCGACGCCGCCCGTGTACACGGCGACCGCCGCGCCAAAACTCGACCCGATCGCCGCAATGCGGTCTGGCTCGACGTTCGGATGTTGGACGAGGAAGGTGAGCGCGTCGCTCGTCGCCTTCACTTGATCGAGGCAGATGAGGCGGCCTTTCGGCCCCTCGCTCGCGCCGCAGCCCGGCATGTCGAAGCGCAGCGTGACATAGCCGAGCTTCTCCAGCATGGCGCACGGCTCGAGCACGTTGTTCGAATTCATGTTGCTGCCGAACCCGTGCAGCACGATGAAAGCCGGCCGCCGCTCGCCCGGCGCGACGCCTGGCGGGACGCGCACCGAGCCCGCAAGCTTGAGGCCGTTCGAAGTAAAATTGATCCGTTCGTCCGCCATCACGCGTTCCAAATTTTTCCTGGCTTCGGCCTGAATTGCCGCGCCGGAACATTGTGGCGGCGCACGTCGTCGACCGCAAGGGATCGACGCGCCGATCCGAGGCACGTATCCGGCATGATGATTTTCGTCGGCTAGCGAGCCGCCCGGCTCGATGTCTGTATCTGTATCTGCATCTGCGGCGGCGCTCGCTGAGGCAGATCGAGCATACCCCGCAAGGTCGCTATCGTCTGCTCCGCGGCCGCCAGGCCGTCGGCACGCACACGCAACTCGTCCTCCTGGCGGCGAAGGTCCAACAGATGCTTCTGCTGCGACAATTCCAGATCCGCCTTGGCGCGCTCGAGGTCGGCGATGAGCGCCGATTTCGCCGCGAGCTCGCGCCGCAGATCCTGCACCTCGCTCGTCACCTGGTCGAACGCGCGGACACGCTCGAGCGTCCGCTGCTTCAATCGCACGATGCTGGTTTCGAGGTTCGCGGCGGACACGTCGCAGGCTTCCCGCAACCGCTCGGCGTCGGCGCGCAGCCGCCGCGGGTCTCGGGCCGGATACGCGGCCGCGCGCGCCACGCGGCGACGCGCGAGCAGATGCCTGATCACGACGACGACATAAAGGACCAAGCCCATCGAGATCGCGCCGGCCGCAAAGATCACGCCGGGCGGCAGGGCCTCCGCTTGACGGATCAGCAGCCACGCATCCATTCACCAGGTCCTTTGTCGCGAGACATCGTTACCGCGAGCCTCGCGCGTCTCTCCCAGAAAAAGCATCCCGCCTCAATTGCCGGCGGGAATTAACCTCAACAACGGTGGCACTCTACTCCCGCGCGCCGCGGTACGGGAATGAAAGGCGGTGCTGTCGCGGGAATTTAGGGTTAACAATCGGTAAATGTAGTGGCGCCGGGAGCACCATGCGATGGTGCGGCCGCCGACGCGGCCGGGCGGTTCCCGGCCCGCGCCGCCATTAGAGGCCGATGATGAGTTCGCTGTTTTCGTGGCTGCTCGAACCCGGGATGTATTTCGCCATCGGGTTCCTGCTCGCGGCGCTGCTGTCGCTGCCGTTCA
>DASXCK010000357.1:0-19233 GCA_036491235.1 Xanthobacteraceae bacterium | reverse complement strand
AATTGTCCGTTGAGCGAAAGCCGCGGCAGCGCCAGAAATTGCTCGCGATGCTCGGGAAACAGCACGCCCGGCCGCGTCGTCACGGCAGTTCGGTAGCCGATGTCGGCGGCGAGGCGGAATTCGCGCGTGCCGACGAGGTCGCGCCCGCCGTACGGGTAGGCGAGGTGGGTGACCGGCCGGCCGAGCTTCGCCTCGAGATCTTCGCGCCCCGCCTTGAGTTCGGCGCGCGCGGTCGCGTCGTTCGCCTTAGCGAGCATGACGTGATTGACGGTGTGGGCGCCGATGGTCGCGAGTGGATCGGCGGCGAGCGTGCGGATCTCGTCCCAGGTCATGCACAGCTCGTCGCGCAGCGGCGCCATATCGACGCCATAGCGCGCCGCCAGTGCGTCGACATAGGCGTGAATATCGGCCTCGTCCGGCATCGCCCGCAGATGCCAATAGATGCGGTTAAAGGCCTCGCGCTTCTGCGGCGGCGTGGCGCAGGCGAGGGTGTGCTCGGCGCCATCGAGTTCGACCGTGATAGTGTTGTTGCGCGCGACGGTGAGTTCGAGCGCGACCCACCACAGCTTGCCGGCGCGTTCCGGAAAGCTCGTCGGAACGTAAATGGTGAACGGCGCCTCGTAGCGCTTGAAGATCGGGTAGGCACAGACTTTGTTGTCGCGGTAACCGTCGTCGAGGGTGATGCAGACGAAGCGCCGGCCAAAATCGCGCTCGGCGAGGCGGCGATGCATCTCGTCGAGCGAGACGACGTCGATGCCTTCGTCGCGCAGCCACGCCAGCACCTGCGTCAGGAACTCGGGCGTCACCTCGAGCAGCTGGTTTGGCTGGAAGGCATCCCTACGCGCCGGACGCACATGATGCAGCATCAGGATCGCGCCGACCCCGGCGCAGAAGGGGCGCATCAGCAGGTGGGCGCCGCTGAAGTAGAGCGTTTCCAGTCCCGTTCGAATGATCGTTGATTTCACGGCAATCGCTTCCAGGGTCGGATACCGGTCGGGAAAAGTCGCCGGTCCGGCCGATTTTGCAATCGATTGTTGTATGCTTAGTTAATCGCGGCGCGAGCCGAATGCCGCAGCTATTGAGCAGTTGCAGCATGCTTGGCGACCCGGTTTCGGGAGCCGCGGTACGCGCGAAGCGTGCGCTACGCCTCGACCCTGACGATGGTCCGCGCGGCAGCCGATTTCACCACCGCGTCGAACACCGCCATGCCGTGCAGCACCTCGGCGAGCGGCACCGGATAAGGCGTCTTGTCGATGATCGCGCGGGCGAAAACGGTCATCTCGGCGTTGAGCATGTCGAAGCCCGCGAAGTCGAGATGCTCGGCCGGCGGCGCCATGATGGGTCCGGTGGGCGCTCGGTCGGAGGTCGGCACGAAACGGAAGCTCTGCAGCGCCGCGCCGGAGATCTCGGCCAAACCCTTCGAGCCGTAGACCGTGAAATTGAAATTGGTCGCGGTCGCGACCGAGCAGAATATCGTCGCGGTCGCGCCCCCCTCGAAGGCGAACAGGATCGTGGTCGTGTCGTCGGCAGGACCGGCGCCGTGCACGCCGGTCACGCAATGCACCTCGCGCACGCGTCCGCCGAACTCGATCATGTGATCCATCAGGTGCACGCCGACCGCCGTCATGGCACCGGCCGGCGCCTCGTCCGGATCGGAGCGCCAGTTGTCGGCCGCGAGGAACGACTGTGTGCTGGTGGTGTGCTGGCCGACCATGGCGACGACCGCCCCGAGCCGGCCGGCAGCCTTGCGGTTGCGGATTTCGACGATCGCGGGGTGGAAGCGACGGTTGAAGCCGACCGCCAGCACCACGTTGGCCTTGGCGGCCGCATCCGCCGCCGTGCGCGCACTCGCAAGGTCGAGCGTCATCGGCTTCTCGACGAACACGTGCTTGCCGGCCGCGGCGGCTTGCGCGATCTGCTCCGCATGCAGGCTGTGCGGCGTCGCCAGCACGAATGCATCGACGGCCGGATCGGCCAGGACCTGCGCGTAGGTGTCGACGAACCGCAGGTTTTTCTCGCGGCAGAAGTCCTCGGCGCTCGCGCGCGTGCGCGTATGGGCGGCGACGAACGCGATGTCGGCGCTCTTGCCCTGCACCGAATTGACGAGCGAGCGGCCCCAGCGGCCGAGGCCGAGAATTGCTGCGCGGATCATGGATTCCTGCCCCACTTGCCTGTAATGCGGTCATAATTGGTGAGGTGCGGCCTGACCAGGGGGAACATCGCGTGCATTCAGCCGCCATCATCGGCGTCGGTCAGTCGGCCTATACGCGGCGCCCGGAGCCCGGGCAGTCGACGCATACCTTCATCCGCGACGCCGTGGTGGCGGCGCTGCGCGATGCGGCCGTCGACGCGCGCGACGTGCAGGGAATGGCGGTCGCCTCGTTCTCGCTGGCGCCCGATACGGCAGTCGATCTTGCATGGAAGCTCGGGCTCTCGCTGCGCTGGCTGCTGCAAGACACCAATGGCGGCAGCTCGGCCATGAACATGCTCGGCCACGCGCTGCGCGGGGTCGACGGCGGCGCGGCCGACGTCATCCTGGTGATCGGCGGCGACGCCACCGGCCTTGCGGGCTACGGCAAGATCGCCGCGAACTACAACATCGCGACGCGCGATCATCTCGCCCCGCTCGGCCATGGCGGACCGAACGGCGTCTATGCGCTGGTCGCGTCGCGCCAGATGAAGAAGTACGGCCTTGCGAAATCCGATTACGGCCACATCGCGGTCGCCCAGCGGGCCTGGGCGGCAAAAAACCCCTTCGCGGTCTATCGCGCGCCGCTCGGCATGGAAGAGTATCTCGCGGCGCCGATGGTGGCCGATCCATTGTCGCGCTACGACTGCGTGCCGGTGGTCGCGGGCGCCCAGGCGATCGTGATCGCGCATCCGGACCGCGCGCCGCGCGGCCGCGCGGCCGTGCGCGTGCGGGCGCACCGCGCGAGCTTCAACTACGACAACCAGGCGGGCGACGGTCTGCAGACCGGCATCAGCACCTTCGCGTCCGAGTTTTGGCAGACCGCCGGCTTCGCGCCCCGCGACATCGATGTGGCGAGCATCTACGACGACTATCCCAGCATGGTGCTGGCCCAGCTCGACGATCTCGGCTTCATTCCGGACCACGACCTCGCGCGCTTCTGCCGCCGCGATATCGGCGAGCAGCGGCGGCCGATCAACACCTGGGGCGGCATGCTGTCGGCCGGCCAGCCCGGCGGCCCGGCCGGCGGGCTCAACGCGATCTCCGAGGCGGTGCTGCAGCTGCAGGGCCGTGTCGGCGAGCGCCAGGTCGCGAACGCGCGCCTTGCGGTTGCGACCGGCTACGGCATGACCATGTACCGCTACGGCGGCACGGCCGCGGCCGCCATCCTGGAGCGCGGCGAATGAGCACGGGCGTCACGATCTTCCAGTGCAGGGGCTGCGGCGCCAAGCTGTTTCCGCGGCGGCTGCTGTGTCCGTCGTGTCATGGCACGGAATTCGACGAGGCGCGGGTGCACGAAGGCGTGGTCGAGGAGATCGCCGTGATCCGGCACATGATCGGCCAGGAGAACTGGCAGCCGCGGCGGATCGCCAACGTGCGAACGACCGGCGGCCCGATGATGACGGTGGGCCTGCGCGACGAGGCCGGCGAGGGGGCGACGATCGGGCTGTTTCAGGAAGAGGGCGCGCCGTTTGGGAGAGCGAAAGAATAAATTCCAACGTCATGGCCGGGCTTGTCCCGGGCATGACGGCTAGACCTTCGCCCACGCCTTGTCGGCCTCGATTACGCGGCGCGCGGCGGCCGCCATCGCGACATCGATCATCTTGCCGTCGACCGTCGTGCTGGCATGGCCCTGCGCGACCGCCGTGTCGAACGCGGCGAGCACACGCGCATAGTAGTCGAGCTCGGCCGCGGTCGGGCGATAGAGCCGGTTGCATGGCTCGATCTGCGAGGGATGGATCAGCTTGCGGCCGCGATAGCCGAGGCGGCGGGAGAGATCGGTGTCGCGCTCAAACCCGGCCGCATCGCGGATGTCGGCAAAAACGCCGTCGAGCGGCGTATCGAAACGCGCGGCGCGCGCCGCAATCAGCACGTGCTGGCGCGCAAGCAGCATCTCGGGGCCGTCGAGCGACCAGGTGCAGCCGAGGTCGGTGTTGAGGTCGCCGTCGCGCGCGCCGCCGAACGAGAGCGAGACGACGCGCGCCGCGGCGGTCGCCATCTCGAAGGCGGAGATCACGCCGCGCGCGCTTTCGACCGACGGCACGAACTTGGTCATACCCGGTGTGAGCCCGCGGGCGCGCTCGAGGCCGCCGATGAGGCGATCCCACAGCAAGACCTCGTCGCGGGTGTCGACCTTGGGGGCGATCAGCCCGACGAGACCGGGAACGCCAATGATCGCGTCGAGATCAGCGCGGCCGTGGTCGCTGTCGATCGCATTCGGCCGCACCCAGACGCCGCCTGCGACCTTTGGCGCGAACTCGGCAACCGCGGCGCGCGCGACGGCCTTCTCGCCGGGCGGCACCGAGTCCTCGAGGTCGAGCAGCAGCGCGTCCGCCGGCAGGTCGACGGCCTTGGCGAGGAATTTTTCGCGGTTCGCCGGAACGTAGAGAAAGCTGCGGGCGAGAGGCATTGCTAATCTCCTACGCTGACCCGTCATCCCGAGGTGCGCGCCGCAGCCGCGCCTCGAAGGATGATCACGTCGAAATGCTGCGACAAGCGTGCAAGCGGCATCACACAGGCCCTTCGAGGCTCGGCGCACGCAAGTCGGCTTTAGCCGACTTGCGCATCAAACAATACCGATCTCGCGTAAGCGCGAGATCGGTGCGCCGAGCCCCTCAGGGTGACGGACGCAGGATGTGTCATTCGACGGCGACGGATTTCGCCGGCGGCAATCGGGTGGCGCCGGCGGCCACAAGGTCAGCGATTGTCTCCGGCGCGTAGCCGAGCTCGCGCAGAATCTCCTCCGAGTGCTCGCCGAGCAGGGGCGAGTAGCGATTGACCTTCGGGCCACCGTGATCGAGCAGCACCGGGTTGCGCACGGCCTTCATCCGGCCGAGCCGCGGGTGCTCGATTTCGCCCACGACGCCGCGCGCCTGGATGTGCGGATCGTCGAACACCTCTTTGAAGTCGTTCACCCGCGCGGACGGGAGGCCGGCGTCGTTGAACGCGGCTTCGAGCTCGGCGGAGTCGCGCGTGCGCATGGCCGGCTCGACCAGCGCGAGGAGCGGCTCCTCGTTCGCCTTGCGGCTTGCATAGGTCGCAAAGCGCGGGTCGGCGACATGCTCGGTGAGGCCGAGCACCGCCATCAGATTGGCGAACAAGCCGTCGTTCGGCGTGCCGAGCGCGAGGTAGCGCTTGTCGCGCGTCTCGAACAGCTGATAGGGCGCATTGAGCCGATGCCGGTTGCCGAGCGGTTTTGGCACGCTGCCGGTCGCGAGATATTCGGCCGCCTCCCAGGCGGCGGCTGCGATCGAGGCTTCGACCAGCGACACGTCGGCGATGCGCCCTTCGCCCTGGCGCGCCGCGCCGACGAGGCCCGCAAGCGTCGCGTAGGTCGCAAACAGCGCGCCGAACACGTCGGCGGTCTGCACGCCAGGCCGCATCGGCATCTTGCCGGGCTCGCCGGTGACCGAGAGCGGGCCCGCGAATGCCTCGATGATGAGGTTGACGCCGGCGCGCCGGCGATAGGGCCCGGTCTGGCCGAAGCCCGAGACCGACGTGTAGACGATCTTCGGGTTGACCTTCTTCACGTCGGCCGAGCCAAGGCCCAGCTTCTCGAGCGCGCCCGGCCGGTAGGCCTCGAGAAACACGTCGGACTTGGCGGCGAGCTTCAGCAGAATCTCGCGCGCCGCCGGCTGCTTGAGGTCGAGCACGAGGCTGCGCTTGTTGCGGTTGAGCGCCGCGAAGCTCGTGCTCTCGCCGCGCGTCTGCGGCGGCATGGCGCGGCCCATGTCGCCCTTGGGCGGCTCGACCTTGATGACGTCGGCGCCCATGTCGGCGAGCAGCGTGCCGGCGAGCGGGCCGGCGATGAAGTTGGCGAGCTCGATGATCCGGAGCCCGGCGAGCGGCTGCGACATGCGAATTTCCTGATTGCGTTTGCGGCGCCCTTCGAGGCTCCGCCACGCAAGTCGGCTATAGCCGACTTGCACCTTTTATAGTGCCGATCTCGGGTAAACCCGAGATCGGCGCGGCGGCGCCTCAGGGTGACCGAGCCTATTTGATCTTGAGCCCCGCCTTGTCGACGATCTCCTTGTACATCGGAAGCTCGCGGGCGATGCGCGCGCGAAATACGTCGGGCGGCTCGGCCGTCACCGGCAAGCCCGACTTGGCATAGCGGTCACGCATGTCCGGCCGGGCCAGGATGGCGGTGATCTCCTTGACCATGCGATCGTTCACCGGTTGCGGCGTGCCGGCCGGCGCGAAGATGCCCTGGAACGTATCGCTCGTGGCGTCGTGGACGCCCTGTTCCTCGAGCGTCGGCAGGTTGGGCAGATCGGGCCAGCGCTTGGCGGACGTGACCGCGAGCGCGCGCAGCTTGCCCGCCTCGATCATCGGCTGCAGTGAGCCGAGCGCCGCCGTGTACATGTCGACTTGCCCGCCGAGCGCCGCCGCCAGGGCCGGGCCGGCGCCCTGGAACGGGATGTGCACCATCTTGATGCCGGTGCGCTGCTGCAAGAGCTCGCCCGCGAGGTAGGGCGTCGTGCCCGCGCCCGGGCTGGTCCAGTTGAGCTTGCCCGGCTCGGCTTTGCCCTTGGCGATGAGGTCGCCAAGCGTCTTGAACGCGGACTGCGCCGGCGTGACGAGCGCGTTGGGCGATGCGCCGAGCACGATCACGGGCGTGAAATCCTTGAGCGGATCGTAGGGCGGGTTGGCGTAGAGACTCGGATTGACGTCGAACGCGCTGGAGCAGACCAGGAACGTGTAGCCGTCCGGTTTTGCGCGCTTCGCGGTCGAGATTCCGATATTGCCGCCGGCGCCGCCGCGGTTCTCGACGATCACCGGAACCTTTAATGCCTCACCGAGCGGCGGCGCGATCAGCCGCGCCGCGATATCGGTGCCGCCGCCCGCCGGGAAGCAGGCGATCAGCGTGATGGTGCGCTCCGGCCAAGCGGCCTGCGCGGTGCCCATCGCCGCGATGGCCGCAAGTGCCGCCGGCGCAAACATTCGCCGCATGAAAGTCCCGGCTCGCGTCATCGATGCCATGGCGTTCTCCCTGAGGTCATCCGCACGTCCGGATTATGCCAGCGATTTACCGGTCCGTCATGCATCCGGCCCGACATGCGCCTATGCGTCCGGGGCGCTTTGCGATGGCAATCCGGCATGCTTCAATCACCGCAAGCCGCGCGCAATCAATGTCAAAGCGACGTAGGATTGAATTTCGCGAAGGGAGGCAGCGCATGCCGAATTTGACGACCGACGACGGGGTGAAGCTCTATTACGAGGAGGTCGGCTCGGGCATCCCGATCGTATTCGTGCACGAGTTCGCCGGCGACGTGCGCTCGTGGGAGCCGCAGCTGCGCTATTTCGGGCGGCGCTACCGCTGCATTGCGTACAATGCGCGCGGCTATCCGCCGTCCGACGTGCCGGGATCGGTTGACAAGTACTCGCAGGAGCGCGCACGCGACGACATTCGTGCGGTGCTCGATGCACTCAAGATCGACAAGGCGCATATCATCGGGCTGTCGATGGGCGGTTTTGCGACCGTGCACTTCGGCTTCACGTATCATGACCGCGCGCGCTCGCTGGTGATCGCGGGCTGCGGCTATGGTGCCGAGCCGGGCGCCCGCCAGCAGTTTGTCGGCGAGACCTCGCAGACCGCCAAGCGCATCGAGGACCTCGGCATGGAGAAGGTCGCCGAGGCCTACGCGCTCGGCCCTTCGCGCGTGCAACTGCAGAACAAGGATCCGCGCGGCTGGCAGGAGTTCTACGATCAGCTCAAGGAGCATTCGACGCAGGGGTCGGCGCTTACCCAGCGCGGCGTGCAGAACCGTCGCCCGTCGCTCTACGATCTCGTCGACAAGATGAAGACCATCACGGCGCCGGCGCTGATCATGACGGGCGACGAGGATTTTCCCTGCATCCAGCCCGGCGTGCTGATGAAGCAGCACATCGCGACCGCCGGCCTCGTCGTGATGCCGAATGCGGGGCACGCGATCAATCTGGAAGACCCCGCGGCGTTCAACCGCCACGTCGAGGATTTCCTGCACGCCGTCGACGTTGGCGCCTGGCGCAACCGCGATCCGCGCGCGATGTCGAAATCGATTTTAGGGGAGCAAAGGTAGACGTGCTCGGCACGGCAGCAGTAGCAGTAGCCGTCTCCCCGCGACCTCCAACCTCGGATGCGCCAGCCGGGGCGACCAGAGCCAACGCTTGCGACGGGCGGCGCGAAGGTGAGCGCCGTCGCGCCTCACGGGCGCCCTGGGGCGCATGTCGTCTCTTGTGAGCTACGCCTCGAAGCGGTCGGCGCGACGTAACGCCGGCACCAACGCGGCCCAGGCGACTGCCGCCGCGATCGCGGCGATGCCGCCGAGCACGACGCACGGTATTACGCCGATCGCGGACGAGAGCAGTCCGGATTCGACCTCGCCCAGCTCACCCGACGCGCCGGTGAAAAGCGAGTGGACCGCACTGACGCGGCCGCGCATCGCGTCCGGGGTCTGCGTCTGCACCAACGCCGCGCGCACGACCATGCTGACCGCGTCGGCGGCGCCGAGGATCAGCAGGAACGCCAGCGCGAGCGGCAGCCTGGTCGACAGACCGAAGCCGATTGTGCCGAGGCCGTAAATGACGACGACGGCGAGCAATGTCGGCCCGGCGCGCCGCTGCAGCGGCCACCAGGCCAGCATGCCCGACATGAGAAGTCCACCGACCGCCGGCGCCGTCCGCATCAAGCCGAGCGCCCACGGACCGACTTGAAAGATCTCCTGGGCGTAATACGGCATCAGCGCGGTCGCGCCGCCGAGCAGCACCGCGACGAGGTCGAGCCCCATCGCCGCCATGACGACCGGCGCCGACCAGATGAACACGAACCCGGCGACCAGCGTCGACCAGCTGACGTCGGACGCGGCGTTCTCGGGCGGTCGTGCGCCGATGCCGATGCAGCTCGCGACGCCGAGCGCACTGAGCACGCTCGCGGCGGCAAACGGCACCAGCGGGCCGAAGGCGTAGAGCAGGCCGCCCAGGGCCGGCGCAAGCAGTCGCGCCGACCCGCCGAACGAGTTCGCCATCGCGAGCCCGCGCGGCAAGTCGCCGGTCGCCACCAAATTCGGCACCAGTGCCTTGCTGACCGGTCCGAGGAACGCCTTGGCGGACCCGATGAGCACCACGATGACGTAGACCGGCCAGATCGCGTCGCCGGCTGCCGCGATACAGAGCATAATCGCGCCGGCGCACAGCCCGGCGCCGCACACGGCCAGCACAACGCGCCGGTCGAAACGATCGGTCACGAACCCGGTCAGGAGCGACAGCAGGATCAGCGGCAGGAAGCCAGCGAGCCCGATCATGCCGAGATCGAACGTGCTGCGGGTCCGGCTGAACACCAGCCAGCCGACCGCGACGACGATGATGTCCTCGGCCGAGCCGAACAGCATGTCGGCGGCGATATAGCTGGCGAAGGCCGAGCGCGACCTCGCGGCGGCGGGTGCTGCAGGGTGGGCCATTACGTATGTCGGATGGACGGGTGCCGGCGTTGCCGAATCGACGCGAACGGATGCGCGACCTGGGGGCTCTGCGGCCCACCTGCGTCACTACGATGCGTCACGTCGCAAAGTTGCTCAAGCATGGCGCGCAGCATGAGTCAAAAAACCGTGCCGTCCGCTCTGACGGTGACCGGCGGTGGTCCACCCGGCGGACGCAAACGCGCCGCAATGGTGCGGCCGGCGAGCCAGGTGCCGCCTTGCAGCAGTTGCGACATCGCGAGCGTGGGCAGCTCGAGGCGCTGGCGCACGGCTTCGCGCAAGCGGTCCATCACGGCGACCGTGAGCGCCCGCCATTCCACGATCAGCTCGGAGGCGACGTCGTGGGCAATTGCTGGATCAAGCGGCGCGCGCGGCACGATCACGCCGGTGTCGATCAGGAGGCCGCCGTTGCGATACTCGGGCAGGGCGGTGAGGCCGTCGGGCTCGACAATGGTCACGCCCGCCTGCTCGATCGGCTCGATCAGCGAATAGGTGAGCCACTGCGACAGCTTGTGGAACGGCACGATGCGGTCGGAGCGATCCGGCGTATGTACGGCGGGATGGCGGCCCGCATCGCCGAGCGCGACGCCATCGACCGTCAGGCCGGACGGCCAGATCGACGCGAACCCGTTGAGGACGAGAGCGAGGATGTCGGCGGCCGCGATCCGCTTCGCGGGCGTGGAGCCAAGGATCGCATCGATCAGATGCCCGGGACGTCCGGCAGCGCCGAACAAATCGGGGCGCGCGGCGAGGGCTGCGCCCAGGCGCTGCAGCAGGGCGAGGCGCTGCGGCAGCCCGACCAGCGGATTGTGCTCCGACACCTGCATACCAATCGCGAGCGCCGGCAGCGCGAGGGCCTTGAGCGCCGTCGCGTCGGTACGCAGCGGCCGGGCAGGATCGGACGAGAAGGCGCCGGCGCGAAACAAGTCGAGGCTCGCGACCGCGAGCCCTTCCGAGCGCGTGAAGGTGAGGCCGGTGTGGTTGTCGACATAAGACCAGGCCGCGCCCGCGCCGGCATCGAGTAAGACGCTCACCACCGCAAGATCGATCGCGATGCGGGTGCGTTCGATGGCATCGACCGTGCCGACCGGCAGTGCTGCCCATCGGTCGCGGCCCCCGGCGGAAAAGTGCCGCCAGCGGCCGTGGTGAGGAATCGCGAGATCCGGATAGCTTGCCCGCGTCACGTCCGCGACCAGCGCGGCCGCGTCGGCGAGCTTCGTCTCATCGAGTGCGAAGTGCGGCGAGCGCCCGGCCCCCACCCATTCGTAGACACGCAGGCATCGTTCGCGCACCGCCGCGGCGCTGCGCAGGGCGATCAGCTCGGCCGGCTTGCTCGTCGTCTCACGCGCGCCTGACGGCACGCTCATTCGTCGAGGCCACGCCCCAGCGCGGGCGCATCGATCCGGATCGCCTGGCCGCCGCGGTAGCCCGCCGCGAGCTTTGCCTCGATCTCGACGCGCGCATCCGTCGGGATCAGGCCATCCGGCAGCGCGACGCTTTCGCCGATCGTGATCCCGGCATCCTTGAGCGCATCGATCTTCATGTCGCTCATCGACGCGAAGCGGTCGATATGGGTGATGCCGAGCCAATGCAGCACGTCGGGCATCAGCTCCTGCACGCGCATGTCGCGCACGCCGGCGACGCCCTCGGTATGGGTGAAGTAGGACCCGGGCGTGTCGCCGTTACGGTCGCGCTTTCTTGCATTGTAGACGAGGAATTTTGTCACCTCGCCGAGCGCGCGGCCTTCTTTGCGATTGTAGACGATGAGCCCGGCGCCGCCCGCCTGCGCCATCTCGATGCAGACCTCGACGCCGTGCGAGAGGTACGGCCGGCACGTGCAGATGTCGGAGCCGAACACGTCGGAGCCGTTGCACTCGTCGTGCACGCGGCACGCCAGCGGAAACTTGCGGTCGCCGAGCTTTTGCGGATCGCCGAAGACGTAGATGGTCGACCCGCCGATCGGCGGAAGGAAGACCTTCAGGTCGGGTCGCGTGACCAGCTCGGGGAACATGCCGCCGGTGTTCTCGTGCAGGCTCCGGCGCAGGTCCATTTCGGCGATCCCGAAGCGCTTGGCGACGCCCGGCAGGTACCACACCGGATCGATCGCGGCCTTCATCACGCGCACGAGCCCGAGCGTCGACACGATGTCGCCGTCGGCCTTGATGCGGCCGGCGTCGAAAGCGATACGGATCTCGGGCATGTCGATGTGGGCGCGCGTCACCGCGATCGTCGGGCGGATGTCGAGGCCGTGCTCGCGCTCCGCGCGAAAGACATCGCCGACCAAGTGGCCCCACGGGTCGAGCGAGACGATCTTGTCTTCGCCCGCCCACTGCGGATGCGGGCCGATGCGCTCGGCTGGCGATGTGTCGGTGAGGTCCGGGCGGTGGCCGGAGGGGAGGTTGCGGGCCGCGATCGCGAGGGCGCGGTAGATCGAATAGGCGCCCGCATAAATTCCCATGACGTTGCGCTGCGTGGGATCGCGCGCCGCGATTACGGGGCCACGCGCGGCGGCCGTGGGCGCGCCCCAATGCAGCGGCGGGATGGCCACCCGGCTTGTGGAAACCTGCGAATCGAACAACAGATCAAGGTCACTCATGGCGCGTCACTTGCCTGCGCGCGAAGCGTCGCGCGCTTCGTTTCCGCCGCCTGGGGTCCTGTTCCTCCCACCGCGGAAAAACGCACAGAATAATTTCGTCGACTGCCTTTGGCAAGAGGGCGTGGAAGTTTATTTTTGACGGTCGCGATGTACCGGCCGGAACCGGTTTCGCACGCGAACGTCACGGCCCGAGGACCTGAGGGAACTCGCCTTGTGCGCCGCGCAAAACGCATCGACCGCCTCGACGACCGCGCTGGCGATCAGCGCCTGTCGCTCCGGCGTTGCAAGCGCCTGCTCCTCGTCGCGGTTCACGATCGACCCTGCTTCGAGAAGCGCGGCCGGCATCTGCGTCTTCATGAGGACGACGAGCTCGTTGTAACGATAGACGCCGGCTTGCGGGTCGAGCAACACGCGCCGGTGGCGGCCCATGATCGCGTCGGTGTAGTGCGGTGTGTAAACGAGCCCACGCGCCTTCAACGCCATGCCGAGCCGATGTGCGAAGGCCAGGCTGTCGGCGCGGTTCTGGTGGTCGGTCGATACGAAGAGCGAATGCCCCGGATAGCTGTCGTTGTAGTGCCGCTCCGCGCCGTTGAATTGCCAGGTCTGCAGCATCGCGTCCGGTACCGCGTCGTGATGGATCGAGAGGAAGAGATCGCCATGCAGCGCGTTGGCGCGTGCGGCACGCTTGAACAACCCGGTCCGCGGAGCTTCGGCCGTCACCAGCAGAACGGTGCGCGCAAAGCCTGCCGCGATGAGGTCGTCGCTGATCTTGTGCGCCAGGCGCAGGTTGAATTCGTATTCGGTGACACCGCGCGCGGTCGTGGCGCCCGCGACACCGGCGGTGTGTCCCACGTCGATGATTGGGCGGAACGTGTCCGCGCGCGTGCACGTCGCCGTATAGCGTTGCGCAGCCGGGCCGATCGCGTCCGAATCGGCCGCCGTCGCGCCGCGCGGAAGCCACGCCAGCGCCATGCAGGCGGCGGCAGCCACCCGTCGCCACCTCCGCATCTCGCAACACCCCGTCGCGTGGCGCATGGCTCGGTCTTTTATCCGTCTTGCGGGCGCGCCAAATAAGGAAGACAAACGCCGCTCCTCGCGGCCGGACGATTTTGCATGCTCGAACGAACGACGCCCACGCCCAATTCTTCTACACCTGCCGCCGGCTCGGCGCAGCCGATCATCCGCGTCGCCGACCTGTCGAAGACGTACGCGACCGGCTTCCAGGCGCTCAAGAGCATCAATCTCGAAATCCGGTCCGGCGAGATCTTTGCGCTGCTGGGACCGAACGGCGCCGGCAAGACCACGCTCATCGGCATCATTTGCGGGATCGTGACGGCGAGCACCGGTCGGGTCGTCGTCGCAGGTCACGACATCGTGCGCGACTATCGCGCGGCGCGCGCCATGATCGGTCTCGTGCCGCAGGAGCTGCATACCGACGCCTTCGAGTCGGTGTGGAACACCGTGAGCTTCAGCCGCGGGTTGTGGGGCAAGCGCACGAACCCGGCTCATATCGAGAACGTCCTCAAGGACTTGACGCTGTGGGACAAGAAGGATTCGAAGATCGTCACCCTCTCGGGCGGCATGAAGCGGCGCGTGATGATCGCGAAGGCGCTGTCGCACGAGCCACGGATACTCTTCCTCGACGAGCCGACGGCCGGTGTGGACGTCGAGCTGCGCAAGGACATGTGGGAGGTGGTGCGCGGCCTGCGCGCCGCCGGCGTCACCATCATCCTCACCACGCATTACATCGAAGAGGCCGAGGAGATGGCCGACCGCGTCGGCGTCATCAACAAGGGCGAACTGATCCTGGTCGAGGACAAAGCCGAACTGATGCGCAAGCTCGGCAAGAAGCAGCTCACGCTCCAGCTCGCCGAGCCGCTCAGCGTGGTACCTGACGCGCTCGCGGCGCATCATCTCGCGCTCGCGGCCGACGGACAAGAGCTCGTCTACACCTACGACACCAAAAAGGGCCGCACCGGCATCACCGACCTGCTCGACGAGCTCCACCGCTCGGGAATTCGCTTCAAGGACCTGCAGACGACGCAGAGCTCGCTCGAGGACATCTTCGTCGACCTGGTGCGGCAGGGGGACTGAAGCCATGGCTTTCGCCGTCAACTTCCCGGCCATCCGGGCGATCTACATGTTCGAGATGTCGCGCACCGGGCGCACGCTGCTGCAGAGCATCGTCTCCCCGGTGATCTCGACCTCGCTCTATTTCATCGTGTTCGGCGCCGCGATCGGCGCGCGCATCAGCGAGATCGACGGCGTGCGCTACGGCTCGTTCATCGTGCCGGGCCTGATCATGATGATGCTGCTCACGCAGAGCACGTCCAATGCGTCGTTCGGCATCTACTTCCCGCGCTTCGTCGGCACGATCTACGAGATCCTCGCGGCGCCGATCTCCGCCTTCGAGATCGTCGTCGGCTATGTGGGCGCGGCCGCGTCGAAGTCGATCATCCTCGGCCTGATCATCCTGGCGACCTCCGGCCTGTTCGTGCCGATCCGCATCGATCATCCGGTCTGGATGCTGGTCTTTTTGGTGCTCACCGCCGTGACCTTCAGCCTGCTCGGCTTCATCATCGGCATCTGGGCGGACGGTTTCGAGAAACTGCAGGTGATCCCGCTGCTCATCATCACGCCGCTGAGCTTTCTCGGGGGCAGCTTCTACTCGACCAACGTCCTGCCGCCGCTGTGGCGAAAGGTCACCCTGTTCAACCCGATCGTCTACCTGATCAGCGGCTTCCGCTGGAGCTTCTTCGGCATCGCCGACGTCGGCATCAGCATCAGCATCGCGATGACCTTCGTGTTTTTGGCCGTGTGCCTGGCGGTCGTGTGGGCGATGTTCAGGACGGGATACAAGTTGAAGAAGTGAGTTGCATAGGGTGGGCAAAGGCGGCCGGGGCGGCTCATCGAAGACGAGGTGGCCGATCCGCCGTGCCCACGCGGTCCGGCCCATCCGCGCGGGCACGGCGGAATTTGCTCCGAGCGACCGCCCAGGCACGTCGGCCGCCTTTGCCCACCCCACGACATGCTCTCGATGAAATCTGACATGCTCCGCACGCCCGGTCCGTCCTTTGCCCTCGCGCTGGGCATGGTCGCCTTGATTGGGCCGCTCGCGGTCCATCTGTTCTTTCCCGTCATTCCGGCCGTGAAGGTGACGTTTGGGCTCTCCGACGCGCTTGCGCAGTTCACCTTCTCGATCGCGGTGTTTGGCATGGGCGTCGCGACCCTGGTCTACGGCACGTTGTCCGACCGGCTCGGAAGGCGGCCCGTGCTGCTCTCCGGGCTCGTGCTGTTCCTCGTCGGCACCGTCGCATCCGCAGCAGCCACGAACGTGCCGATGCTCGTGCTCGGACGGCTCGTGCAGGCGGTCGGCGCCGGCTGCGGCCTCACCCTGGTGCGCACCATTGCGCGCGACGCCTATGGCCCCGAGCGCTTGGTCAAGGCGATCGCTTATCTGACGATGTTTTACGCCATCGGGCCGATGGTCGCGCCGGCGGTCGGCGGCGTGCTCGTCGATGCCTTCGGCTGGCGTAGCGTGTTCAGCTTTGCGCTGGTCGGCGGCATCGCCATCACGGCCGCCGTCTACGCGGTGGTCTACGAGACGAAGCCCGCGGGGGCGGCGTCCCCGGCCGGCGGCGTGCTGCGCGGCTATGGCGAGCTGTTCGGACAGCCGCGGTTCACGGCGCTAGTCCTTCAGACCGGCTGCTCGACCGCGACGTTCTTGATCGTCGGATCGGCGTCGGCGACGCTGATGAAAGAACTGCTCGCCCGCCCGGCGACCGAATTCGGCCTTTATTTCACGCTGCTGCCCATCGGCTTCATCTGCGGCACGATGATCTCAAGCCGCCTCGGCAGCCGCGCCCCGACCGAGGCGATGGTGCTCATCGGCTCGGTCATCTGCCTTGTCGCCGTCGCGGTCCAGGCGGTGCTGCTGCTCACGCTGCCGCCCGCGCCGCTGATGTTCTTCCTGCCCGGCGCCGTCGTTACATTGTCGCAGGGCATCTCGCTGCCTTATGCCCAGGCGGGCGCCATGGCGATGATCCCGCGCCTCGCCGGCACGGCGGCGGGCATCGGCGTGTTCGTCCAGCAGGTCGCGGGCGCGCTGTTTGCGCAGCTCTACGGGATCATCGCCGACGGCACGCCGCGCCCGATGATCGTCGCGACCGGGCTGAGCGCCGCGCTCGGCGTTGTGGCAGGCGGCTCCGCCTACTTTGTGGCGCGCCGGCCGGCCGCGCTGCCAAACATCAGTTAACTTTTGGCTGGCCAAATGCCGCCCGTGTGTTGAGTGATTCGGGGGCGCGTGCCATGTCGCATACCAAGTCGAACGTCATTCCCTTCAAGAAGCCGGAACCGGAGCCGGCCATGACGGTCGACATCGACCTTCTCACCGCCGTCGACGCCGCCATACGCGACCTGCGCGATATCGGGCAGGGATGCGACGGCAAGGTGCGCGAGCAGGCCGACGAGTGCCGGCGCATGCTGGAGCGAGCCTATTGCGCGGCCATGGATGAGGCGTAGCGCCCACCGCGGGTGCGGCGCCGCTATCCATTTGCGCCGCAGCGGATGTTTTGGCTTAATGGGTCTGACGCGGGCGCGCGATTGCGTCCGGCTACATCCTTGAAAGGGTCCCCATGGCCAAGCTCCGCCACATCGCGCTCATCGTTCCTGACCCGGAGGCCGCCGCGACCTTCTTCGAGAAGGCCTTTGACATGAAGCGCGCCGGCACGGCGCGGCGCGGCATCTACATGTCGGACGGCATCGTCAACGTGGCGCTGCTGCGGCGGGAAGGCGAGGAGGAGGTCGGCATCTACCATTTCGGCATGTGGGTCGACGATCTCGACGCCGCCGAAAAGAAGGTGGTGGACGCCGGCGGCACCTATCTGGCGGGCCGCCCGACCTCGCCCAACTCGTTCTACGAAGCCAAGTACAAGGACCCGATCGGCATCGTGTTCGACCTGACCCACAAGGGCTGGGCCGGCGCCGTGAAGGACGTGGTGGCGAAGTCTTGATTGGCTTCCGTTTTCGTCATGGCGGGGCTTGTCCCGGCCATCCACGCCTTGCCTTGAACCAGAAAGACGTGGATGCGCGGGTCAAGCCCGCGCATGACGAACCTTGAAATCGGTCATCGTCATCGGGGCGGGGCCCGTGGGCCTGTGCCTCGCGCTGCGGCTCGCCCAGCAGGAGGTGCCGGTCATCCTCATCGAGGCGCTCGGTGCCGACAATTTCCTCGAGCAGGTGCCGCGCGCCGGCACCAACCATCCCGCAACCCTGGAGTTGTTCGACTCGATCGGGCTCTACGCCAAGCTCGAGCCGCGCGGCATCGTGGCGCCGCTCTTCCACTATTGGGACGGGCACGAGAGCAAGCTGATCGCCGAGTTCGATCACGCCCACCTCCGCGACGACACCAAGTTTCCCTACGTGCTGCAGTGCGAGCGCATCAAGATCGTCGAGGAGGCGCTCGCCCTCGCGAAGGCGCACCCCCTGATCGACGTGCGCCTGTCGACCACGTTCACGTCGTTCGAGCAAGGCGCCGATGGCGTCGTGGCGCATGTGACGAACCCGGAGCGCGAGGCCGAGACCGTTGCGGGCGCCTACCTGGTGAGCGGCGAGGGCGCGCGCAGCATTGTGCGCAAGGACCTCGGCATCGAGTTCGAGGGTTTCACCTATTCGGACCGGACGCTGAACATCGAGGTTGCCTACGATTTCCGCCGGCACGGCTATACCGAGCGCAACTACATCTCCGATCCGACCGAATGGTCGAACCTGTTTCACTGGAAGGGACCGCCCGACCGCTGGCGGGTGCATTTCCCGACCGCGCCCGACGAGGACGAGGCGGCGATCTGCCGGCCGGAGGCGCTGCAGGCGCGGCTGCAGCGGTTTCTGCCTACGGCCAAGGATTTCAATATCGTGGGCCGCAATCTTTACACGGTGCATCAACGGGTCGCGCAGCGATTTCGCGGCGGCCGTGCGATCCTCGCCGGCGATGCGGCGCACGTGAACAGTCCGATCGGCGCGATGGGCATGAACAGCGGCGTGCACGATGCCTTCAACCTGGCCGACAAGCTCGTCGGCATCTTGCGCGGCGAGCTCTCACCCGATGCGCTCGACCGCTACGAGCGCCAGCGCCGCCATGTCGCGCTGCAGCACACGCAGGCGCAGACCATGCGCAACAAGAAGCTGTTGGCGGAGAAAGATCCAATGGTGCGCGCGCGCAATCACGACGAGCTGCGCCGCACCGCCGAGGACCCCAAGCGGGCGCGTGCCTTTTTGCTGCGCTCATCGTTGATCGAAAGCTTGCGCGAGGCGGAGGCCATCACATGATCGGCAGCTTGGCCCGCGGTTTCATTCTCGTGGTCGCAGTCACACTGGCGTTCGCGGGTGCGGTGGCGGCGCAGCCGGCCGCGGGCGACGCGAAATGGCCAAGCCGGCCGATCCACATGATCGTGCCGTTCGGCGCCGGCAGCGGATCGGACGTCATCGCCCGCATCGTTGGGCAGAAGCTTTCGGCCCGCCTCGGCCAGCCGATCGTGATCGAGAACAAGCCGGGCGGCTCGACGGTGCTCGGGACCGAGCTGGCGGCGCGAGCGAAGCCGGATGGCTACACGCTCGAGCTCGCCAACACGACGTCGCATGCGACGACCGCGGCGATCGGCATCAAGCTCTCGTTCGATCCGGTCAAGGATTTTGCCCCGGTCGGCATGCTCGCTTATTCGCCCTTCGTTCTGCTGGTGACGCCCGGGCTCGACGCTCACTCCGTGAAGGATCTCATCGCGCTCGCCAAGGTAAACCCCGGCAAGCTCAACTATGCGTCGGCTGGCGTCGGCACCATGGCGCACCTCGCGGGTGCGCTGTTCACCACCATGGCGGGCGTCGACATCAACCACGTGCCCTATCGCGGCACCGAGCAGTCGATGATCGACCTGATGCAAGGCCGCATCGAGATCCTGTTCGGCACCATCGCGCCGTCGCTGCCGCTGGTGCGCTCCAGC
>DASXCK010000356.1:0-3138 GCA_036491235.1 Xanthobacteraceae bacterium | reverse complement strand
CGGGTTTGAGCACAGCGGCCTCCATTACTCGGCGATGCGCGCGACGAAGCGCGTCTTGATCGGCAGCTTGGCGGCGGCGAGCGAAAGCGCCTCCTTGGCGATCTGGACCGGCACGCCGCCGATCTCGAACATGATGCGGCCCGGCTTTACGCGCGCGACCCAGAGCTCCGGAGAACCTTTGCCCGAGCCCATGCGCACCTCGAGCGGCTTCTTCGACACCGGCACGTCCGGAAAGACGCGGATCCACACGCGGCCGGCGCGCTTCATATGGCGCGTCATCGCGCGCCGCGCCGCCTCGATCTGGCGCGCCGTGACGCGGTCGGGCTCCATCGCCTTAAGCCCATACTCGCCGAACGACAGCGAGGCGCCGCTGGTCGCGAGGCCGTGGATGCGGCCCTTGTGCGCCTTGCGGTACTTCGTTTTCTTCGGTTGCAACATGGCGGTGCTCTCTTAAACCTCTGCGGCTCGCTCAGGCGTCGCGACGCGGACGGCCGGCCTCGGCCTCGGCAAGCTTCTTGTCCTGGGCCATCGGGTCGTGCTCGAGGATCTCGCCCTTGAAGATCCACACTTTCACGCCGCAGGTGCCGTAGGTCGTGAACGCGGTCGCGACGCCGTAGTCGACGTCGGCGCGCAGCGTATGCAGCGGCACGCGGCCCTCGCGGTACCACTCCATCCGGGCGATCTCGGCGCCGCCGAGCCGGCCGGAGCAGTTGATGCGGATGCCTTCGGCGCCGAGCCGCATCGCCGACTGCACGGCGCGCTTCATGGCGCGGCGGAACGCGACGCGGCGCTCGAGCTGCTGCGCGATCGATTCGGCGACGAGCTGCGCGTCAAGCTCGGGCTTGCGGATCTCGACGATGTTGATCACCACGTCCGAGTCGGTGAGGTCCGCGACCTTCTTGCGCAGCTTCTCGATGTCGGCGCCCTTCTTGCCGATGACGACCCCCGGCCGTGCCGACTGGATGGTGACGCGGCACTTCTTGTGCGGCCGCTCGATCACGATGCGCGAGACTGCCGCCTGCTTGAGCTGCTGGTGCAGCTCCTTGCGAATCTCGGCGTCCTCGTGGAGGAGCTGGCCGTACTCGTTCTTGCCGGCATACCAGCGCGAGTCCCAGGTGCGGTTGATCCCGAGACGCAGGCCGATTGGATTGACCTTCTGACCCATTGGGCCGTCTCCTTAAGCTGCCGCTGCGGCCTCGACCTGACGCACGACGATGGTCAGGTGCGAGAACGGCTTGAGAATCTTGCCCGAACGGCCACGGCCGCGGGCGTGGAAACGCTTGATCACCAGTCCCTTGCCGACGTGCGCCTGGGCGACAACGAGATCGTCGATGTCGAGCTGATGGTTGTTCTCGGCGTTCGCGATCGCCGACTGAAGGCACTTGCGCACATCCCTGGCGACACGCTTGCGCGAGAACTCGAGCTCGGCGAGCGCCATCGCGACCTTCTTGCCGCGGATCATCTGCGCCAGCAGATTGAGCTTCTGCGGGCTCACGCGCAGCATCTTGGCGACCGCCTTCGCCTCGTTCTCGGCGAGCGCGCGGGGTTGGCCTTTCTTGCTCATGTCCTCACCTCGCTCACGCCGACGCGCCCGGCCCGCGCTTGGCCTTGCGGTCAGCCGAATGGCCGTGGAACGTACGGGTCGGCGAGAACTCGCCGAGCTTGTGGCCAACCATCTCCTCGGTGACGAGCACCGGGATGTGCTTGTGGCCGTTGTGCACCCCGAAGGTCAGCCCGACGAATTGCGGCAGGATCGTCGAGCGCCGGCTCCAGGTCTTGATCACGTCGTGACGGCCGGACGCGCGCGAGGTCTCTGCCTTCTTGAGCAGATAACCGTCGACGAACGGGCCTTTCCAGATCGAACGCGCCATGACGTCCTCGCTTTACTGAGTCTTCTTCCGCGCGTGGCGGCTCGAGATGATGAACTTGGTAGTCGACTTGTTCTTGCGGGTCTTCTTGCCCTTGGTCGGGAAGCCCCACGGCGTCACCGGGTGGCCGCCGCCCTTGGTGCGGCCGCCGTGCGGATGGTCGACCGGGTTCATGGTGATGCCGCGGTTATGCGGCATGCGACCCATCCAGCGCTTGCGGCCGGCCTTGCCGATCGAGATGTTCATGTGGTCGGGGTTCGAGACCGCGCCGATCGTCGCCATACAGCGGCCGTGCACCAGGCGCTGCTCCGCCGAATTCAGCCGCAGGATCACGTACTCGCCGTCACGGCCGACGATTTGCGCATAGGTGCCGGCCGAGCGCGCGATCTGGCCGCCCTTGCCGACCTTGAGCTCGATGTTGTGAACGATCGTGCCGATGGGGATATTTCCCGCCGGCATCGCATTGCCGGGCTTCACGTCGACATACTCGCCCGCGACGATCGTGTCGCCGTCCGCGAGCCGCTGCGGCGCGAGGATATAGGCCTGCTCGCCGTCCTTGTACTTGATCAGCGCGATGAAGGCGGTGCGGTTCGGATCGTACTCGATACGCTCGACGGTCGCGGGCTGGTCGTGCTTGGCGCGCTTGAAGTCGATCGTGCGGTACGCCTTCTTGTGACCACCGCCGCGGAAACGCGTCGTGATGCGCCCGAGATTGTTGCGCCCGCCGGTCGACGTCTTGCCGACGGTCAGCGCCTTGAGCGGCTTGCCCTTGTGCAGGCCGGAACGATCGACCAGCACCAGCTGGCGCTGGGCTGGGGTCGTCGGCTTGTATGTCTTAAGCGCCATCGTGGTCCCTGCCTCAGAGTCCGGTGGTCACGTCGATGCGATGACCCTCTTCGAGGGTCACGATCGCTTTCTTAACGTCCGACTGCTCGCCGAAGCGGCCGCGGAATGCCTTGTGCTTACCCTTGCGCACCAGCGTGTTGACGCTCTTGACCTTCACGTCGAACAGCTTCTCGACCGCTTCCTTGATCTGCGGCTTGGTGGCGTGGCGCGCGACGCGGAACATCACCTGGTTGCGTTCGCTCGCGTTCGTCGCCTTCTCGGTGATGATCGGGGACAGGATGAAGTCGTAGTGGCGCGGATCCGTCGTGCTCATTTGAACCGCGCCTCCAGCGCATCGACCGCCGCCTTGGTGAGGACGAGCTTGGTCCGCCGCAGAATGTCGTAGACGTTGATCCCCTGGATCGGCAGCACGTCGACATTGTGC
>DASXCK010000355.1:0-3102 GCA_036491235.1 Xanthobacteraceae bacterium | reverse complement strand
CAAACCGCGTTATGCCCGTGGCGTTTGTGGCCTTCAGGCGCCGAAGACGTCGTGCCAGCTCGGCGGCGCACTGCCCGCCAAGGCAGCAGCCTCGTAGACGCCGCGCGCAAGCGCACGCGCCACCACCTGCACGGCGCAGGTTCCAAGGCGCATCAGGTCACGGACCGGATCCGCCAAGGCGCGCCGGCCGGTCGCGGCGGCGAACACGAGATCGCCGTCGAGCGGGGTGTGTGCGGGAAAGATCGCGCGCGCGAGGCCGTCCTGCGCCATCACGGCAAGGCGCTTGGCTTGCGACTTGGTCAATACCGCGTCCGTCGCGACCACGACGAGCGTCGTGTTCCCGCGCACGGTTCCCTTGGTGCGCGGGTCGAGTGCGCGGGCCGGCAGCGGCGAGGGGAAGCCGCGTCCCCCGAACTCCTTGCCGATCTCGAATGGGGCGGCCCAGAACCACGGACCGTCGTCGACCACGACGCTGCCGACGGCGTTGACGGCCGCCAATGCGCCGATCGCGTGGCCGTCGCAGGTCGCCGACGCCGAGCCGATACCGCCCTTGAAGTTGACCGTGCGCGCGCCGAGCCCCGCGCCCACGCTGCCGAGCGCGAAGTCCCCGGCGGCGCCGGCCGCCGCCGCATAGCCGAGCTCGCGATAGGGCGGGTAGCGACCCCAGTCCTTGTCGCCCCCATTGTGCAGGTCGAACAGGATCGCGCCCGGAACGATGGGCACGCGCGCGGCGCCGACCGCAAAGCCGCGCCCCTGCTCGCGCAGCCAGGCCTGCACGCCGCCCGCCGTATCGAGGCCGAACGCGGAGCCGCCCGAGAACGCGATGGCGTCGATGTGCTCGACCAGCATTCCGGGATCGAGCAGGTCGGTCTCGCGTGTGCCGGGCGCCCCGCCGCGCACGTCTACCGCCGCGACCGCCGGCCGGTCGAACACGACCGCGGTCGCGCCCGAGGCGAGCCGCGCGTCCTGGGCGTGGCCGACCATGATGCCCGGTACATCGGTGATCAGGTTGCGCATGGGCGTCTCTCGCACGCGCTTCTTCTCCTCTCCCCCCGCGCGCGAAGCGCGTGGCGGGGAGGGGCCGGAGGGCGCCGCTTGTGCTGAACAAGCGTCTTTCTACGGTCGCAAGCACGGAGCACGCCTAGTCCCCCACCACTTGCGCCGCAGCTTCGCCGCGTCGCTCGACCCGCCCCGCCAACGGGCGGGAGGGTAACAGCCGCGCCTCAGTGCTTCGTTCAAACTGCGTCATGTGCATGTGTTCCCGTGCAGAAGCGGAAACCATTTCCCGATCGCCGTCAATCACAGCAAACGGTTCACGTCCGTTCACAATCGAGCCATCCGGGCGGGCGCCGCTTGCATCGCGCCCCCTATCGTCGCATCAAAGGGGGCCATGTCGTCAAATGTCTCCATCGTGGCCGCGTTGTTCGCGGGCCTCCTGAGTTTCCTGTCGCCCTGCGTGCTGCCGCTGGTCCCGCCCTATCTCGTCTATCTCGCGGGCACCTCGCTCGAGCGCATCGCCGGCACCGCGCCCGCACCGGTCGTCCGGCGCGACACGGTGCTCGCCGCGCTGCTGTTCGTCGCCGGCTTTTCCACCGTGTTCGTCGCGCTCGGGGCGAGCGCGAGCGTGGTCGGCGTGCTGGTGCGGCGCTACTCGGGCGAGCTCGCGATTGCGGCCGGAATCATCATCATCGTCATGGGGCTGCATTTCCTCGGCGTGACGCGCATCGCCATGATGATGCGCGAGAAGCGCTGGGAGATGGCCAAGCCGGTCGGACTGTGGGGCGCCTACGTGATGGGGCTCGCCTTCGCGTTTGGCTGGACGCCGTGCATCGGTCCGATCCTCGCCGCGATCCTCGCGGTGGCGGCGTCGAAGGAGACGGTGGCGAAGGGCGCTGGGCTGCTCGCGGTCTATTCGGCAGGCCTCGGCATCCCGTTTCTCGTCGCCGCCTTCGCGGTCGAGCCGTTCATGGCGTTCCTGGCGCGGTTCAAGCGCCACGTGGCGCTGGTCGAGCGTGCCATGGGCGCCCTCATGGTGCTCACCGGCATCGCGTTCCTCACCGGTTTCGTCGGGCAGGCGAGCAACTGGCTGCTCGAATGGTTCCCGGCGCTGAGCAACATCGGTTAGCGCTCAAACCCCGACCGTCATCGCGAGGAGCGAAGCGACGAAGCAATCCCGCGCCGCGCGTTCATGCGCCCGCGGATTGCCATCGCTTCGTCGGCCTTTGGCCTTCTCGCAATGACGAACACCAAAAAGAAGACGGCGGCCGGGAGCACCGGCCGCCGTCTTTGCAATATTGATCCGCGTTGCCGGCGTCAGTTGGTCTCGGCCGGAGCCTCGACGTAGGTGATGTGGCCGTCCGCGCCCTTCTTCCAGAGATAGAGCACGTAGCGGTCCTTGCTCTTGCCGTCGACGACGTAGCCGTTGACGTCGCCCTTCTTGTCGAACGAGACGTCGCCGAGCACGGTGTGGAACACCTTGCCGGAGTGCATGATCTCGGCGACCTTCTTGCCGTTGAGCGACTTCGCCGCCTCCGCGGCCTGCTTGATGATCTGCACGGACGCGTAGCTGTAGAGCGTATAGGCCTGCGGCTCGAACCCGCGCTTCTTGCGGAACAGGTCGATGATCGCCTTGTTCTTCGGGTTGGTGCGCGGATCGGGCGAGAAGGTCATCAGCGTGCCCTTGGCGGAGGGACCCGCGATCGAGGCGAACTCGTCGTCGGCCATGCCGTCGCCGCCCATCATCGGCACCTTGAGGCCTTGATCGGACATCTGGCGCCGGATCAGGCCGCCGGCGTCCTGCAGGCCGCCCCAGTAGACGAGATCCGGATTGGCCGCCTTGATCTTGGAGACGAGTGCGGTGAAGTCCTTGTCGTCCTTGTTGACGCCCTCGAAGAACACTTCCTTCATGCCCTTGGCATTGAGCGCCTTGCGCGCCTCCTCGGCGAGACCCTGGCCGTAGGTGGTCTTGTCATGCACGAAGGCGATGCGCTTGCCCTTGAACCGCTGCGCGATGATCGCGCCGGCGACGCTGCCCTGCTGGTCGTCGCGGCCGCAGACGCGGAAGATATTCCACATGCCGCGATCGGTCACCTTCGGGTTGGT
>DASXCK010000354.1:0-8204 GCA_036491235.1 Xanthobacteraceae bacterium | reverse complement strand
ACGCGTCGCCAGATCGCCAGCCTGGTCGGCTATGCTCCCTTCACGCGCCAATCCGGCCGATGGAAGGGAAAAAGCATGATCGCCGGCGGTCGGCCGCACGTTCGATCGGCCATCTACATGGCGGCTCTCTCGGCTGCCCGCCGCAATCCAGTGCTGCGGGATTTTTACCAAGGGTTGCTCGCTCGCGGAAAGCCCAAGATGGTCGCCCTCATCGCCGTTGCTCGAAAGCTTCTCACCATCCTCAACGCAATGCTCCGAGACAAAAAACAATGGCAACCCGCTTGAAAAAGAACACAGTCGCTGAGGTGCTCGGCCGAAGGCCGAGCCTCGAAGGACGACGGCCGCTGCGGTGGCCGCTTGCGCGTTTGTTGCTCGCGCACGGGCCGATCATCCTTCGAGGCCCGGCTGCGCCGGGCGCCTCAGGATCACGGGGTCAGGTTCAGAACGCCACCCGCACGCCGCCCTTGGCGCTCCACACGGTGCTCTGATCGCTGAACCCGATCCCCTCGCCGGCCGCGAAAAACGACACGCCCTCGCGGGTGCGCCACTCGAAGCCGGCGCCGCCGACGACGCCCGCGACCTGGTTGCGGCCCGGCGTCACGAACGGCAGGCCGACGCCGAGGATCGTCGTGTTGACCGTAGTGTCGCCCAGCCGCTCGATCCCGATCGCGCCGATGTGCACGCTGGTCAGCAGCAGATCCGGCCCGACCGGCGTCGCGCGCGTCAGCTTGAGCTCGCCGCGTTCCTCGATGTCCTGGATGGTGCGGCCCGCGACGGTCAGCGGCGCGGTCGTGCCGCTCTCGGTGTAGCCGCCGAAGAAGCCCGCGACATAGCGCACCCGCAATGACGGCGTCAGCGTGTACTGCGCCCACAGCGGCACGTCGATGCCGTACTTGAGCTCGGGGCTGATGTAGGAGCTCGAATAATTCGCGGTCGCGAGCTCGATCCCGCCCGGCGCGAGGTTGTTGTTCACGGTGCGCGACGTCGAGTTGGTCGACCCGCCGCCGTGCAGCGCGAAGTCGAGGAACGAGGCATGGCCGAGCGACACAAAACCCCAGCGGCCATAAATGCCGCCGAACGCCGTGTCCGAATTGGTGAAGCCGTTGTTGCCGTCGAGTGTGAGCCGGCTCTCGCCGCCGCCGACAAAGACGCCAAGCCGCAGGTCGGTGCGCGCCAGAAGGTCGAAGCCGACCGCGCCGCCGAAGAATGTCGTCTTCGCGCCCAGCAGCCCGTCCTGCGGATCCTGGTTGCGCTCGCCGCCGAACCCGCGCGCCCAGATGGCGCGGCCGTCGCTCGCCACCATGCTGGGTGCCTTGAACACCGGCGCGGACGCGTCCGCATAGCCGAGCGCCGGGTTGCTGCCAAAACCCGCAAAGATGCCGTCGACCGTGCCGGCGATGCCGCCGATCGGCGCGAACGCCGACGCCGGCGATCCGCTCGGCCCGACGCCGCCGCCGATGCCGTCGAGCAGGCCCGAGATCGCGCGGGTGAAATCCATCAGGGTCTTGTCGGCCATCGCGAAGGGCGTCGGGTCGACGGTCACGGCCTGGTTGCCCGAGACCACGAACGGCAGCGTGCTGGTGACATGCGCGCCCGCGAGCGTATTGAAGGTGAGGTTCTGGTTGCCGGTGGAAAAATTCACCGTGTCGTTCACGCCGTCCAGGTGGATCTGCCCGATGATGGTCGACCCCGGCAGGATGTTGACCGTGTCGGGACCCGTGCCGGCGAACTGGACCGCGATGGTGCCGAACCTGACGGCGATCGTGCCCGAATTGGTGAGGGTGGCGTTGCCGTTGGTGGCCACGACCGTGACGCCATCGCGGGCGATGCCCGAATTCACCAGCAAGGCGCTCCCGTTCAACGTGATGGTGAAGATACTGCTGGCCGCCGTTCCGCTGTTGATCGTGGTCGCGTTGCCGTGCCCGGTGGTCGTCGTGATATCGGCGCTGCTCGCGCCGGAATTGACGGTGGTCGCGTTGCCCGTGACCACCTCGGTCGTCATGCCGGCCGCCGATCCGGAATTGATCGTGGTCGCGTTGCCGGTACCCGCGCTGGTCCCGATGGCGCCGACGAGCGCACCGCTGTTGGTGGTCATCGCATTGCCGGTGAGCGTCAGCGTGGAGATGTTGCCGGCGTTGCTGCCGGAGTTCGTGGTCGTCGCGTTGCCGGTGGCCGCCTGCGTGGAGATGTTGCCGCCGTTGCTGCCGGAGTTCGTGGTCGTCGCGTTGCCGGTGACCGCCTGCGTGGTGATGGCGCCGCCGTTGCTGCCGGAGTTCGTGGTCGTCGCGTTGCCGTTGTTCGCCGTGGTCTGGATGAAGCTGCCGGTCGTGCCCGAGTTGGTGACCGTCGCGTCGCCGGTCGTCGCCGTGGCGGCGGCGAGGAAATCGCCGTTGCTGCCTGAGTTGACGATCGTCGCGTTGCCGCCGGCGTCGGTCGCCGCCGTGATCTGGTGCGCGTTGCTGCCCGAGTTGGTGACCAGCGCATTGCCGCCGCTGTGCACCTCCACCTCGATCGCGTCGCCGTTATGGCCCGTATTGGTCACCGTGCCGCTGCCGCCCGTGGTGTCGGCGCCGAGGTTGCCGGTGTTGGTGCCCGCGTTGGTGACCGTGCCGCTGCCGCCCGCCGTCGTCTGCGAAAGGATGTCGCCCGTATTGGTGCCCGCGCTGGTGTTGGTCGCCGCCGCGTTGCCGCCGGCGGTCGTGCGCGACGTCATGCCGGCGCTGCTGCCCGAGTTGGTCGTCGTCGCGTTCTGGCCGGCGCCGTTCGCCGTGTTGGTTTCCGCCGCGGCCGCCGTGCCCGAATTGGTGCACGTGACGTCGCTCGGCGTGGTGGTTCAGACGAATTGCGCCGACGCCGACGTGGCGGCGAGCAGCATCAGGATCGACGCCGTGAACGCCGTCCCCGCGGCGCGGCAGGCCCGCGCGCGCAACCCAATTGCCATGGCCATGCTTCCCCCGCGGTCCCCGATGCCCTTCTGCCCCAGCGTGAATGTGGCCCCGCAACCGACTCGTGGCTTGGATGGGGAGGAAGTTCCCCCCTATGCGCCCAAGGAAATCGCAGCCTTTGCGCGCACATGTTGCCGATATGCAACTGCGGTGAGGCGGGCCCGGCGACCACTTTTTCTCTCCCCGGCACTGCGCCTGCTCCCCCTCTCCCCCGTTCTTACGGTGGAGAGGGTCGGGGTGGGGGCGCTGACTCTCAGCGACGCAAAACGTCAGACATTGACTCGCGGAGACGCCCCCTCATCCCGACCTTCTCCCCCAAAGAGGGGGAGAAGGAGCCCCGGCACCGTGCTCACCTCACCGTGCCTCATCACATCACACCCCACCCCATCTCACCCCGCCCCCTACCCTCCCGCCCCCACACCCTGTAACCCTGCCCCATGCACCCGCCCTCCCCGGACCTCCTCCACCAGCTCATGCACACCTACGGCCTGTGGGTCGTGTTCGGCGTCATCCTCATCGAGTGCATGGGCATTCCGATGCCGGGCGAGACCGCGCTGGTGAGTTCCGCGCTCTATGCCGGCACGACGCATCAGATCAGCATCGTCTGGGTGATCGTGGTCGCGGCCGCCGCCGCCATCATCGGCGACAACCTCGGCTACCTGATCGGCCGCTCGGTCGGCTTTCGCCTGATCCTGCGCCACGGGCACTACATCCGGCTCGACGAGCGCCGCCTCAAGGTCGGCCAGTATCTCTTCCTGCGCCACGGCGGCAAGATCGTCTTCTTCGGCCGCTTCATCGCCATCCTGCGCACCTATTCGGCGCTGCTCGCCGGCGTCAACCGCATGCCGTGGCCGCACTTCGTGGTGATGAACGCGCTCGGCGGAATTTGCTGGGCCACCCTCTTCGGCGGCGGCGCCTACCTCTTCGGCAAGCAGGTCGCCGAGCTCGGCGGCTGGGTGAGCGCGCTGCTGCTCGCCGCCGCCGTGGTCGCCGTCATCGCCGGCATCGTGTTCGTGCGCCACCACGAGGAGGACCTGATGCGCCAGGCCGAGGCCGCGATCCCGGGGCCGCTGAGGGAGCGGACGTGAGGTAACGGCGCCTGCGTCTTCCCTCTCCCCGGTTCTTGCGCAAGATGCGCGTGGGCACGGCGCATTCCGCGCCTTTGCCCATCCTAGGCGCCGCAAAGGAAGTCGTGGATGCCCGGGACAAGCCCGGGCATGACGATGCATGTATCTGCGGCTACTTCCCGATATCCGGTTTCAGCTTCCGCGCCGCCGCCACGTCGGCATCGCGGCGGTGATATTCACCTGCCGCTGCTTCGCGAGCCCGCGGTTGCAGCAAGCCGCAGGGTGGGCAAAGCGAAGCGTGCCCACCGTTCTTGCGCAAGATGCGCGGGGGCACGGGCGCGTTCCGCGCCTTTGCCCACTTTACGCGCCGCAAAGGAAGACGTGGTGCCCGGGACAAGCCCGGGCATGACGATGCATGTATCTGCGGCTACTTCCCGATATCCGGCTTCAGCTTCCGCGCCGCCGCCACGTCGGCATCGCCGTCGGTGATATTCCCCTGCCGCTGCTTCGCGAGCCCGCGGTTGTAGTAGGCGTCGGCGTCGGCCGGCCGCAGCTTGATCGTCTGGTCGAAGTCCGCGATCGCGCCCGCGAGGCTGCCCTTGGCGGCCCGCACCAGGCCGCGGTTGAAGTACGCCGGCGCGAGATCCGGCGCGAGCGCGATCGCCTGGTCGTAGTTCGCGGCCGCGCGGTCGAGGTCGCCCTTGCGGCGCCACGCCACGCCGCGGCCGAAATGCGCCATCGCGTCGGCCGGCCGCAGCCCGATCGCCGCGTCGAAGTCCGCGATCGCGCGGTCATAGTCGCCCTTGCGCGTCCACGCGACCCCGCGGTTCGCATAAGCCGTGACGCGCTTCGGGTCGGCCGCGATCGCCTGCCCGTAGGCCGCGATCGCGCGGTCGAGCGCGCCCTTCTTCAGCAGCCCATCGGCGAGATCCAGGAAGGCGCCCGCGTCGGTCGGATCGAGCGTCGTCGCCTGCGTGTTGTCGGCGATCGCGTGGTCGGGATCGCCCTTGGCGGCCCACGCGATGGCGCGGTTGCGCAGCGCGCGCGCATCCTTGGGATCGAGCCGGATCGCCGCGTCATAGTCCGCGATGGCGCGGTCGAGATCGTGCTTGCGCTGCCACGCCAGCGCCCGCCCCGCGAACGCGCGCGCATTCCTCGCATCGCGCGCGATCACGGCGTCATAGTCCGCGATGGCGCCGTCGAGGTCGCCCTTCCGGCTCAGCACCTCGGCGCGGCCCATCAACGCACTCGCATCATGCGGGTCGTGCCGGATCGCGGCGCCGTAGTCGGCGGCGGCGCGGTCGAGGTCGCCCTTGGCTTTCCACGCGATGGCGCGCGCAAAGAATGCGCCCGCGTTCGCCGGATCGAGCGCGATCGCCGCGTCGTAGTCCGCGATCGCGTGGTCGAGATCGCCCTTGCGCCGGAACGCCACGCCGCGGTCGTAGAAGGCAGGCGCATTCTTCGCATCGAGCGCGATCACGGCGCCGAAATCCGCAATCGCCCGATCCGAGCTCGCCCTTGGCGAGCAACGCGGTGCCGCGGGCGAGATGCGCGCCCGCATCCTTGCCATCGATCGCGATCGCCGCGTCGAGCTCCGCGATCGCCTTGTCGAGGTCGCCCTGCCGCCGCGCCGCCGCGGCGCGCCCGCGCAGCGCCGGCAATGAGCGCGGATCGAGCCGCAGCGCCGCAGCGAAGTCCGCGCTCGCCGCCGCGACGTTGCCCTTGGCGAGCCACGCGGCGCCGCGGTCGTACCAGGCGGTCGCGTTCGCCGGCGCAAGCCGTATCGCCTCGCCATAGTCCGCGATCGCGCGGTCGAGATCCCCGCTCGCCGCATACGCGATCGCGCGGCTGATGTAGGCCGGCGCCCGGTCCGCGCCCGCCGCGCTGCCGCCGGCCGCGATCAGCCGCGAGCACGCCGCGACCGCGGCGGCATCATGCTGCCGGTAGCAGAGCTCGGTGTCGGTCGCCGCACGCGCCGCGGATGCGCCGAGCGCGAGGAGTGCAGCGCAGAGGATCGGGGAGCGCAATGAGGGAGGCATGCAAGGTTTCCGGCGCGGGCGAAGCGGAGCTTAGCGCCGAACACGGCGAAAACTTGCTTGCGCCGCTCGTCTCGCACAGCGTCTGCTCTCCTCATCCCGGCACGGCACCCGCGCTCCGCCTCGCCGGCACAACGCCTCCTCTCCCTCGCCCGTTCTGACGAGGAGAGGGTCGGGGTGAGGGGCGCTGACTCTCGGCAAGGCACATCGCCGGCCATGACCCGCCGACACGCCCCCTCACCCCGGCCCTCTCGCCGCACGCGGGGAGAGCGAGCGCGACCGCCGTGCTCACCTCACCCCGCCCATCTCACCCTCCCACTTGCCTAGCTCCCCAAAAAAATCCTGACTTTTTTGTCATCTTTTTTACTTCCGCCCGGCGCCCCGCTGCGCCAAACTAACATGCCAGATCTCCGCAACTAACATGCCCCGCCGTTGAACCTCGGACGACCTGCACGGACCCACCTGAGTCGATGACCTGAGTGAATCGCGAACCGTCTCCAGTCCACCCGCAAGGACGACTCGAGAAACCCATCATTCACGCGAGGAATCCCATGCAACGCGCGCCCCGCATCGTCGCAAGCCACCCGGCCATCATCACCATCTTGAAAGCGTCCACCGCCCTGCTCGCCCTGGCGTGCATCGCGGGCGGGCCGCAGCCCGCCTTCGCCCAGCAGAACGGCGGCGGCAACAACGCCGCCAACACGGCGTCATTGCCGGCCTTCGCGCCCGGCATGATCCAGCACATGCAGTCGATGCGGCGCTTCCCCGATCCCGATCGCGGCGCGCAGCCGACGCCGCCGGTGATCCCGCGCTTCTCGCTCGACGGCGACGCGGCCGGCGCGGTCGCGACCTTCCAGCCGGGCGGCGCCACCTTCACGTTCAACAACGCCTTCTTCCAGAACCTCGGCACCAACGGGCGCACCTGCTTCACGTGTCATCAGCCGCAGACCGGCTGGGGCGTCAGCGCCGCGAGCGTCGCGGCGCGCTTTGCGCAGAGCGGCGGCAGCGACCCGATCTTCCGCACCGTCGACGGCGCCACCTGTCCGAGCGACAACGTCGCGACGCTCGCGGCCAAGCGCCAGGCCTACGCGCTCCTGATCGACCGCGGCCTCATCCGCATCGGCCTGCCGATGCCGGCGTCGCAGACCCCGCCCCTGACCCCCGCGTTCGAGGTGACGTCGGTCAGCGACCCCTATCACTGCAACACCAACGTGGCGACCGGGCTCACCAGCAAGACCACCGGCATCGTGTCGGTCTACCGCCGCCCGCTGCCCTCGACCAATCTCGGCTTCCTCTCGACCATCATGTGGGACGGCCGCGAGCCGACGCTCGCGAGCCAGGCCACCGACGCGACGCTCGGCCATGCCCAAGCCGCGGCCGCGCCGACCCAGGCGCAGATCGACGCGATCGTCGCCTTCGAGAGCGGCCTCTATACGGCGCAGGAGATTGATAATCGTGCCGGCAGCCTGCACGGCAACGGCGCCATGGGCGGTCCCGTCGCGCTGTCGCTCGTGCCGTTCTTCATCGGCATCAACGATCCGCTCGGCAACAACCCGCACGGCACGCCGTTCACGTCGGACATCTTCGACATCTACAAGCCGTGGCTCAGCACGCCGGGCCACGGCGATACGCCGCGCATGCGCGCCTCGATCGCCCGCGGCGAGGAGGTGTTCAACAATACGAACATCAACATCACGGGCGTCGGCGGCCTCAACGACGTGCTGAACCAGCCGACCATCAAGGGCTTCTGCGGCACCTGCCACGACACGCCCAATGTCGGCGACCATTCCGTCAAGGCGCCGCTCGACATCGGCATCGCGGGCGCCGGCAGCGGCGCGCCGCCCGCCCTCGACGTCTCGCGCCTGCCGGTGTTCACGATCACCTGCACGTCCGGCACGCTCACCGGCAAGATCTTCACCGTGACCGACCCGGGCCGCGCCCTGATCTCCAACAACTGCGCCGACATCGGCAAGTTCAAGGGCCCGATCCTGCGCGGCCTCGCGTCGCGCGCCCCCTACTTCCACAACGGCTCCGCCGCGAGCCTGCAGGACGTCGTCGATTTCTACGACCAGCGCTTCCACATCGGCTTTACGCCGCAGCAGAAGGCGGATCTGGTGAATTTCCTGAATGCGCTGTAGGCGGGGCACCGGAAAAAA
>DASXCK010000353.1:0-6550 GCA_036491235.1 Xanthobacteraceae bacterium | reverse complement strand
CGCCAAGGTCGCCAGCGTGACATGCCCGGTGCTGTTCATCTGCGGCGAGAAGGACGGCGCCACGCCGGCCGCGATGCAGGACATGCAGAAGCGATTGCCCGGCTCGCGCTATGTGGAGATGCCGGGCGCCGGGCATATTTCGAACATGGACCGGCCGGCGGAGTTCAACAAGGCGGTTGCGGAGTTTTTAGCTTAGCATTCCCACTCGTCATGGCCGGGCTTGTCCCGGCCATCCACGTCCTTGTCAGGCGCGCTGCGGATAAGACGTGGATGCCCGGGACAAGTCCGGGCATGAGTTCAATTTCCTTGTTAGCCGTACTTCGCCCTTGCCAGCCTTGCGCCATCGCCCAGCGCCTTGAGCTTGCCCATCGCGATGTCGCGGTGCATCGGGGCCATGCCGCAGTTGGTGCAGGGGATGATCTTCTCCTTGGCGACGTATTTCGTCGCTTCCGCGATGACGGCCGCGACCTCGTCGGGGGTCTCGACCCGGTCGTTCGCGACGTCGATCGCGCCGACCAGCACGTCCTTGCCGTCGAGCAGCTTGAGCAACGTCATCGGCACCCGCGAGTTGCGGCACTCGAGGGAGACGCCGTCGATGCGGCTCTTCTGCAGCACCGGGAAGAATTCCTCGTACTGCCGCCACTCGCCGCCGAGGCTCTGCTTCCAGTCGATGTTGGCCTTGATGCCGTAGCCGTAGCAGATGTGCACCGCGGTCCTGCAGGTGAGGCCCGCGATGGCGCGATGCAGCGCCTCGACACCCCACTCGCCGACTTCCTTCATGTAGACGTTGTAGGCAGGCTCGTCGAACTGGATCACGTCGACGCCGTCGTCACACAGCCCGCGCGCCTCCTGGTTGAGCAGGTCGGCGAACGCGAACGCCATCTTGATCTTGTCGCCATAGTGGGCGTCCGCGATGGTGTCGACGATGGTCATCGGGCCCGGCAGGGTGAACTTGAGCTTGCGCGTCGTGTGGGCACGGGCGTGGCGGGCCTCCGCGGCGTGCACGCGGCCTTTGAGCTCGAGCGCGCCCGTGACGGTCGGCACCATCGCCTTATAGCGATCGTTGCGAATGCCCATCTCGACTTTCCTGCCGAAGTCGATGCCGTCGACGAACTCGAGGAAGCCATGCACGAAGTGCTGGCGCGTCTCCTCGCCGTCGGTCACGATGTCGATGCCGGCATCCTCCTGCTCCTTGACGGCGAGCAGCGTCGCGTCGAGCTTGGCGGCCGCGAGCTCAGGCCCGCTGAGCTTCCACTGCGGCCACAGCTTGTTCGGCTCGGCGAGCCACGAAGGCTTGGGCAGGCTGCCCGCGACGGTGGTGGGAAAAAGCATCGGGTTTCCTCTCTCGGGAGCGGCACTCTAATCCGGCCGCCAGCCATAAATCCAATCGTGCTGTCCGCGCAGGCGCGCGTTGCCCAAACCGCCCATCGCGAGATCGCGTAAGGCCGAGGCGGGCCAGGCGAGATGATAGATCGTGTCGTTGCGGCGCGCGACGCGCTGGACGCGGGCGGTGCGCGGCGCGCGCGCCTGCTCGTAGCGGCGCATTGCCGCAGCGAGGTCATCCGGCACCGGCGCGAGCAATGCGGCGAGCACGGCGGCGTCCTCGATCGCCATGGCGGCGCCCTGGGCGACGAACGGCAGCATCGGATGGGCCGCGTCGCCGAGCAGCGTCACGGCGCCTTTGCGGTGCAGCGGCCGTGGCGCGCGATCGTAGAGCGGCCATTTGAGCCATTGCGCCGGCATGGACAGGACGTCGTGCGCCGCCCGGGCCCAGCGCTCGCGCGGAAAGCGCGCCAGCACCTCGGCCGGCGTCGCGGCCGTGCTCCAGCCGGCGCTCGGCGCCTCGTCGCGCGCGATCGCGACGATGTTGATCATGGCGCCGGTCTTGACCGGGTAGTGGACGAGGTGCGCGCCGGCGCCGAGCCAGAGCTGGATCGCGGGCGCGCGGAGCTCGGGCGCGACGCGATCCGCGGGCACCAGTGCGCGCCAGGCGGCGCGGCGGCCAAAGCGCGGCATATCGGTTTCGCCCACGAGGGTGCGCACGCGAGACCACAGGCCGTCGGCGCCGACAAGGGCGTCGCCGCGCATCTCGCTCACGCCATCGCCGCGCCGGACTTGCACGGCGACGCCATCGCTCTGCGTCGCGCAGGCCTCGACGGCGGCGCCAAGGGTGAGCGTGATGTCGGGATGCGCGGTGGCGGCGGCGAGCAGCGCGGCCTGCAGGTCGGCGCGATGGATGATCCAATAGGGCGCGCCGTAACGCGCCGCAGCGCCCTTGCCGAGCGGCAGGCGGGCGACGTCGCGGCCGCGCGCCGTGCGGATGACGACGGCCTCGGGGACGACGATCGACGGCAGCAGCGCCGCGCGCAGGCCGAGGCCGATGAGCACGCGCGTGGCGTTGGGGGAGAGCTGGATGCCGGCGCCGGTCTGCTCGAGCTTCTCGGCCTTGTCGAGGAGCGCGACGCGAAGGCCTTTCTGCGCGAGCGCCAGCGCCGCGGTCAGCCCGCCGATCCCGGCGCCCGCCACAATGATCGTGCGCGCCGCGGACACGGTCTTGGCTCGAAGGTCAGGCGGCGGCCGGCTCGAAAGCGCATTCGGCCGGACGGGCGGCGCGCGGATCGAGCGCCGGATCGAGCCGATAGAGCGTCGAGCAGTACGGACAGATGATCTCGGTGTCGCCGCCCATGTCGAGGAAGACATGCGGATGGTCGAGCGGCGGCTCGGCGCCGATGCACATGAACTCGTGCGCGCCGATCTCGATCACCGGCACGCCCGCGTCGTTGTGGAAATGGGGAACGACCGTTTCGGCCATGGCGTTGGACCTCGAGAGGTGACGGGCGAAAGCGGCCGGAACATAGCGGGGGGGATCGGCGATTCCTAGGGCGGATTGCGTCCCGCTGTTCACGTCATGCCCAGCCTTGTGCCGGGCATCCAGTCTTTCTTTGGAGTCGCAAAGACGTCGATGGGGACAAGCCCGGCCATGGCGAAGAATGCGCTAAAGCGCGCCACCGAAGACGCCCGCAAATGCGGCCTTCGCGTGCGCCGCGATCCACGTCAGAGCCGGGATCGGCGTGAATTCCTGCAGCAGCACCAGGGCCACAAGCACCACCAGAATCGCGCTGGCGCATTCGAACGCGATACGGCGCCACAGGCTCGGATAGGGCGGCGCGTCATTCGCCGGCCAGGCGTAGCGCTGCTCCCACACGGGCTGCGGAATCTCCGGTGGGCGGATGTGCTCGAGCGGCTCCCAGGCGCGATAGGCCGCGATGCCGCGCTCGCGCGCGATGCTGTCGCGCAGCCAGAACACGTTATGACGTCCGGCGAAATCGACGATATTGCGGATGATCCGGCGGCCGATCTCCAGAAACACCCAAAGGACCAGGAACCCATACGCGATGGTCAATCCGACGGTGAGGAAAGCGCGACTGAACGATCTCAACTCGTGGGCATGCGACAGAACGTTGAGGCTTGCCGTCACCAAGGCATCAAGCCAGCCGTAGATCGTGCCGCCGATCGAATTGGTGTCCTGATATTCGAGAAACAGGATGACCGCGAGGACGATGCAGAACTGAATGACGGACCAGTTGAGCAGGCGCCGGATCGGGGCCGTCAGCAGCTTGATCAGGGTCATGGCGCTGTCATCGCGCTGTGTCGGCGCGGCGCGGTTGCGGACGCGGGGGTCAGCCGTTCCGGCGGATGGACGATAAGGACGCCACAGGATGCAAGGATCGCACCGTGCCAACGACGATGAACGTCTCAGGTTCCGCGCCGCCGGGCAGCCGCAACAGTTACATGCCGGAAAGTGCCGGACAAGCTGAGGGTGAGGAGACCAGAAAGCGCGCGGCCTCCGCCAGCGCGATCGAGCGCTGGTGAAGGCCGCGGACGTCTTCAATATTATTTATTGCGCGGCGGTCGCGCCCGGGACTGCCGTCATCACGCACATGAACGAGTTGATCTTCTTGGCCCACTCGGGGCCGAGGGCCTTATAGGAGCCGGGCCGCAGCCGCATGTTGTTGCCGCTGAAGTTCTCCTCGGAGAAGAAATCCCAGACGCCGCTCTTCACCTGGATGGAGACGATCTGGTCCTGCCAGCCGGTCTGGCTGAGCGCCGGTTGCTCCTCACCGGTGGTCGCGTCCTGGCCGGCAAAGTTCGGCTCGGAGTAGACCGTGACCTCGCAAGCGCCTGCCGCCGGGACGGGCGGCGGCGGAACGAGCGCAACCGCCTGCGGAGGCGGCGCCGCATTGGGTCGCGGGCAAAACTGCACGCACTGGAAGGCGCGGCCGCCATCCTCGAAGTTGACCGCCTGCCAGTTGAGCTGGCAGCCGTCGGGCGTCGCGCCGGTGCAGTAGGGGCGGCCGACATTGACGTAGGCGTCCGGCCAAAAATAGCCGGCGCCGATCCGCACCACGGGGATCGCCGAGAAAGCCACGAACGTCTTCCACCGGCCGCCCACCCAGATCCGCTTCGGCCCCGATCTCCAGATCGGCGCGACCCGGTTGGCGAGCTTGATGGTGGCGAACGTCGTTTTCTTGGCCACCGTCACCTTGGCGGGGCCGAGCTTCAAGGTGACGTGCGAGGAGCCGGGCGTGAAATGCGTCAAGCCGGAGTGACTCGTGGCCGGGTGGGTGGTGGAGACCTTGTGGAAGCGCTGCTGGGTGTTGGCGAGCTTGTTGGCATGCTGCCGGTTGCCGACGTTGTGGAAGCGCTGTTGCGTGTGGCCGAGCTTGGTGGTGTGCTGCCGGGTGCCGGCATTATGGAAGCGCTGCTGCGTATGGGCGAGCTTGGCGGGGTGGCTACGTGCGGCGTGCACCACTGGCCCGTGCTTCGCTGCGGCGGACACGTCGCCGGCCGTGACGGCGACAGCTACGCTGGCCATCGCGCACAAGATTATCCATTTCGACATTATCGACGCCCCTCTTGTTGAGGCCTCGCGGCAAAATGCGAGGTTGATGGGAACTCTACAGGCCTCCAGATAATAATACCACCGCAACGAAGGCCGAGCGGCCAACCGCTGAGCAACCCGGGGGCGTCCGGCAGCCCAATCTTCTTTGCCGGGAGACCGAAATAAACGATTGATGTTTTTACACTTTCAACTCAGGGCGCGCAGCGTGACGCATCCGTCGTCTCAGCTCCGCCGCGTAGACCACGCATGCGCCGGCGCCCTCGACTGGGCGCCGCACCAGTGTAAGAAGTCCCCGCCACAAGGGGCTTGCATGACTCAAGAATTCCGCAGCGGAACCTGCCGCTCCGATGACGCCGACATCGCCTATCTGGACGCCGGCGACGGCCCGCCGATCGTGCTGGTGCACGGCTTCGCGTCCACCAAGGAGACCAACTGGGTCGTGCCCGGCTGGATCGCGACGCTGACACGCGCCGGCCGCCGCGCGGTCGCGCTCGACAATCGTGGCCACGGCGCCTCGACCAAACTTTACGACCCGGCGCGCTATCACACTTCCCTCATGGCCGAGGACGTGCGCGCCCTGATGGATCATCTCGGGCTCGAACGCGCCGACCTCATGGGTTACTCGATGGGGGCGCGCACGGTCGCATTCGCGGCGCTCGCCCATCCGGCGCGCGTGCGCAGCCTGATCATCGGCGGGCTCGGCGAGCGGCTGGTCGGGGGCGTCGGTCTGCCGGAGACGATCGCCGACGCCCTCGAGGCGCCGTCGATCACCCAGGTGACCGACCCCCAGGGTTATGCGTTTCGCGCCTTCGCGCAGCAGACCAAGTCCGATCTCAAGGCGCTCGCCGCCTGCATCCGCGGGTCGCGCCAGACGCTCACCCGCGAGGAGACCGGACGCATCGTGACGCCGACGCTTGTCGCTGTCGGCACCAAGGACTCGATCGCCGGCTCGCCGCAGAAGCTCGCCGAGCTGATGCCGAACGCCGCCGCGCTCGGGATTCCGGATCGCGACCACATGCTTGCGGTCGGCGACAAAGTATTCAAGGCCGGCGTGCTCGCGTTCCTCGAGGAGCATGCTTGAGCTCATTGCATGAATCCTTTACCGGCGCGGCCCGCAACAGGCTCGCGGCCGACGTGTTCGGCGACGCCGGCCGCCCGGTGCTGCTGCTGCACGGCGGCGGACAGACCCGCCACGCCTGGCGCCGGACCGCGGTCGAGCTCGCGCGCGCCGGCTGGGTTGCCTATGCGGTCGACCAACGCGGGCATGGCGACGCCGAATGGATCGCGAACGGCGCCTATGCGTTCCAGGATTTCGCCGACGACGTGACGACCGTGGCGGCCGAGCTCGCGCGCCGGCATGGTGTGCCGCCGGCCACGATCGGTGCTTCGCTCGGCGGCATCGCGTCGCTGCTCGCGGCCGGCAACGCGCAAGCGCGCAACCTCGCGCCGATTTTTGCCGCGCTCGTGCTGGTCGACATCACGCCGCGGGTCGATCTCGCGGGCGTCGCCAAGGTGCAGGGCTTCATGCGCGAGCATGCGCGCGACGGATTTGCCACCGTCGAGGAGGCGGCCGACGCGGTCGCGGCCTATCTGCCGCACCGGCCGCGCCCGCGCTCGACCGAAGGGTTGAAGAAGAACCTGCGGCTG
>DASXCK010000352.1:0-10307 GCA_036491235.1 Xanthobacteraceae bacterium | reverse complement strand
GCCGGCGAGGCGGGTATCGAACACCACCGGCACCCGCTTGGTCGGGACTTTCTTCGGGTTGAGCCGGCGCACGGCGCGCTCGCCCGCCGAGCGCCCGATCGCGGCGGGCGCCATCAGGTCCGCGGCGTGCAGCGCGGAGGAAAAATCGTAGTCGCGCTCCATGCCGATGCCGTTGCCCGCGATCGCCTCGACCGACGCGCCGTGGCGCGAGCCGAGATAGGCGCCGGTGAATCCGCCGCTCGTCACCAGCACCGTGCCGCCGATTCCGGCGGAGGCCGACGCGCCGCCCGATTTGCTCACGCCCTTGACGGCGAGCGCGGCTGCCTCGACGGCGCGCGCCATCTCTTCCAGATGACCGACGGACGGCAGGTCGGGATCGAGCAGATCGAGTTCGGGGATCGCCTTGGCGAGCAGGCCGGGCTCGGCGAGGCCGGCGTACTTGTCCTCCGGGGCGGCACGCGCCATCGCGACCGCGCGCGCCGCGAGATCATCGATGTTGCCCGCCGGATCGTTCGTCGAGACGACCGCCTGCCGCCGTCCCACAAAGGCGCGCAGTCCCATGCTGTCGCCCTCGGAGCGCTCGGACGCCTCGACGACGCCGTCGCGCACCTCGACCGATTGCGACATGCCGCGCTCGGCGATCGCATCGGCCGCGTCGGCGCCGGCGCGGCGGGCGGCGGCGACCAGCCGTTCGGCGAGCGTCGTCAGGGCGGATTGGTCCAATAGGGAATTCATCGTGGCAGGAACCATTTACGAGAGGTCGGGCAATGGACGCAAGGCGAACCAAGAGATGGTAGTCGCGCCGTGAACGATCAAGATTATGGCCGTTCGCCTGCCCCGTCCGGCCCCGTCTCGACGCAACGTAGCAACGTCTCATCAATCATGCGAGGCGGAACGGCCGTGGACACTTGCAATTAACCAGCGATTTTAAGCGGATGCCGACCGCGCGGGGGTAACCTCTGCGGCAACGATCGGGCAAGAGGCGCATGTCGCGGCAAGCGAAAAATGCGCCCACCAGGCCCGGCGACAGGGACTTCGAGTTCGGTGAGGCGTCGAATGCCACTTGGCAGGGCCATCCCGGCCGGATCGGGCTGCGCATTGCGGCTCGATCCGGCCGTACTTCCCGTCTGCTTCGCGACCAGCGATGCGCGGGCCGACGAGCGTACGCGGCTTGTCGAGCTCGATCGCGAGCGCGTCGTGGTGCGGCGCGCGGTGCGCGGCATTCCGATGCGGCTGTCGCTCAAGGTCTCCGAATTCCTCGGCGTCGCGATCCGCGTCATCCCGCCCGATGCGTTGAGCGAAGGCGCGGTCGCCGTGATACTCGAGCATCGCGATCAAGGTCTTTCGGTGCCGCTCATGGTCTCGACCGGGCCGGAAAGCGACGTGGTCGCCGAATGGCAGCGCTGGAGCCGTGTGCTCGGCCGTCCGTTGCTGATCGCCGACGGTGAAGGTTTTCGCGAGCCGTTCGAGCGTCTCGGCGCCGTGCGGGTGCACACGCCGCAGCCGCGTCGGCGCCGGCGTGGTGCGTTGCGGCGGCGACGGCCGTCCATCCTGATGCGCCGCAAGCCGGGCCGCCCGTCCACGGAGCCGCGGGTTCACCGCGACGAGCGCGAGATCATCGCGCGCAACTGATCGGTTGCAAATTCCTGTCGTCTGAACAATCGCTGCGCCGCTACCACGGCCACGCGCGGCTCGCGGCATCGAGCACCATGCCGGCGAACAGGATCAGCCCGGCGTCGCGGTCCGATTTGAATACCGCGAGGCAGACGTCGGGATCGGCGATGTCGAGCCGCACGATCTGCCAGCCGAGATGGACCGCGAAGGCGGCGAGGCCGGCCGCGAAGATCGCTCCGCCGCCCGCCGCGTACCCGGCGGCGGCGATCAGCACGACCGCCAGCGTATAGAACAGCGCGAGCATCGGCTTGGTGTGCTCTTCGAACAGGCGCGCGGTCGATTTGACGCCGATCAGCGCGTCGTCCTCGCGGTCCTGGTGGGCATAGATCGTGTCGTAGCCGATCACCCAGGCGATCGAGCCGCCATAGAGCAGATAAGCAGCGGCATCGAGGCGGCCGAACCACGCGGGCCAGCCGATCAGCGCGCCCCACGAGAAGGCGAGGCCGAGCACGATCTGCGGCCAATAGGTGATGCGTTTCATGAACGGGTAGATCGCGACGATCGCGAGGGACGCGATGCCGGTGATGATCGTGAACAGGTTGAACGTCAGCAGCACCGCGAGGCCGACCAGCGCCTGGGCGACCAGGAATGCGGCGGCGCCCATTACGCTCACCTGTCCGGACGGAATGGGCCGCGAGCGCGTGCGCTCGACGCGGCCGTCGAGATCGCGATCGACGATGTCGTTCCAGGTGCAGCCGGCGCCGCGCATCACGAACGCGCCGATGAAGAACAGGATCAGGTGCCAGGGATTGGGCCATCGCGCGTGCGCCGCGATCGCGGCAAGTCCGGCGGACCACCAGCATGGGATCAGCAGCAGCCAGGCGCCGATCGGACGGTCGAAGCGGGCGAGCCGCAGATAAGGCTGCATCCAGCGCGGGGCGAGGCCGTCGACCCAGTTGCCGGTCGAGTCGGCGACGCGTCCCGGCGTCGGGCTCATCGCGTGAGCACGTTCCCCGTCAGGGTGTCCATGGTGCCGCCGACCTTGCGTTTGCTCGGCTCGTCGGTGTTCGGCTGCAGCGAGGCGCCGAGCGCCTCGGACAGGCTCGGCGCCGCGGGTGCGGCCTGGGCGGGGCCGGCCGCGCACAGTCTCTTCTTTGTTTCGACGGTGTGGGCGTGCACCGACTTGATCTGCTCAATGGCCTGCTTGGGAATGCCGCATTTGGCCATGTTGGCCTCGGAGAACCTGATCCACTTGTACTCGGCGGTCGAATAGAGGCCGACCAGCTCGCACATCTTTTCGCGCGTTGGCTTCTTCTTGGTTTCGGCCTCCGCGGTGCGGGCGCGCTTCTCCACCTCCTGGCGATATTGCTGGAACTCCTGCACGCACTTCTGCTGTTCCGGCGTCGGGCCGGGACCGCCGCCCATCGACATGCCGGGGCTCTGCATCGCGGGTTGGCTTTGCATGCCGCCTGCACCCGGCATCGGCAGCGTCGCCGGCGCGGGCTGGTTCATTCCCGGTTGCTGCGCGGGCCACGGGGCGCTTGCGGACGGCTGCGGCGCGCTCGTCGGCCACGGCAGGCTCTGTGCGTGTGCCACAACGGCGCAGCCGGTCGCGGCGGCGAGCGCCAGCGGCAGGGCGCGTGCGAATACACGTGCACCGACACGTGCGGAGGTCATGGGTCTCATCTCCCGATCCCAGGTCCAATTCGGATCATTAAATCGATTCATTAACAATCCCTCGAATCCGGCGATACCACGGCAAGGCCCCTGGCGGGAGGCCGCAACCGGCCGTAAATCAGTTCCCTTTCGAGCCAGGACCATGGCCCGCTACGATTTTCGCAGCCCGCGCCTCTATGTCGACCAGCCGCTGCCGGCGGGCGGGGCGGTTTCGCTCGACGAATCGCAGGCGCATTACCTGCGCGATGTGCTCCGCCTCAAGCCGGGCGACCGGGTGCTTGTGTTCAACGGCCGCGAGGGCGAATGGCGCGGTGCGGTCGCGGCCGCCGGAAGACGGTCGATGATGGTGCAACTCGAGGCGCAGACCCGTCCGCAGGAAGGCGGTTGCGACCTCCATTATCTGTTCGCGCCCCTCAAGCGGGCGCGGCTCGACTACATGGTGCAGAAGGCGGTCGAGATGGGCGCGGCGAAGCTTGCTCCGGTGATGACCCGCCACACCCAGGCCGAGCGCGTCAATGTCGAGCGCATGCGCGCGAACGCGATCGAGGCGGCCGAGCAGTGCGGCGTCCTGCGCCTGCCCGAGATCGCCGCGCCGGTGGCGCTCACCGCCGCGCTCGCCGAGCTTGCACCGGAGCGGCTGTTGATCTTCTGCGACGAAAACGCGCCGATCGCCGATCCGACCGCCGCACTCGCCGCGATGGCCGGCGCCGCGGCGCTGGCGGTGCTGGTCGGCCCCGAGGGCGGCTTCGCGGCGGAAGAGCGCGACGTGCTCCTCGCCCGCCGCCACAGCGTGCGACTCGCCCTCGGCCCGCGCATCCTGCGTGCCGATACCGCCGCGGTCGCGGCGCTCGCACTCGTGCAAGCGGTGCTGGGCGATTGGCGCGGCGGCCCCAGGTAGTTGGGGGATTCCGAGATAAGTCGGAGATCATTCTCTTCCGCCACTATGGCGGAAAGGACACGCCCTCACCGCTAAACCGCCGGACGCCTTCCCAATTTACTTGACCGGGCAGGGGGCGCGCGGCACCGTTGCGATGCGCGCGGCAGGCCGCGGCGCTTTCAGGAGCTTTCTCGATGTCGGGCCGCGTTTGGACACGCATTCTTCCGCTGGCATTTGGCCTTCTGGCGGTTGTGGGTACGAGCGGCCCGAGCCGCAGCGCCGGTTTCTTCGAGATGAATTTCTATCTGTCGGGCCCGCGCTACTCGGGTGAGGTCCCGCTCTGCACCGAGTCGGGCCCGCTCAACTGGATCCAGTCGCGGTTCCACCGCAAGGAAGGCCAATTCTGGAATTCCGACCTGGAGATCGTGGACTTCAAGAACGTGCACGAACTCGCATTGCGGCCCTGGGTCGCCGGGGCCATTCCGCGCCGGTTCTGCAGCGCCGAGGCCCTAGTGTCCGACGGCAAAAAGCATCGCGTGTACTACTCGATTGCGGAGGATGGCGGCTTCAGCGGCTTCACCTACGGGGTCGAGTGGTGCGTGGTCGGGCTCGATCGCAACTGGGCCTATAACCCGCGCTGCAAGGAGGCGCGGCCCTAATTCGGTTGTCCACGGAAAGTTCTATTTTTGTTCTTGTCATGTTCTTAAAATTCAACTAATGGAGGTGGGTCCTTTCCGTTGAGTAAAGGGGACCTACCATGGCCAACGTCGTTACGCGTATCGCGGTCATCACCGCAATTCTTCTCGCAATCAGCCTTGTATCGAGCAAAGCCCAGGACCGGCGGCAGAACGAGCCGGGCCAGTTCGACTTCTACGTTCTCTCCCTGTCATGGTCGCCGTCGTTCTGCGACGCCGTGACAGAACGCTCGCCGCAAACGGCGGCGCGCCAGCCCGAATGCGGCAAGCAGGCCTTCGCGTTCATCGTACAAGGCCTGTGGCCGCAATACGAACGCGGGTTTCCGGAGTTCTGCCAGAATCCGGCGCCCCGCCTCGATCGCAATATCATCTCGTCGATGATCGACCTGATGCCGAGCCCGCGCCTGATCTTCCGCGAATGGGACCGGCACGGCGTGTGCGCCGGGTTGCCGGCGCGCGCCTATTTCGAAACGGTGCGCAAGGCGCGCGCGCTGGTGAAGATCCCGCAGGACTACCTCGATCTGGCGCAGCCCAAGACGGTCACGCCGGTCGAGATAAAGGATGCTTTCATCGCCGCCAATCCGGGATTGCCGCATGACGGGATCGCGGTCGGTTGCGACGCCAAGCGTCTCAATGCGGTGCGGGTCTGCCTCAGCAAGGATTTGCAATTCCGCAGCTGCACCGAGGTCGATCAACGCTCGTGCCAGCGTGAACAGGTGTTGATGCCGCGCGTACACGGCGGCGAGCAAGCCGCCGGCGGCTGAGTCCGGTGCGGCCGCTCGCTTCTCCGGCGGCCGCGTCGGGGTTAGGAAGGCGTGATGAACTATCGTCACGCCTTCCACGCCGGCAACATTGCCGATGTCCTCAAGCACGCCACGCTCGCCCGCATCCTGGTGCACCTCGGCGAGAAGGCGGCGCCTTTTCGCGTCATCGATACCCATGCGGGCACCGGCCGTTATGACCTTGCCTCCGCGCGCGCGGCCCGCACCGGCGAATGGCGTGATGGCATTGGGCGGCTGTGGGCCGCCGAACTCCCCGATGATATCCGCGGGCTGCTCGCGCCCTATCTGGCGGCAGTTGCGGACGCCAATCCGAACGGCGCATTGCGCCACTATCCGGGCTCGCCCCTCATCGCCTTGCACCTGATGCGGCCGCAGGATCGGCTGGTCGCCTGCGAACTCGAGCCCGGCGCCGCCACGGCGCTCGCCGCTGGCCTGCGCCGCGACGCCCGCGCCCGCGCGGTCGCGATCGATGGCTGGACAGCGCTCAATGCCTATGTGCCGCCCAAGGAGCGGCGCGGCGTCGTCCTCATCGACCCGCCCTATGAGGAAAAGCACGAGTTCGCCCGGCTTTCCGACGCCCTCGTCGGCGCCCAGCGCAAATGGGCGACCGGGATTTTTCTGGTCTGGTACCCGATCAAGGACCGGGTGGGGCCGGACCGGCTGGCGGCCGTGCTGCGTCGCAATGTGACGGCGAAAGGTGCGCCAAAGGTCATGCGCGTCGAGCTTGAATGGGCCATAGCCGAGGCTCCGGGGCCGGGCGGGCTGGCCGGATCTGGGCTCGTCGTCGTCAACCCGCCGTGGCGGCTGGCCGGGGAGCTTAGGCGCATACTGCCCGCTTTGCGTGCAGCCCTAGGAGGCGCGGTCGGTGGTCGCGCAAAGGTCGATTGGCTTGCTGGCGAACCTTAAAACCTTGGTCGGGCCTTTTTACCGCACCGCGTTATATGTTACTGTTTCGCGGGGCTTTGACGTTCCACCCCCTTCGGGGGGCGGCGGTATGTCCGAGGCCGGAGTTGGCCGAAGCTTTTCCCGTCGGTGAATGTCCAGCCGGGCCGTCGAGCCGTGGGGGCCGACGGCGGGCAACCACGGGGAGGAGTTTCCCGATGGCAATGACCGGTACGGTCAAGTTCTTCAATGGCGAACGCGGCTATGGCTTCATCAAACCGGATGACGGCGGACGCGATGTATTCGTTCACATCACGGCGGTCGAACGTGCGGGCCTGAAAGCGCTCAACGAGGGCCAGCGCATCAGCTTCGACGTGGAGCCCGACAAGAAGGGCAAGGGACCGAAAGCGGTGAACCTCGTCGTCACGGGTTGACGACGCGCTTCACGACGCATCGACCGTCGGCCTAGAGCGGATTCCGTTTCCACTGAATTGGAATGCGCACCGGGCTTCCTTTATCCTGCGGAGACGATTGCCGGCAAACTGCGACGCCGTTGGCGCGTGGCGCGCTGGGCGGCGGCTTTTTTCGCCATCGATATCGGGTTGCCGAACCGCAACGCGCCGTATAACGGTTCGGTTTGCCGGCCCCTGCGCGCGAGCGCGGGACCGCATGATGCTTCATTTCAAATCAAAGGATCGACCGATGATTCTACGCTCTGCCCCGGCATCGCCGTTCGCGCGCAAAGTCAGGATGGCGGTGAGCATCCTCGGTCTCGACAGCCGGGTCACGATCCAGGCCGCCGACACGATGGATGCGAAGGATACGGTACGTCAGCAGAATCCGCTCGGCAAGATTCCGACGCTCGTGCTCGACGATGGCCTCGTGCTGTTCGACTCGCCGGTCATCCTTGAATATCTCGATCATGTCGCCGGTGGCGGCCGCATCATTCCGGCCGATCCGAAGGCGCGCTTCGCGGCGCAGCGCCTGCACGCGCTCGCCGACGGCATCATGGATGCCTCGATCCTGGTTGTGTACGAGAGCCGCTGGCGCGATCCGGCCAAGCACGAGCCGAAGTGGGTCGAGCATCAGGCCGGCAAGGTCGCGCGCGGCCTCGCCTCGCTCGAAGCGGCGCCGCCCACCCGCGACGCAACGCCGACCGTGGGCCAGATCGCGCTCGCGTGTGCGCTCGGGTACCAGGATTTCCGCTTCCACGGCACCTGGCGCAAGGACCACCCGCGGCTCGTGAAGTACCTCGAAGATTTTGCCGCCGCGGTGCCGGCCTTCACGGCGACCGCCCCGGCCTGAACGGTCGCCGCGGCCGATCAGCGCGCCTCCCGTCGAGGCAATCGGGCTGCGGTATTCGCCACACGGATGCCCAATAAAAAAGCCCCGGCCATGGCCGGGGCTTTCGCCGTTGAGGCTTTGACGGATCGATCAGAACCGCAGGTTGATGCCGCCGCGGACGACGTTGGCGTTGAAGCTGACGTTGTCGCTCGGGAAGCCATTGCAGTTCAGGCCGCACTGGAAGCTGCCGAGGTCGTAGTGGAGGAATTCGACCTTCGCGGTGACATTGTTCATGACCGCGAACTCGACGCCGCCGCCGACCGTCCAGCCGAGCTGCGTGTTCTCCGAGCCGGGGAAGCCCGGCTGATTTGCCTGCACACCGCCGAACGCGGCGCCACCCGTGATGTAAGGCATCCAGCGGTCGAACGAGTAGCCGACGCGGCCACGAGCGGTGCCGAGCCAAGTGTTCTTGGTGCTGCAATTGCCGAACGCGCAGGACGCCGGCGAGGTGCTGCCCGAGATGTCGGCCCAGTCGATGTCACCCTCGAGGCCGAGCACCCACGGACCGGTCTGCCAGTTGTAGCCGATGGTGCCGCCGACCATGCCGCCCGATACGTCGAAGCTGCCGATCGAGTCCCAATTCGCGCTGCCCCAGCCGCCACCGCCGTTGATGCCGACATAGAAGCCGGTCCAGTTGTAGTACGGCGTCGCGATGGGCGGCGCCTTGGTGTACATCGGCCGCGGCAGGTCCGCCGCATTAGCCAGGCTGACCATTGCCAGCAGGCCGGTGCTCGCGAGCAGAAAACGCTTCATAACCCATCCTCCTGTCTTAACCCTTGACGCCAAAGTATTCGATCGCAGGCTCGTGTCTAGTGCACGAAAGACACACCCCAAGTACTGAAAACACCATGGTAGATGAATGGTTTACATGCCGATTTTTGCCAGAGTATCGCCTCAATTTGGTCCCGGGAAGCTCACATTCCGAGTTCTCTCGGGTGAGATCATGGTTACCAAAATTTAATACTTTGGATACTTTCGGCGGGTTCCCAGTGCTCTTCACGCCGTAAACGTAAATCCTGGTAGGACGTTCCACACCGGATGGCCGTCAAAATCGATAATTCATCGGGTGTTGCCGGATGGAGACGGGATGCGGCCCCAAGTCGGGCGATGTCGTGGTGCCCAGCATCGCTGATGGCGGTGTCGCTTCAAATGCGAGCAAGCCTAGGATTCCCCCTTTTGCGTCCTCCTGGTCCGTTCCACCAAGGCATGGCCTCACGTTATGCTGCGGACTGCGGTTCGTACGCGCTCCCGACCGCCGCCAAGTCCAACTCGGGGCGCGCGTTGCCTGTGCCGCATGTCTGAATTCGTTTCCGCGGCCCCTCCTGCTGCCCTCATCACCGGTGGTGCACAGCGCATCGGCCGCGCCATCGCGCTAGCGCTGGCCCAGCGGGGCTATGCGGTCGCCATCCAGGTACGGCGCTCGCGTGCGGACGGCGACCGCCTGGCCGGTGAGATTGCGGCCGCCGGCGGCCGCGCCGCCGTCCTCGAGGCCGACCTTGCCGATCACGCCGCGGTGCTGCGGCTCGTGCCCGCAGCCGCGCGCGCGGTCGGGCCGCTCACGCTGCTTGTCAACAATGCAGCCGAATTCGAGCCCGACGAGATCGGCGACCTCGACCGCGATCGCTTCGATCGCCATATCGCCGTCAATCTGCGCGCGCCGATCTTTCTCGCCGATGCGTTTGCCGCACAGGTCACGGCCGGCGCCAATGCCGCGATCATCAATCTGCTTGACCAGCGGGTCCTCAACCCGACCCCGCGGTTTCTGTCCTACGGTCTCACCAAAAGCGCGCTGTACGTCGCAACCACGACGCTCGCCCAGGCGCTCGCGCCGCGCATTCGCGTCAACGCGGTCGCGCCCGGGCCGACGCTGCCGAGCCCACGCCAGGACGCGGAGTCCTTTGCCCGACAGGTGAGCACGCTGCCGCTCGACCACGGCCCGACGCCGCAGGACGTGGCGGACGCCGTGCTCTACCTCGCGTCCGCCACGAACGTGACCGGAATCACCATCGCGGTCGACGGCGGCCAGCATCTCGCCTGGCGCACCGCGGAGGGCGCCGAACTCAAGGAATAGGGCATGATCCCGCCGTCCGGGCGGAGCATGCTCCGTCATAGATCGCTTGCGTTGGCGCGCTAGGCGCACGACTTTTTGGGCCATGGACGATTCGAAAAAGAACATCGAGCCGGAGCTCGATCTTCCTGACGAGGAGGATGATCAGACGCTGCCGGAGGCGGCCGATGACGCGGCCGAGCCTGAGCATTTCGCGCCGGGCTCGCTCGGCGCCGGGCGAACCGTCATCGCTCGCCACGCCAAGCTCGCCCCGGCCTCGTCCGGCGTCTACCGCATGATCGGTGCGGCCGGCGAGGTGCTCTATGTCGGCAAGGCCAAGAGCCTGAAGAAGCGCGTTCTCTCCTATGCGCGGCCGACGGGCCACGACA
>DASXCK010000351.1:0-5300 GCA_036491235.1 Xanthobacteraceae bacterium | reverse complement strand
CCACATCGTGTGCCTGGAGGACGGGAAGAAATTCAAATCGCTCAAGCGGCACCTGCGCACGCAATACAGCATGACGCCGGAGGCCTATCGCGAGAAGTGGGATCTGCCGCCCGACTATCCGATGGTCGCGCCGAATTACGCCGCCGCCCGCTCCCAGCTCGCCAAGCAGATGGGGCTCGGCCAGCAGCGGCGCCGGCGGAAATAGTCTCGCCACACGGTATTTTCCGGAATCGCAGCGGCGTCGACGCTTACGCTGCTTCGGCGAGCGCCGCGTGCGCGTCGCGCTTGATGCGCTCGACCATCGAGCGGAAGCCGTTCGAGCGTTGTGGCGTCAGGTGCTCGCGCAGGCCGAGCCGCTCGAATACGGCGACCGCGTCGGTCGACACGATGTCGCGCGCCGACTTGCCGGAGTAGATCACGAACAGGATGGCGATCAGCCCGCGCACGATATGCGCGTCGCTGTCGCCGTCGAACGTGAGCACCGGGCCGGCGTCGCCGTCTCGCTGCACATGCGTGTCGAGCCAAACTTGGCTCGCGCAGCCCTGCACCTTGTTGGCATCGGTGCGCTCCGCCTCGGGCAGCGGTGCGAGCTCGCGGCCGAGCTCGATCACATACCGATAGCGGTCGTCCCAGTCGTCGAGGAGAGCGAAGTTTTCGATGATCTCGTCGATTGTCATGGATATGCGGCGCAACGTCGCCAAGTCATGTGCCAAATCTCTCGCCAACTCTGCCAAGTCACGTGCCGAGTTCCGCGTCGGGTTCCATCAGTCCACGCCCTCGATATAGGGCTTGGCGCGGTTGGCGTCACGCGCCGTGACGGGGGGGCCGCGAAAAAGAAAAAACCGCGAGCGGATCGGGCAGGCGACCGCTCGCGGCTCGGCCATGGAGGCCGCAGTTGTGCGTAGGCGACGGTTGCGCCGTCGCCGGGCCCGGGGAGGCGGGTGTTTGCGGCGCTCAGGCGCCGTGTTTGTTGCGGACGACCCGACGCGGCGCGTGTGGCGCCTGCCATGCGGGCGCGATGTCGACCGCGTTCAGCGTGTCTTGCGACGGCAGAGCGGCGGGCTTGTGTGCCGCGTCGATCGAGCCGGTTTCAACGGGCGCGGCGCGCTCGGTGATCATGTTGTAGACCATCTTGGCGCCCGCCTCGGCGCGCTGGCCGAATGCGACGGCCGCGTGCGAGCCGATCGCGCAGGCCTGTGCCTGGCGGGTGCAGAACTGCCACATATCGGCGACCGTCGCCGACGCGGCAGCAACCGCGTCGCTCGCGCCGACCTGGCCGCTCGACGCCACTGTATCCTGCTTGGTATCCTGCTTGGCGCCGCTGCTCGGCAGCAGCGCGAGGACGACGCACAGGAAGAGCGCCATCCGAAGAAGCGCAAACATGATCCTGCCCTTTCACATTGCTTCCCGCTCCCCTCGTCCCCGTGGTCGTTTTTTATTCCCCGTCGCGCACCATACAGAGGACGTTTGAAAACGCGGTTCGTTCGGTCGTCCGCGTTTTAGGCGAATTTGAAAAGGCTCGATTTTCATAAAAGTCGAAACATCCGCGCGGGCCGTCGACGAGCGACGGCATCATGCTGCCGCCCTCGCCAGCGTCCGTCAACCTGCCGTTCACCATTCAACCGATCGTTCACCATCCCGAGCGAATGGCTGCGCCATAATGGTGCAAACTTGCTGCCGTAGCGTGGCAAATCACCAGCAGTTCCCCTGCCTTAGCGTTCGCTTAAGCGCGCTCTGACACGATCCGGCCGACGACAAAGGACAAGGGGAGCGCGTCCGAGAGCGGACGTGCATTGGGAGCCGTGCACTTCCTCAAGCCGGTTCGCGACTATATCGACACGCTGGTGCACCCGTCGGCTCAGGGCGACGTGCTCACCATGGCGCGGCATCGTGCGTTCATCGGACCGCGCCTGATCGGCTCGTCGGTGTCGCTCGCCGCCTTCCCGGTCTATCTTGCGATGCGCGGCGTGCCGAGCGCGCTCGAGATCCTCGTGTTCGCCTGGCTGATCGCGCCGATCCTCACCGCCTACTTTCTTTCGCGCACCGGTCGCTACGAGAGCGCGCACGTGCTCTCGGCGCTCGCGCTGACCGGCCTCGTCACGATCGTCGCGGCGAAGACCGGAGGCATCACGTCGTTCGCGGCGATCTGGCTCGTCATTGTGCCGCTCGAGGCTGCGCTCTCTGCGTCGCGCCGCGTCGTCGCGACGGCTTCGACGCTCGCGCTGCTCGCCGCCGGCCTGATGATGTTCTGCAGCGCCTACGACCTGCTGCCGGCACCGGCGACCCTCGAGCAGGGGCATGGCGCGCTCGCGGCGCTCGGCATCATCTCGGCCGCGCTCTATGCGACCGGCCTTGCGCTCGGCGCCGAGGCGCTCGCGCGCACGAGCTTCTGGCTCTTGTATGCGGAGGAAGACCGCTATCGGCTGCTCGCCCGCAACATGACCGACGTCATCACTCGGCATGGCCGCAGCGGATCGGTGGTGTTCGCCTCGCCGGCGGCGGAAGCGCTGTTCGGCGCCCCGGTCGCCGAGCTGCTCGGCCACGGCCTGTTCGATCGCGTCCACGTGGCGGATCGCCCCGCCTATCTCACGGCACTGTCCGATGCGCGCGGCGAGGCGCGCTCGGTCGAGTTCCGCGTGCGGCGCGAGCGCAGCGAGAACGGCGTGCCGGTGAGCCGCTTCATCTGGATCGAGATGCGCTGCCGGCCGCTCGACCGTTCGCTTAGCGAAGCCGTCAAGCCGGACGAGCGCGAGGTCGTCGCCGTGATGCGCGACGTGACCGAGCGCAAGATGCAGGAGCAGGCGCTGGAGGATGCGCGGCGCGAGGCCGAACAGGCCAACGTGACGAAGACCCGCTTCCTCGCCACCATGAGCCACGAGCTGCGCACCCCGCTCAATGCGATCATCGGTTTCTCCGAGATGCTGATGAACGAGGCGCAACTGCGGCTCGACGCCGATCGACGGCGCGAATACGCGGCGCTGATCAACGATTCCGGGCAGCATTTGCTGTCGGTGGTCAACGGCATCCTCGACATGACCAAGCTCGATACCGGCGATTTCGAGATCCGGCCGGAGCCGTTCCGTCTCGCCGCCGTGATGCGTGGATGCTGCGACCTGCTGGCCCTCAAGGCGAGCGAAGCCGGGCTCGAGCTCGTCGTCGAGGTGCAGCCCGACTTGCCCGAGATCGTCGCCGACAAGCGCGCCGTGAAGCAGATATTGATCAATCTGCTCTCGAATGCCATCAAGTTCACCGATCGCGGTGGGCGCGTGCGCGTCATCGCGATCACGGAAGGGTCGGTCCTGGCGCTGACCGTCGAGGACAACGGCATCGGCATCGGGGAGGATGATCTGCCGCGCATCGGCAGGCCGTTCTTCCAGGCGCGCGGTTCGTACGACCGGCGCCATGACGGCACCGGACTCGGGCTGTCGATCGTCAAGGGTTTGGTCGCGTTGCACGGCGGCGATGTCGCCATCCGCAGCCATGTCGGAGAGGGTACGCGCATCACGGTGCGCATACCGATCGATTGCGAGGAGATGCGGCCGCAGGCCGTGCAGCCGAAGGCGATAAAGCTGGCGCCACGGGCGTCGGCGGAGAGCGGCGCCGGCTTCCCGGCGCGCGAAACCATGACGGTGGTGAAAAAAAGTGCCTAGTGCGTCCATGCGACAACGACGGAAGGCCGAGGAGGAGGACGACGAGGCGTTCGATCGTCCGGGCGTTTCGCGTCCCTGGTGGTGGCGGCTGCTGCTGCGGCGGCCGCGCGATACGCTCGCCTTCCTGGTCCTGACTGGCGCCACGGGCGCGATCGTCGTCAACGGGGTTTACCTCCAGAAGGGACCGCATCCGGCCCCGATCTTCGCCGTGCATTCGCTGCCGGTCGCACCGGCGCGCGACAGCGTCGGCGCCGTGCATCACTTGCGCGCCGCGGAGCGCGAGCCGCTGCGTCGCGATGCGGTCGAGCTGCCGCGCCCGCGTCCCACCACGGCGCCCGCGACCGTCGCGGCGCACAAGGACCCGATTGCCGAGTTGCTGGCCGAGAACCCGGCGCCGTCGCCGCACGCGCCTGCGGCGCATCAGCCTGCGCCGCAGCAAGCGCCGTCGCGCTCGCTGGCGCAGCCCTCGCGGCAGGTGCTCGCCGCGCAGCGCGCGCTCAGCGCATATGGCTACGGCCAGCTCAAGCCGACCGGCATCTACGACGCCGAGACCCGCGCCGCGGTGGTGCGCTTCGAGCGCGACCGCAAATTGCCGGTTACCGGCGAGCTCTCCGAGGCCGTCGAGCGCGAACTCGCGCAGCTCACCGGGCACAATCTCGATTGACGCGGCGCCGCGCACGGTGACAGCGTAGGCGGACCAGTGCCACGGACGCGAAGTCCGCGGGCTCTCCGCGGCGATCGCGGTTGCGAACCTCGCGTTCGAAAAGCGGCACCGGAATCATAAATTTGCTAGTGTCCCTCATCGATTCCGAAGGTCGATCAGAGCTCGCCGCACAATTGTTGCGGACTTCGGAATCGGGACACTCGCGGCGCGTCGCGCCGCTCAACCGGTAGAGCCTTCGCTCGCCTCATGCGCCTGAAATCCGCAATCTGGGTCGCGGCCTACATCCGACGTTGTCAGGTCGAGGGCATCTTCGCGGCCGTGCGCCGGCACGGCGCCGACGAGGCGGGCGCGATCTTCATCAAGGTCAACCGGCTCGACGGCAACGCCGATCTCTACGGTCCGGCGCCGCAGACGGCCTTCGACGAGGCGCAACCGGCCGATCGCGCCTTCGCGGCCGCGCTCAAGACGCAACCCGCGCCGGAAACGGACGTCGAGGCGTATCTCGCACGCGAGATGCGCTTCGATCCGGACGTGTGGATCGTCGAGACCGAGGAACGCGGCGGGCGACACCTGCTCGATCTCGCGCGCTAGAGCGCATGCGCTAGCCGACATCCGGGCCGTGCGCCCGAAAAGACACAGTCGCGATTCATCTCACGCCCCGCATTCATGCGTAGTGCCGTGTTAGCATAGCATTAACCAACGCTCGTCCTAATGCGCGTATGGGCGCAAGTCCGTTCGAACCAAACACACCTGTCTCCACGGGCGAGACGGAGGGGCTCGATGGGAATTGTTGTGGCGTTTCCGGAAGCGCGGTCTGCGATACGTGAGGGCGTCGAGCGCAGCTATGGTTCCGCGACCGTGATTATCCTGCCTGTGGTCCGCATCGAGCGTTATGATGAAGGCCCCGGCGGCGTCGAGCCGTCGAGCTCGCCATCCGGGCGCAAGCGACGCCGGCGCGCGTCGCGCTCGTGAATCCGACCCGTTCG
>DASXCK010000350.1:0-9799 GCA_036491235.1 Xanthobacteraceae bacterium | reverse complement strand
GCGCCAGCCGCAGTGCTGCGTAGCTATGTACGGACGGGATAACCGCTGAAGGCATCTAAGCGGGAAACCCACCTCGAAACGAGTTCTCCCTTAAGAGCCGTGATAGACGATCACGTTGATAGGCCGGGTGTGTAAGCGCGGCGACGCGTTCAGCTTACCGGTACTAATCGCTCGTTTGACTTGATCGCTCTCATTACTCAATGCCCGTTCGGGCGCGAGAGCGCGCCCAGAATGAGGAATACTGAAAGACCACGCGCGCGGCGCAGAGGTCCTCGGGTCAGTGCCGAGGACTGCGTGTCCGCTTCGCGAAAGCTTGCTTCATTTCCGTCTTTGGCCGGCCTGGTGGTTCTAGCGGGGAGCCTGAACCCGATCCCATCCCGAACTCGGCCGTTAAACTTCCCAGCGCCAATGGTAGTTCGTCTTAAGACGCGCGAGAGTAGGTCACTGCCAGGCCTGCCAAGGACGGAAATCTCCTCTTCATGTGTTCAACCAAAAGCCGCCGTGCCCGCCCGGGCCGGCGGCTTTTTGCGTTGCTGGTTCTCACGTAATGGTCGCTCGGCTGTAGACAACTAGTAATGGTTGTGGCATGCTCCCGCTCGGTACCACTGACCGAGATCCTTCCAGGCGACAGAAGGGAGACACGTCATGGCTGGTCCGACCTCGCTTTCCGCCAAACACGTTGCCGATGCGGCGAAACAGTCCGTCGCGAAGGCCCTTGCCCAGCACAAGCTGAAAGTGCCGCCGGGCTTCCCGCTCGGCTACGTCCGGCCGCCCTGGTGGTGGCTCGGCATCATCATCCGCAATCCCGGAATCACCGACCTCGAGCAGGTGCAATCGCTCGCCAACGACATCCACGCCGGGATCGCGACCACCGTGCCGGCCGTCAAAGGCGGCACGCCCGGGGCCTTCCTCAACGACGGCAACCTCACCATCGGCTTCGCGCCGCCCGAGCCCGTCAACCTGCTGGAAGAGTGACGGCCGTGGCGCCGCGCGTCGAACGCGCGTTGAAATGCCCGAGCGCGCAGCCCGGCATGGGCGACACTCAGGTGCTCGGCGTCGTCTCGCGCGACGCCGAGACGCCACGGCTCGCCTATCTCGATCAGCCCATGGCGGCGACGCCGGATATCATCGAGATGGCGGCCCCAGTCGCCGTCTCCGAGATATTCCGTCTGTCCGCGCGCTGCGAGGAATCGAAGTGCATGCATTTCGATGGCGCCAAGTGTCAGCTTGCGGTGCGGATCGCCAACCTCCTTCCCGAGGCCGTCGACACGCTGCCCGCCTGCAACATCCGCGCCGACTGCCGCTGGTTCCGCCAGGAAGGCCGCGCCGCATGCCTGCGTTGCCCGCAGATCGTGACCGGCAACGCCGAGGCCGACGATCTTCTGCAACGCGTCGCCGGCATGCCGCATCCGCGCGCCGCTCTGCCGCATCAAGCGAATCCTGCGGAAGGTCGCATCACGTCGGCTCACGCCGCGCCGACGGGTCAGGAAACGCCGCAGGTGTAAGCTGGACGCGCGTGGGCCTGCCGCGAAAGAGCGCGCGGCGAACCTGCATTCGTGCCAGGCTGACTGCATGATGGCGGCGAGCTGCCCATGCGTCTCTGGATTCTGGGCGGAGCCGCGTTGCTGATGATGGTTCCCGTCCTCGCCGGCCGTATCCCTCCGGGAGCGGCCGCCTTGCGGATGAGGTCAGGCTGTGAGTCATGTGACTACTTACAGGAGTAGTCACGTGACGAACGGGCGGGTCGAGGTCATCACACCGGTTCAGCGCCGCCGGCGCTGGAGCGTTTCGGAAAAGCAGGAGTTGGTGGCGGCGTCGCTGGAGCCGGGCGCGAGCGTGTCGGCGATTGCGCGAGACGCCAAGCTTCATCCGAGCCAGCTATATGGGGGGCGCCGCCAGCTGCGGGCTCTGTTGCCGGCTGGTTTTGCGCCGGTGCGGATCTCGCCCGAAGCCGCATCAGCGGTCGCGACCGGTGGCGGAACGATCGAGATCGAGCTTGCGTGCTGTTCGACATAGAGCGCGGCATCAATGGCAAAAGCGCCGAGGAGCGTCTTCAGGTGCGTCGGGAACAGAGCGCGTCCATGCTGACAGCGCTCGAAGCCTGGCTGCGAGAACAGCGCCCCCGGCTCTCACGCTCGTCCGCCGTCGCGAGCCGACCGACTACATGCTGCGGCGTTGGGATCGGTTCACCCGGTTCATCGACGACGGCAGAATCTGCCTGACCAACAACGCGTGGCTGTTCGCCGGCTCCGATCGCGGCGGCGAGCGCGCCGCCGCGATGTACACGCTGATCCAGACCGCGCGGCTCAACGACGTCGATCCGCAGGCGTGGCTCGCCGACGTGCTCGCGCGCATCAACGACCACGCCATCCACAGGCTCGACGAGCTACTGCCTTGGAACTGGGCCGCCGAGATGGAGCGGCGTACAGTGGCGGCATGACCGCCGCCACCATCGCGCGCCTCAAGATCACCCTCGACGACATAAAACCCGCGGTCCTGCGCCGCGTCGAGGTGCCATTCGACATCCGGCTCGACCGGCTGCACCTGACCATCCAGGCCGCCATGGGCTGGACCAACAGCCATCTCTACGAGATCCGCGCCGGCGGCGTCGGCTGGAGCACGCCCTATGCCGATGTGGACGAGCCCGGCGACTTTCTCGACGCCCGCAAGGCTCGGCTCGATGACGTGCTGGAGGACATCGGAGCGAAGACGCTGAAGTATCTCTACGACTTCGGCGATGGCTGGGAACATACGATCAATATCGAACGCCTTGCCGATCCCGCGCCGGACATCGTTTATCCGCGCCTGATCGAAGTCAGCGGCCGTTGCCCACCCGAGGACTGCGGCGGTCCCTGGGGCTACGCCGAGCTGCTCGACGCGATCAAAGACCCGAAGCACGAACGCCACGCCGAACTTACAGAATGGATCGGCGATGACTTCAATCCCAATGCAGATGATGCCGAGGCGCTCATTACGGAAGTTGCCGCACTCGCCAAAACCTGGTCCCGCAAGCCCGCCACCCGGCGCGTCAGACATCGCTGAACCGCAGCTTCTGCCGCACAGCTACCCGCGGCCTTCACCGGATGGATACGTTTCGTGCCACGATTGATCGGAGAATTCGCCGCTCCCCTCATCCCTGCAGCCACACCGCGTCGGCGCCGAGCTCCGGCCAGCCGATCGCGCGGCCCGCTCGCTCGGCCGCGACCGCCGGCGCGAGCGTCGCGTCCCAGCGCGCCGCCGTGAAGCGGCGTCCGGTGACGCCGTTCGCCTCGTCCGAGATGAGCCATGCGATCGGCGGCCCCATGATCTGCGGCCGCAGCATCTTTTCGCGCGGCCACCCGGCCGCGTCGGAGATCATCGGCGTGTCGGTCGGCCCGCCCGGCACCAGCACGTTGACGGTGACGCCAGTCGTCTCCAGCTCCTTCGCCCACACGGCCGTCATCGATTCCAGCGCCGCCTTGGCGGCGCCATACGGCATCACGCGCAGCATGGTGAGGTAGCTCGTCGTATTGTTGACGATGCGGCCAAAGCCCCGCGCCTTCATGCCCGGCAGGGCCGCGCGCACGAGCGCCGCCGGCGCCCGCACAAAGATCGCGAGAAACCGGTCGTAGACCTCGGGAGACAGCTCGTCGATCGTCGGGTGACGGGCCTCGGCGTCGGGCCGCACGCTGCTCATGCCGATGCCCGCATTGTTGATCACCGCATCGATCGCGCCGAGGCGCTGCTGGGCGGTCTCGGCGGCCTGCCGGCATCCGGCCTCGGTCGCGAGGTCGGCGGCAATCGCGTGCAGCCGCTCGCGCGCGCCCGCCATGGCCGCGAGCTTGCCGAGCCCTGCCGCATCGCGATCGACCGCCGCGATCGCATGACCGGCGGCGAGCAGGGCCTCCGCCATCACCTTGCCGATGCCGCCGGCTGCGCCGGTCAGCAGCACGCGACGAGACGGACGTGATGGCATGGCGTGACCCTCCTCGCGAGACTCTAGCCCATCGTCCCCGGATGGGAAGTCGCATCCGCGGTGGCCGGCGGCTATAAACGGCGCATGCCAAGCCAGGGAGCCGCCGGCATGTCCCGATTGCGAATTTACGGCATCGCGCGCACGCGAGCGTTCCGCGCGCTATGGATCGCCAAGGAGATCGGCCTCGACTACGAGCACGTGCCGATCGAGATCGGCGATGCCGGCGCGCGCAAGGCGGAATATCTCGCGGTCAATCCCAATGGCCGCCTGCCGGCGATCGAGGACGACGGCTTCGTGCTGTGGGAATCGCTCGCGATCACGCTCTATCTCGCCAAGAAGCATTCCGCCGGCCGCCTCTATCCGGCCGACCTGCGCGACGAGGCGAAATGCTGGCAATGGAGCCTGTGGGCGCTCAACGAGGTCGACCGCGGCGTCAACATCTGGTCGCTGCACGCGGTGCGCCTGCCGCCCGAGGATCGCGATCCGCAAAAGCTCGCCGAGGCGCTCAAGGTCATCGCCAAGCCGTTCCGCGTGCTCGACGATGCGTTCGCCGAGCGTCCCTATCTGCTCGGCGAAGACTTCACCGTCGCGGATCTCAATGTCGCCGCCGTGATCAGCCGCGCGATCGACATGGACCTCGGCGCCACGCCGCGGCTCGGCGCCTGGCTGCGGCGCTGCCTCGAGCGGCCGGCCGCGCTCGCGGCGCGTGAGCTGCGCGCGCAGTCCGACGCCGACTCGCCTGCCGATGCCATCCGCTTGATCGCGCGCATCAACCGGCTGTAACGGGAGAGACATGTCGAAGCGCAGCGCCGGCCTGCTGATGTACCGCCATTCCGGCGCGCATCCCGAGGTCCTGCTCGTCCATCCCGGCGGCCCGTTCTGGGCAAAGAAGGATCGCGGCGCCTGGTCGATCCCAAAAGGCGAATACGTCGATGACGAGGAGCCGCTCGCGGCTGCACAACGCGAGTTTTTCGAAGAGACCGGCGCACAGCCGCGCGGCGCGTTCGCACCGCTCGGCGAAGTCAGGCAGCCGGGCGGCAAGCACGTGACGGCGTGGGCGGTCGAGGGCGATTTCGATCCCGCGGCGCTCGTCTCCACGACGTTCGAGCTCGAATGGCCGCCGCGCAGCGGACGCACGCGGTCTTTCCCAGAGGTCGACCGTGCCCGGTGGTTTTCGCTGGAGGAGGCGCGCGAGAAAATTATCGCGGGCCAGCGTCCCTTGATCGGTCGATTGGAGGCGTTGCTCGTGCGGGGTGCGTAGCACGCCGGCCGCTTCAGGGCCGGCCCTCCCACAGGCTCATCAGCCGGCGGCGAAAGGCCTTCGGCTTCTCGGCAAACAGCCGGCGGGCGACGCGCGCCGCCGAGGCCGCGTGCTCGGCCTGGCGCGCCGCGATCAGCGGCACGAGGCGCGAGCGCCAGGGGGCAAGGGGCTGATGCGGCGCCGTGAAGTCGTGCAGCACCGCAAGGTCCTGAAAGTGGCCGAGGCGGTCGCGCAGCTTCTGCGCTTCGGCGACCCACACGCGCCCGATCTTGGGCCACAGCGGCACCGCGAGCTCCATCTGATAGCGATGAACGACCACCCGCTGGCGCAGCACGTGCATTGCCTCCGGCGAGGCGTTGGCCCAGTGCTCCGGGATCGCGCGCCGCGCGCGCGCATAGGAGGCCGCGAGCCCGTCGGCGACCGCCGTGAAGTTCACCACGTCGCGCGGCCAGCCCATCGCGGCCGCGGTCGCGTGGTCGAGTGCCTCGCGCATGCGCTCGCGCAGATCATCGGTCAGCGTTGCGGCCTCGGCCGAGGCGCCGATGCCTTCGAGCCGCGCCCGGATGGTCGCGAGCGTGCGCTCCGAGAGCGGCGCTTCGCGCAGGTCGGCGAGCGCATCGAGCGCCGAACGGGCATCGCGGGTGCCGGCGAGCTCGCGCGCAAGGTCGCGCGCCTCCACCCGCAACTGCTCGGCCTCCGTACCGAACAGCGGTTCGTAAAGGCGCAACAGCGCACGCCAGCGCTTCATCGCTTTGCGAAACTCGTGCACCGCCGTGGCGTCGTCGGCGACCGGCGCGTCGATCTGGCGCCGCGCCTCGGCCAGCAGATCGCCCGACGCTTCGCGCAACCGCGCGGCCGCGGCCGAATCCGCCTTGCGCGGAGGTGCCCGGTTCATCGCCCCGTTCCGTACCATCAACGCTGGACCATCAGGAAAAATTACGACGAATTGCCCGGCCGGACGGCTTCCCAAGAGGGGTCCCTATTGCTAGATAGCGCCTGCGCACGCTCGGCGCGACCGGATTTCCGCGGGATGGAGCAGCCCGGTAGCTCGTCAGGCTCATAACCTGAAGGTCGGTGGTTCAAATCCACCTCCCGCAACCAAATTCCTCAAGCATGATCAATGGATTAGCCCGCCTTGTGCGGGCTTTTCCTTATATTGCAGTTCGTTCCCGATGCTTGCAGTCTGTTACGCCAGAAAGCGATGTGTTACCAAGGAGTTACAAATTTTCTTACCGGCGAGTACAATTCTGTCCAAGATTTTCTTAGGCCCAAAATGGGCACAAAAACTCAGTGCCGCTTCGGCTCTTGTTCGCCCTCTAAAGCCTAAAATTGTGTGGGCGAGTTCCTCTCCTTGAGACTAGAGTCCTGAGAAATACGGGGAGTCGCCGGCTGCGCGAAAGTGCCCCTCAATCAACAGGTTACCTGGGGGGCGTATGGCCACCACAACACCGGAAGCTCGCTCGCAGGTCATCGCCGATGCGCTCAAGGCTACAAATGCACAGCCGGATGCCGAGCGCGTCCGCCTCGCATGTACCGCTCATCAAGGTCCTTGAGAGCGACGCAGCGTGTGTTGGCGTTGACGAGTAGACCGTTGTGACTAACGACGCCCGGATCGATTTGACCGACGTCCTTGAGATTGCTCTTCAGGTCCTCGAAACGCTCGGTTTTACGCAGGATTTCAGCGATAAGGTTGGCGCGATCTTCGAGGGGCTTGCGGATCACGAGACGCGCGAGGGACGACGCGTCGTCATTCCAGCAGGTCCCGGACACGAGATCACGGCACTTCACCGCGCACGCGTGTTCCAGTCTTCCGATCCGCTGGAGGAGGCTATGAAGCGGCCCGACCTCGGGCTCGGTCCGCCGCCTTCGCGCATCGCAACGGCTGGACGCATGAACGCGTGGGGCATCTCGGTTTTCTATGGAGCGCTGGACCCGACGGTTGCGCTCGCCGAGATCAGGCCGCCGGTCGGCAGCCGCGTCATAGTCGGGAAATTCATCATTCTTCGCCCGCTGCGCCTCCTCGATGTGGAAGCGCTCAAGTCTGTCTTTGTGAAGGGCAGCATTTTTGATCCGGCTTTCATCCGCAAGCTGGAGCGCGCCAGATTTCTGGGGCGCCTCAGCGACCGCATTACGCGGCCGGTGATGCCGAACGACGAGCCTACCGACTACCTCGTGACACAAGCCATTGCCGATTACCTCGCAACCGAGGCCAAGCTCGATGGCATCATCTACCCGTCCGCGCAGGCAGCGGGGGCGAAGAAGAATGTCGTACTCTTCCATCATGCGGCGCGCGTGCAGCTGATGGAGTTGCCGAAGGACACAGAACTAGACGCGCACACCTCTATGAGTACCGAGGAAGGGCCAGAAGCGAATTATTGGGTGTGGGAGGAGGTGCCGCCTGAGGCCCCCAAGGCGAAGGAAGAGGAGGAGGGACCCATCTTCAAGCTTCCCGTCCCGGCAAGCGAGGCCTCCGACTTCGAGGACCGGGAGACGACCTTGCAGCTCGACCTCGAAAGCCTCGAAGTTCACCACATCGAGGCCGTCCAGTTCACGACCGAGCGGCACGCGGTCAAGCGCCACCGCTCGGTCAAAGGTGATCACCCCTTCTAGGCGCGCACGCCGTGAGGTGGCCGCGCTGTTGGGCCCAAAATAGGCCCAAAATCGCCGTTGGCGACGATGCACATCCCTAGCCAAACGCTAAGCGTCTGTGTTATCTAAAGAAAAATCCGCTGCGGAGTGGGAGAGTGCCGCACCCCGTCAGGCTCATAACCTGAAAGTCGGTGGTTCAAATCCACCTCCCGCAACCAAATAAAAAAGCCCGCTGAATCAGCATTTTAGATGCTGATCGGCGGGCTTTTTCGTGTACCGCCCGGGTGCCGGCGTGATTTCGGCCTACATTCCGGAGAGCAACCGGAGGCCGACCCGATGTGCCGCAATATCCGCACCCTGTTCAATTTCGAGCCGCCCGCGACCGAGGACGAAATCCGCGCCTCGGCCCTCCAGTTCGTGCGCAAGCTCTCCGGCTTTGCGCACCCCTCGAAGGCCAACGAGGCGGCGTTCCAGCGCGCCGTCGACGAGGTCGCTGACGTCGCCCGTCGCCTGCTGCACGATCTGTCGACCACGAGCGCGCCGCGCAACCGCGAGGTCGAAGCGATCAAGGCGCGGGAACGGTCGCGCGAGCGGTTCGCCTAGATCCGATGCCTCCGGCCTGACCGATGGCCGAACCCGCGCCTCCCGCCCGATCGCCGCGGCGGGCCCGCGCGCTGCTGCTTGGCGATCGCATCAACACCGCCGGCATCGACCCGGCGCAGGTGGTGTGCCCGGCGCCGCTGACCTATCGGTTTGGCGCCGACGGCTTCGTCACCTTGTTTCGCTACGGCGTCGCTGTCCTCATCGGACTTACGCCGGCGCAGGACGACGAGGTGCTGCGCGAATTGCGGCCGCGCGTGAGCCGCGCCGTCGGCACGTCCGAGGAAGAGACCGCTTTCGTCGCGATCGACGCCGCCAAGGACGATCAGATTCTTCCGGGTGGTCCGATCACCCTCAAGGCGCTCACGCCCGAGCATCTCATCGTCATCGCCGACGCGCTCGCCAAGAGCGTGGTGCTGGCACGCGATGAGCGCGAGGTGTCCGCCGTGTTCGAGCTGGTCGAGCCCTTCGCGCGTCAGCTCGCCGAGAAGGGCCGCAGCTCCGGCGGTCGCCGCGCCATCCTCAAGCACATCGGCAATGCGCTCTTGGTGCAGCATCGCGTGTCGGGCCGCGTCGCGGTTACCGAGAAGCCCGATCTCGTGTGGGATCGGCCGGATCTCGAACGCCTCACCACCCGCTTGCAGGATGAATACGAGCTCAAGGAGCGCGCCGAAGCGCTGTCGCGCAAGCTTTCGGTGATCGCCGAGACCGCCGAGGTCTTGACCGACATCATCGACACCCGGCGCTCGCTACGGCTCGAGATCATCATCGTCGCGTTGATCGCGCTGGAGCTCGTGGTCGCTGGCTTTCAGATCCTGCTGCGCTGATGGCGCCGCGCTGTCGGCGGACGAGGCGCCTTCGCCATTGATAGCGCGGGCGTTGCCTACCGCTTCACGGGATCGCTCTGATCCGGATTCTTGAACGCGAAGGCTTCCTGGATGCCCGGTCGCGCCTGAATGCGCTGCCACCAGTCGGCGATGCGCGGCCGGCGTGCCGGTGCAATCATCTCGGGCCGCGCCAGTACCTCGATGCGGTTGATCATCGGCGCCATGGCGACATCGGCGAGCGAGAAGGTCTTGCCGGCGAGCCACGGCCCGTCGGTGAGCCGCTCCTCCATCTGCTTGAGCATGTAGTCGAGCTTGGCGTAGGCCTCTTCCTCCTCCTCGACCGAGACGCCCACGTCAAGCCGGCGTTTGAGCCGCAGCGCGATCATCGGATTGCTGCATTGGTCGGCGGCACGCAGCAACTCCTCCTTGGAGTAGCGCTGCTCCATGCGCTTGGCGTGGCGCAGGTTGTGCGAGCACACATTGACGTTCCAGTGCGCCATCTCCTCGGAATTGTAGACCCATAGCCGCATCATGGCGCGCGCGTAGGGGTCGGCCGGGCGCAGCGAG
>DASXCK010000349.1:0-14173 GCA_036491235.1 Xanthobacteraceae bacterium | reverse complement strand
TTCAACGCCGGTTAATTCAAAGATCAAAGACTGACGACGGAATTCGTTCCGATTCCGTCGTCGTCTCCGTCAGCACCCGGTCGCTATCGCTCCACACACATCGCGATGCCCATGCCGCCGCCGATGCACAGCGTGGCCAGGCCTTTCTTGCTGTTGCGCTTCTGCATCTCGTGCAGCAGCGTCACCAGCACGCGCGCGCCGGAGGCGCCGATCGGATGACCGATCGCGATCGCGCCGCCGTTCACGTTTACTTTCGTGGTGTCCCAGCCGAGGTCCTTGTTCACCGCGCAAGCCTGCGCCGCGAAGGCCTCATTCGCCTCGATCAGGTCGAGGTCCTCGATCTTCCAGCCGGCCTTCTTGAGCGCGGCACGCGAGGACGGGATTGGGCCGGTGCCCATGATCGCGGGATCGACGCCCGCATGCGCCCAGGAAACGATGCGCGCGAGCGGGGTCTTGCCGCGCTTCGCTGCCTCGCTCGCCTTCATCAGGACGAGGGCGGCGGCGCCGTCATTGATGCCCGAGGCGTTGGCGGCCGTGACGGTGCCTTCCTTGTCGAAGGCCGGACGCACCTTCGCGACCGAGTCCATCGTGACGCCCGACTTCGGATACTCGTCGGTGTCGACCACGATGTCGCCCTTGCGGCTCTTGATCGTCACGGGCGTGATCTCGTCCTTGAACTTGCCGGCCTTCTGCGCCGCCTCGGCCTTGTTCTGCGAAGACACCGCGAACGTGTCCTGCTGCTGGCGCGTGATCTGGTACTGCTTGGCGACGTTCTCGGCCGTCGTGCCCATGTGATAGCCGTTGAAGGCATCCCACAGGCCGTCCTTGATCATGGTGTCGACCATGTCGAAGTTGCCCATCTTCACGCCGCCGCGCAGATAGGCGCAGTGCGGCGCCATGCTCATCGACTCCTGGCCGCCCGCGACCACGATCTCGCTGTCGCCGTTGAGGATCGCCTGATAGCCGAGCGCGACGGTGCGCAGGCCCGAGCCGCACAGCTGGTTCACGCCCCAGGCCGGGCTCTCGACCGGAATGCCGGCCGCGATCGAGGCCTGGCGCGCAGGGTTCTGCCCCTGCCCGGCCGACAGGATCTGGCCCATGATGACTTCCGAGACATCGCGGCCCGCGACGCCAGCGCGCTCCAGCGCGGCCTTGATCGCGATCTTGCCGAGTTCATGGGCCGGCAGATTGGCAAAGGCCCCGTTGAATGCGCCGACCGGCGTGCGCGCCGCGCTGACGATGACGATGTCGTCCTGCATGATCGAACTCCTAGTCCAGGGGTTTCTCGGCTCGCGTCGTGCGGCGTACCTGGCCTCGTCGCTGACCGCTTGTTGCCCCTCGATAGCCCGGCAGGCCCCGGCATTTCAATGGGACCCACTCTATATGGGCGCCCCGGCCCCATGATCCACGTCAGTACCGGCATGGACGGGCGGCCGCGACGCATGCCACAAAAATGATAGCCGTGGGGGCGAAAACCGCCTATTTTGAAAAATGATACCGCCGGATACCCGCCGCAAGGCGGTCCTCGACCCGGCGGCGGCACCGACACGACGTCTTCGCTCCTCGAGCAGATCATCGGCAAGCGTGCGCTCATGGCTAAATCCGACGAACCGGTCATCATCAAGAAGTACGCCAACCGGCGGCTCTACAACACGGGGACGAGCACGTATGTGACGCTCGAAGACCTCGCCGCGATGGTGAAGGCGGGCGACGATTTCGTGGTCTACGACGCCAAGACCAGCGAGGACATCACCCGTTCGGTGCTCACCCAGATCATCTTCGAGCAAGAGAACAAGGAAGGGCAGAACCTGCTGCCGATCGCCTTCCTGCGTCAGCTCATCCGCTTCTACGGCGACAGCATGCAGATGCTGGTGCCGCACTATCTCGAGGTATCGATCGAAAATCTCACGCGCGAACAGGGCAAGTTCCGCGACCAGATGGCACAGGCCTTCGGGGTGAGCGGCTTCGGCCCGCTCGAGGACATGGCACGGCGGAACATGGAGGTGTTCCAGCGCACCTTCGGGGCCATGTTCGCGCCGTTCGCACGCCGCGAGGGTCAGTCGGCCGCATCGGCTGCCGCCGACCCCGAAAAGCCGGCACGCAGCACTGACACGATCGACGAAATGAAGAAGCAGATGGAAGAGATGCAGAAGCGCCTCGACCGTCTGACCGACAAAGGCAATACCTGACCGATCAGCCGCCTATCCGGCGACTAAACGAAATTCACTCGTCATGGCCGGGCTTGCTGGCCCGCGCATTACGGGGAGTCAGGCAGCGCTGCTTTGCGCTGCCCACGGCCGCTGGAGCGTGCCCAGCCCGATCAACCGGCCCTGCAGATAGTCGCAGCCCCAGTCGGCAAGAAGCGCCGCCGCCGCCTCATCCTGCACCCATTTGGCGACCGTCGCGAGGCCGAGGCGCCGTGCAAGATCGATCAGCGTACGCACCAAGGCGCGATCGTCCTCCGATCGCGCGAGGTTCTGCACGGCGCCGTCGATCTTGACGAGATCGACGCCGAGTTGGCGCAGGTTGCGGAACGAGGCGTAGCCGGCGCCGAAATCGTCGATGGCGATGCGGCAGCCGAGATCCTTCGCGCGCGCGATGAAGCCGCGCGTCCCGTCGAGATCCTGGATCGCGGTCTGTTCGGCGATGTCGAGCGTCAAGCGTTTCGCGGCGGAGGGATTTATGCGCAGCGCCGCGGTCAACGCCGCCCACCAGTCGGGATCGACGGTCGACGCGGCGGAAACGTTGAGGGTCGCCTCGAGGAGCGGCATGTCGGAAAGCCCGCCGATCACGAGGTCTAGCATGCGGTGGTCGATCAGGCGCACGAGACCGAGGCGCTCGGCGAGCGGGACGACATCGGCGGCCTCGATGATGCCGCCGTCGGCACGGCGGATGCGCATCAGGCACTCGTAGAAGGCGGGCACGCGCGAGGCGGTCGCGACCACCGGTTCGAACGCGACTTCAATGCAATTCTCATTGAGCGCGCGCACGATCTCGTCGCTCGAGCGCACGTTCTGCCGGCGCAGCGCCTCGCGCTCGAAATTGGGACGGTAGGCGTTGAACGAGCCGCGCCGCGTCGCCTTGGCGGCATCGAGCGCTTCCCGCGCCCGCGCCAGTACCTCCTGCAGTGTGCGGGCGTGCCGCGGCGCATTGACGCCGCCGATCGTCGCCGTGACGGCGACCGGACCGGCCTGCGTCTGCACCACGTCGTCGCGCATCCCGGCGAGCAGGCGCTCGGCCGCAGTGGCGATGTCGTCGGGCGTGCAGCTCTTGAGCACCACGCCGAACTTGTTGCCGGAGTAGCGGCCGACCGAGTCGCCGCCGCGCATCTTGGCGCGCAGGCGCTTGGCGACCGCCGCGATGACCTCGTCGGCGACATCGAACCCGTAGGCCTCGTTGACGCGTGAGAGGTTGTCGATCGCGACGATCAGGAACGCGCAGGAGCCGCGGTTGCGGATCGCGTCGCCGAGCGCGGACGACAGCACGTCGGTGAGGTGCCAACGGTTGAGCTCGCCGGTGAGTCCGTCGAAACGCGACAGGTAGGAGAGCCGATCCTCCTGGGCGCGCCGCTCGTCGATGACGCGCACGACGCCGAGCGCGCGCGCCGGCTTGCCGTCCACGCCCGCGAACCAGCGGCCGACATCCTCGATCCACAACTTGGCGTCGGTGCCGGGCTTGGGCCGCAGGCCGTACTGGACCTGATAGGGAACGCCGGCGCCCTTGTCGGCCGCGCTGGTGCGCATGATCGCGTCGAAACGGGACTGCACGGTGTCGTGATCGAGCAGCTTGGCGAAGGCGCGCCCGCTCGCGATCAGGCGCGGATCGCTCACCCTGAGCACGTCGGCCGCGTTGGCGCCCCAGGCGAGCGCATCGCTGTCGATACTCCACGAGTAGGGCACTGCGCCGATCGCGGCGAGGGCCTCAGTCGCCGCAAAGGCGGGTTGGTGCCCGGCGTCAAGATGATCGGCCGTCGTCTCGATTCGGGTCACGGCGTGTCCTTAAGCGACGGCTCATGCGGACGAGCACGGTCGGAAGCAGGTGCGGAAGGCCGCCAACCTATCGAAGAAAGCTAAACAATCAGCAAAATCCCGGTGGCGGTAAGTATATCCCCGGAAGATTAAGCATAATTGCGCCGGCGCAACCCGATGGGCATAGTGCTTGCGACGCACCGGTCGAGAGTCGCGGCAATGTGCCGGATCGAGACAGGGGAAGCGGATGACTCCCATCGCCGGCATCAGTGCGACGAGCATGATCGGGGCCGCAGGCGGCACGCCGCGGCAGGACCTGCCGTCGCCGCGCGAGCCCAAGATGTCAAGCAGCCGCTCGCTGATCGCGCTACAGGCGGTGCCCGCGGGCGAGGCCCCGCTGCGCACGCATCCGGACGCGCGGTTTTTGGCCCATCTCATCGCGACCGATCAGAAGGTTCCGCAGACCCGCGAGCGCCGTCGCGCCGAGCCCGAGGTTGCGACCATGGCCTACGCGGCCGCAAACGCCGAGCCTGCCGTGCCGGCCGGCCTGCGGCTCTTCCGCGTTATGTGAAGTCTGGCTCGGTCAATAGCCGATCGCGAGGCCGTCCTTGCGATGGTCGGACGCGCCGATCAGCACGCCACGCTCCCAATCGATGCGGATCGACTGACCGCCGCCGAGCGGCGACGGACGCGTGATCACGTCGTGGCCGCGCGCCTTCAGCCCCTCGACCGAGGCCGGCGGCACGCCGCGCTCCACTTCGGTCTTCTCGCCGAGGAAGAAGACGCGCGGGCTCTCCAGTGCCGACTGCAGGTCCATGCCGTAGTCGACGAGGTTCGACACGAAATGGGCGTGTCCCACCGCCTGATAATGGCCGCCCATGACGCCGAACGCCAGATCGCAACGCCCATCGCGCAAGCCGAGCGCCGGGATGATGGTGTGCATCGGACGCTTCGACGGACCGAACGAGTTCGGATGTGCGGGATCGACGATGAAGCCGTGGCCGCGGTTGTGCAGCATGATGCCGGTCTTCTCGGTCGCGATGCCGACGCCGAAAGTCGCGAACAGCGAATTGATGATGGTGACCGCGGTGCGGTCGCGATCGACCACCGTGACCAGCACCGTGTGGCTGCCGGGCGTCGGGGCCAACGGCAGCGCCACACGCTTCTGGCGGTCGATGCGGTCGGCGAGCGAACGCGCGAACGCCTTGTCGAGCAGCGCCGGCACCGACGTGCGCATGAAGGCCGGATCGGCGATGTGCGTGTCGCGTATCGCATAGGCGAGCCGCGCCGCCTCGAGCTCGATATGCAGCCGTTCAGCGCTGTTCGGATCGAGGGCGGCGAGGTCGAAGCGCTCGAGGATGTTCAGCAGCACCAGCGCCGCGAGCCCCTGCCCGTTCGGCGGCAATTCCACCACGTCGAGGCCGCGGTAGTTCGACGTGATCGGCTCGGCGACCTCGCCGCGATGACGTGCGAAGTCCTCGACAGTGAGGTATGAGCCGTGCGGCTTGACCGTCGCGACGATGTCCTCGGCAGGCTCGCCTTGATAGAACGCCTTCGGCCCATTGGACGCGACGGCGCGCATCACGGCGGCGAGCGCGGAGTTCTTCATCCGGTCGCCGGCGAGCGGCGCGCGGCTGCCGACGAGGAAATGCCGCGTCGCGCCCGGATCGCGCTTGAGGCGCTCGACAGCACCTTCCCAATCGAAGGCGACGCGCGGCGCGACCGGCGCGCCCTCCTCGGCATAGCGGATCGCCGGCGCAAGCGCGCGGTCGAGCCCGAAGCGGCCGTGCGCGCGCAGGATCACATCCCACGCCTCGATCGCGCCCGGCACCGTCACGGAATGAATCGAGTCGGCCGCGATGGCTCTGATGCCTTGCGCGAACAACGGCTCCGCCCGCGCCGCAGCGCCCGAGCGTCCCGAGCCATTGTAGCCCCAGAGCGGCGCGCCGGCTTTCGCGACGAGGCAGAAGCAGTCCCCGCCGATTCCGGTCATGTGCGGCTCGAGCACGCCCAGCGCCGCAACGGCCGTGACGGCGGCGTCGGCTGCGGTGCCGCCGGCGCGCAGCGTTTCCAGCGCGGCCGCGCTCGCGAGCGGATGCGAGGTCGCCACCATGCCGTCGGCGGCGTAGACCGGCGAGCGGCCGGGAAGATGAAAATCGCGGGTCATGACGGGCATACGGGGAACGAGGAAACGTCGATCACGCAGCCACCTTCTCGACGCCTTCAACGGTGACCTCGCGTCGGGCACTGCGGATCGAGATCGTGAAGCCGCCGATCATGTCGATGAAGCTGATGACGAGAAGCAGAAAGAAGGTGCCGGTCGCGGCTTTCTGCACCAGCAGGAACTCGATGAGCATGGCGATGAAGAGCACGGTGGAAAGCATATGATCGACGATGGTGCGGCTGGTGACCCGCGTCGCCTTGAGCATCTCGATGTACAGGAAAATGATCGACGCCACGATCAGGATTTCGCCGTAGGTGAGCGCCAAGGGCGTACCCGAGACCATCTGGATCGAACCCATCTGCTTCGTCCAATCGAGACTGAGCAGGAAGGCGAGCATGTTGTAGACCGCGAACGGAATGATCAGCAGTGGAATTCCGAGCATCGCAGCTTCCCCGTCATCCAGCCGCGCATCGCCGCGCCGCCGGCATTCCCTCGCGCCAACCTAGCGCATGTACCGGCGAGGTAGATATGGCGCGCCCGTACGAGCAGGTGCTCATCAAACGCAGTTTCGCGGCGACGCATGCTGCATCGCCGCGAATGCACATAGCCTATCGTCTGCTGCCGCGCGTATGGCACGGCGTCGCTTCCGCGCTCAAATCCCAGCGCTTAGACCTCAGTCTTGGCCTTGAGCACCTGGCGACCGCGATACATGCCGGTCTTCAGATCGATATGGTGCGGGCGGCGCAGTTCACCCGAATCCTTGTCTTCCACGTAGGTGGGCGCCTTGAGCGCGTCGGCCGAGCGCCGCATGCCGCGGCGCGACGGTGTGGTCTTTTTTCGAGGCACCGCCATGGTATTGTTCTCCTTGCACTATTTCGCGGGCGCCGGGCGCCTCGCGGGTAGGTTTGGTGCTGAAGCCGGGCTTATAAAGGAAGCGCCCGGTGGACGCTAGTGTCCCGGTTCCGCGGCGCGCTGAAATCGAAGGGAAGCAGCAACTCCTGCGCTCGCCCAAGAATTGTGCGACGGGGCGAACTCGCGCCGACATACGTCAACGTCCGGAAACGAGCCTCGCGGCCATGGCCGCTGCGCACACAGGCACCGATCGTGGGCGAGCGCGCCATGCGGCCCTGGTAGAGGCCGGCAAGCCGGCGCAGACCGGGCTTGGGCGCGTGCGGATCGCGCCGATGCGGGTTCGGCAGGCTGGCGGCGAGCAGCGCCGCCTCGCGCGTGTTGAGGTCGGCCGCCTTCCTGTTGAAGGCGCGCCGCGCCGCCGCCTCGATGCCGAACTCGCCGTTCGGGCCCCATTCGGCGATATTGAGATAGATCTCCAACACGCGCCGCTTCGGCAGCACGAAGTCGATCCACAGGGCGAGCGGAAATTCCAGCGCCTTGCGCACGAAGCTGCGACCCTGCCAGAGAAACAGGTTCTTCGCCGTCTGCTGCGTGATGGTCGAGCCGCCGCGCACCTCGGCGAGGTCGTTGACGTCCTCGATCCCGCCGATGACGCCGTGCAGCTCGGTGAAGTCGACGCCGTGATGACTGCAGAAGCGATCGTCCTCAGCCGCGATCACGGCGAGCCGCAGCGCCGGCGCGATGTGGTCGAGCGGAGCCCAGCGGCGCTCGACGCGCGCGCCGCTCGCCCAGCGCCAGAGCATGAGGGTCGAGACCGGATCGACGAAACGATAGAGCGGCACCAACAGATAAGGAATGACGATGACGACGGCGAGCGCAAGCAAGCCGGCGCGGACGATGCCACCACCGCCGAACGCCCGCCTGTTGCGGAAGCCGAACCGCCCGGCCACAGGATCAGCGCTCCATCCACATGCACATACGGGCTTGCCCGCCCTCGCCGCGACCCCGCATCATAGGGCGGCACTCGACGACCACAAGGAACGGAGACAACGCCGCATGCGCAGGATCCTCATCGGCCTCTGGCTCGCGCTCATGCCGGCCGCGCTCCCCGCACACGCCGACGATGCGAGCGACCGGCAGAACATCGTCGGCGTCTGGAAGCTCGTCTCGGTCGTCTACGAAGACCAGCAGACCAAGGAGCGTACGCCGATCTATGGCGAGCACCCGCACGGCTACCAGATCGCAACGCCCGACGGCCACTGGCTCGCGCTGGTGACCGCCGAGGGGCGTAAGGTGCCCAAGACCGATGCGGAGCGCGCGCAGGCGCTGCGCACCATGATCTCGTACGCGGGCCGCTACCGGGTCGCGGATGGCAAGGTGACCACCAAGGTCGAGGTGGCGTGGAACGAGGCCTGGGTGGGCGGCGAGCAGACCCGCTTCATCCGTTTCGAGGGCGATCTCCTGCATATCGAGAGCCCCGCGATGCCGCATCCCAATCTCGCCGGCAAAGTGGTGCGCGTCATCGTGACCTGGCAGCGCGAAAAATGAGCGATCAGCGCACCTCGGGATCGCCGAAGCCGGGCGCCGCGCCGCGCAAGCTGCCGCGGGTCGTGCGCAGCGTGCGGGCGCGACCGCGGCTTTTCATCGCCGCGGCCCTCGGCGCGATCGTCGGCGTCGCGCTGCCGGCCGCCTGGCAGCTGGCGTTGCGGCTCCTCATCGCCTGGAATACCGGCGTCGCGGTCTACATCGTGTTCGCTATCATGGCGATGACCAACGCAGACGTCGCGCGCATCCGCCGCCGCGCTATGCTGCTCGACGAGGACCGCTTCGTTTTCCTGGCGCTGACCGCCGGCGCGGCGCTCGCCAGCCTCGGCGCCATCGTGGCGCAACTCAGCACCAAGGAGACCGGCCACCAGCCGGCGCATCTCGCGCTCGCGGTCGCGACCATCGCGCTCTCGTGGGCGTTTACGCACATCATCTTCGCGCTGCATTACGCTCACGAGTTCTACATCGAGGCGCGCTCGAAAGACGGCGGGCTTGCCTTTCCGAGCAAGGACCAGCCCGACTACTGGGACTTCATCTATTTCTCCTTCGTCATCGGCATGACGTCGCAGGTGTCCGATGTCGCCGTGACGGCGAAATCGATCCGTCGCACCGTCGCGGCACACGGCGTGCTGTCGTTCTTCTTCAACACGAGCCTGCTGGCGCTGATGGTCAACATCGCAGCGAGCGCATTAGCAGGATGAGATAGACGACTGGAATCACTGCGCTTTCGTGCGTTGGGTTCAATCTGCGTTTTGCCGAGCCGGCTCCAGACGAGATCAGGACAAAGCCAGCGCAACGCACGCGACGCGCCACTGCTGCCGTGCGCTCGCTTGAAACCATTGAGTTATCCGCGTTGGCTTTGTTCTGCCAAAAGCGGTCCAGCAAATCGAGATGACGCGAGCCAAACGCGACCGGAGACGCGGCGCGCACGCGCTGCATCCCCATTCGGCGCGTAAAACGAATGAAGCAACCGTGCAAGAACAAGCGGCACGTCGATGCGCCTGAAAGCGGCGCTCGGCATTCCATTGGATGTGTCGTGGCGAAGTCCAACTTGCGCCCATTTGGCGATCCAGATTCGCCGGCAGCGCGGTTTGCAACATCGGGATGGCGGGTGGTTGGCGCATTGCGACATTTCGGGCGTCTATTCGCCCTCGGCGGCGGCCTTTTTGCGGGCGCCGCATCGGCGCAGCAGCAGCCCGACACCAGCACGCTGCTGCGGCAGTTCATCTCCGATCCCGGCTATCAGGCCGCGGTGTGGAACCGCGCCCGCAAACAGGCGGCCGCCATGCCGGACCATTGCGCCGACGTGAAAGCGGCCGACGAAAAGGTCGGCATCGGGATCGCGGCTCCGGTCGCGTTCGAGAAGAGGAATGGTCGTGATTTTCCCAGCAGCGGCGCCTGGATCGTCCACCTCAACGCCGACGCCTGCGGCACCCGCCGGCAGCTCAACGTGCTTACGATCGCGAAAGCAGGCGGCGCGGTCGACCTCGTGCCGCTTTACCGGGGAACGACGCGCGCCGACCCGGTGTTGCAACGAGACGCGACCCTTGCGGCCCTCGCGACGGGGACGGTGGCGGCGAACCGCGCCGACGTGAAAGGCTGCAAGTCGGCGCTGGTCGTGGATACGCGCGTTGTCTCGATCGACGCCAAGCCACAGCCGAAGGTGATGCCGGGCCGCAGTCCATACGCGTGGCATGAAATCTGGACGATCGACTACTGCGGGAGGCCTTTCGAGGCCGCGATCGACTTCACGCCCGATCCGACCGGGACCGGGTTCAATGCGCATTTGCCGACATCGGCGAAATAGCGTGCTCCGTCAGCTGGGGCGCTCACGGCACATCTTAAAAACGAGAGTTCCCGCATTGGAATATGCAAACGCGGCCCTTGTCAAATTCATAAGCTAGCTTATATTATGGCGGCATAGGAACTTTCACCGCCAGCGCCCCCACCGCGCGGCCACCAACCGAAACCCATGCCCGCGAAAACGAAAACCGACAGCGATCTTCTGATCGTCCTCAGCGACGTCGCCCGCCACATGCGGACCTATTCGGACCAGGTGGCGCGCAAGCACGGAATGACACGCGCGCAGTGGATCATCCTGTCGCGGCTGGAACGCCGGCCGAACCTGTCGCAAAGCGAGTTGTCGGTGCTCGCCGAGGCGAGCCCGATCACAGTGGCGCGTCTCGTCGATCGGCTCGAGGCGCAGGGTCTCGTCGAGCGCTGCAGCGATCCGGACGACCGACGCATCTGGCGCCTGCGCGTGACGCCGGCGGCCGAGCCCGTGCTGCGCGAGATCAAGCAATTCCGCGTCAAGCTCTATCGCGTGATGACTGAGGGCGTTGACGCGAGCGAGATCGACGCGCTGGCGAGCGGGCTACAGCAAATGAAAGAGAACGTAATCAGGCAGCGGCGGACCGCCGCTGCCGCGGTGGAGCTTGTCGATGCCTAACGTCACCCAGTTGCAACGCCCGGCGCCCGAGGCGCCGATAGCGGAAAATCAAGCCGAGCCGACGGCGCGACGCGCCAAAGAGGCACCGCGCGAGGATACGTCGGTCGTGCTCAAGGCGCTGGCGTCGCGGCGGCGTCGGCTGCTGCGGCCGCTGCTGTTCGCCTTGCTGCCGCTCGTCCTCGTGGCCGGCGCCGCCTGGTACGCGATGGGCGGCGCGGTCATGTCGACCGACGACGCCTATGTGGACGCGCAGAAAGTGGGCCTCTCGACCGACGTCTCGGGCATCGTCCAGGACGTCGACGTCACCGACAATGAGCAGGTCACGGCGGGCCAGGTGCTCTACCGGCTCGACCCGCACCAGTTTCAGATCGCCCTCGATAACGCCAAGGCCAACCTCGCGGAGACCTCGCTCGGCATCGATGCGATGAAGGCGGACTACCAGCGCATGCTGCAGGACATCAAGGCACAGGAGTCGCAGGTCGCGCTCGACCAGACACCTATGACCGCGACGCCGCGCTGCTCAAGAGCGCCGCGACGCCGAAGGCGACCTTCGACCAGGCGAATTACACGCTGCAGACCGACAAGGCGAAGCTCGGCTCGCTCGAGCAGCAGGCGAAGGTGCAACTCGCCCGGCTGGGCGGCAACGCGGACATCGCGACCGACCAGCATCCGCAATATCGGCAGGCAAAGGCGCAGGTCGACGAGGCGCAGCGCCAACTCGACCATGCGACCGTGCGGGCGCCGTTTGCCGGCATCGTCACCAGCGTGCCGTCGATCGCGCCCGGCAAGTATCTGCCGGCATCGACGACCGCTTTCTATCTCGTCGATACCAACGCCGTGTGGGTCGAGGCCAATCCGAAAGAGACCGAGCTCACTTATGTGCGGCCCGGCCAGTCCGTCACCGTCACGGTCGACACCTATCCGGGCGTGCAATGGCACGGCACGGTGCAGAGCGTGAGCCCGGCCGCCGCGCAGGAGTTCTCGCTGCTGCCGGCGCAGAACACGAGCGGCAACTGGGTCAAGGTGGTGCAGCGCGTGCCGATGCGTGTCCGCGTCGACACCAGCGACAAGAAGCTGCCGCCGCTGCGCGCCGGCATGAGCGTCGAGGCCGCGGTCGATACCGGCCACGCGCGCGGCCTGCCGCACTTGTTGTGAGCGAGCACAGAGTTTCGTTTCCTTTCCCCCCGCGAGCAATGCAAGTGGCGGGGAGGGGTTAGGGTTAGGGGTGGGGGGCGCCACTTGCTCGGAGCAAGCTTGATGCGCGCAGATCGCGAATTCGGAGCAAGCGTAGTCTTCCCACCCCTCGCGCCGCAGGTGCGCTGCGCCGCTCGACCCTCCCCGCCAACGGGCGGGAGGGTAGCGCCCGCGTCTGGAGGAACGCCGGCGCAAGAACCGCAAAGAAGTTGAACAAGACAATGCCGACCGACACGCCCATCAACCGCACTGCGATCACGGTCTGCGTCATCCTCGCGACCCTGATGCAGGCGCTGGACACGACGATCGCCAACGTGGCGCTGCCGTACATGCAGGGCAGCGTGTCGGCGAGCCAGGACCAGATCGCCTGGGTGCTCACCTCCTACATCGTCGCGGCCGCCATCATGACACCGCCGACCGGCTACCTCGCGAGCCGCTTCGGCCTCAAGCGCCTCTTCCTCGTCTCGATGGCCGGCTTCACGGTCGCCTCGATGCTGTGCGGCCTCGCCCAGTCGCTGACCCAGATCGTGCTCTTCCGCGCGCTGCAGGGCGCGTTCGGCGCCGCACTGGTGCCGCTGTCGCAGTCGGTGCTGTTCACGATCTACCCAAAAGAGCGGCAAGGCTTTGCGATGGCGCTGTTCGGCGTCGGCGTGATGGTCGGGCCGGTGCTCGGCCCGGTGCTCGGCGGCTGGCTCACGGAGAACTGGAGCTGGCGCTACGTCTTCTACATCAACCTGCCGATCGGCATCGCCGGCCTCGTCGGCATGAGCACGTTTTTGCCGCACTATGGCGAGCGGCCGGGTGCCAAGCTCGACTGGCTCGGCTTCGGCACGCTCAGTGTCGGGATCGCGGCGCTGCAAATGATGCTCGACCGCGGCGAGCTGCTCGACTGGTTCAGCTCGGGCGAGATCATCATCGAGGCGGTGATCGCAGGTTCGGCGTTCTACCTCTTCCTGGTGCACACGTTCACGACCAAGCAGCCGTTCATCGATCCGAAGATATTCCGCGACCGCAACTTCACGGCCGGCGTCCTGTTCATCGTCATCGTCGGTCTCACCTATTACGCCTCGATGGCGCTACAGCCGCCTTACCTGCAGAACCTGATGAACTATCCGGTGCTCACGGCCGGGCTGGTCATGGGGCCGCGCGGCGTCGGCACCATGGCGGCAATGCTCATTGTCGGCCGCCTGGTCGCACGGGTCGACACCCGCCTGCTGCTCGGCCTCGGCCTCGGCGTGACGGCGTGGTCGTTCTACGTCATGACTGGCTGGACGCCCGCGGTATCCCAGACCACGATCGTGCTGGTCGGGCTGGTGCAGGGCGCCGGCCTCGGCTTCCTGTTCGTGCCGCTCTCCGCCGCGACGCTTTCGACCTTGCCGGCGGAAAGCCGCACCGAGGGCGCCGGCATCTACAGCCTCATGCGCAACATCGGCTCGAGCGTCGGCATCTCGGTGGTGAACGTGCTGCTCACGCGCAACACCCAGATCAACCACGCCGACATCGCGGTGCACGTCACCGCGGTCAATCGCGCCTTCGACAATCCTTCCGTGGTCCAGTTCTGGAGCCCGTTCACGGCGTCCGGCCGCGCCGCGCTCGACGCGATGATCACGACGCAGGCGCAGATCATCGCCTATATCGACGATTACAAGCTCCTGATGATCGCGACGCTCACCGTGCTTCCGCTGCTGATGGTGTTCAAGAAGAGCGGGCGCCCGCGCGACGGCGAGCACGTGATGGTGGAGTAGCCGGCCCTATCATCATACGTCATGGCCGGGCATAGCCGTTCGAAGAACGGCGTCGCTTCGCTCGCTATGCCCGGCCATCCACGTCTTCTGCCACCAAGAAAGACGTGGATGCCCGCGACAAGCGCGGGCATGACGGTGGAGGGCTCAGCGACGTGGCCCGCACGAGCGAAACGAATCCGGGTCCTCCGTCCCCGGATATCGGCGCTACGCGCCTCATCCGGGCTACAAAAGCTTGTTCCGCGCTACTTCATCATCT
>DASXCK010000348.1:0-5098 GCA_036491235.1 Xanthobacteraceae bacterium | reverse complement strand
ACGATCCCGGCGGCATAAAGCGGCGCCGCCGGTATGTCCTTGCGATATTTGCCGAGGCCGGTCGCCTTGGCGAACGCGATGGCGGCGCGCGGATCGGCGTCGATCAGGTCGTGGAGGTAGCTCGTGTCGTAATTCCAGGTGCGCTCGAACGCGGCGACCTGGCGCCGCAGGAACCATCTGATCATCTTCAAGTCTCCGTCGTTGGAGGGGGGCGGCTGGAACTGCCGGTGCCGCCCGGTCCTGTCTTCAAGACGAACCAGGCGGGCTCCCCGTGACATCGGTCGGAGGAAAATTTGCGCAGCATCGTTTGCCCGGCCATGTCGCGGCCGGGCAAACGCGATCGGACCGTCGCGAAAAATTCGAGCTACCGATCCTCGCGGAACCACGGCCACAGCACGGCCGGGAAGTCCGCGGCGTAGCGCGTGCCTTTCGGCTGTGGCGCATATTCCGCGCGCGGGCTCGGATCGGGGTCGACCGCCTTGCGATAGAGGTGCCAGGTCGCGTGCCCGAGCACCGGCATCGCGACCGCGAGGCCGACGAAGAACGGCAGCGAGCCGATCACCAGCAGCGCCGCAACGATCAGGCCCCACAGCGCCATGGTGAGCGGATTGGCGGCGACCACACGGACCGAGGTGAGCAGCGCGACCGATGCGCCGACGTCGCGGTCGAGCAGCAGCGGGAACGACACCACGCTGATCGCGAGCGTCACGACCGCGAACAGGAAGCCGATGCCGTTGCCCCACGCGATCAGGTTCCAGCCTGCGCGCGTGGTAAGCACGTCATGGATGAACGCGGTCGCCGAGGCCGGGGCCGCATAGCCGAAATTGTCGATGTAGAGCGCGCGCGCCGCCGCGATCCACACCGTGAAGATAATCAGCAGCAGGACGCCGAGCGCCACGATGGCGCCGATCGACGGCGAGCGCAGCACGTCGATCGCGTCGCTCCCCCAGGTGTCGACGCCCGCCTCGCGCCGGCGGCTCAGCTCGTAGAGGCCGATGGCGGCGAGCGGCCCGACCAGCGCGAAGCCGGCTGCGAGCGGGAAGAGCAGCGGGATGATCGCAAAGCCGAGCGTCAGCCCCGCAAGCGCGATGCCGACCACCGGATAGATCGCGCACAGGAAGACCGCGTGCGTCGGCATCGCGGTGAAATCGTCCCAGCCGCGGCGCAACGCATCGCGCAGGTCGGCTGGTCCGATGCGACGGATGACGGGGACGGCGGGCGCGGCGCCCGCGCCAACGAGGATGTGGGCGCGGGTGAGGTCCCGGGTCAGGTCTTGTGCCATGCGCGTGCCTCCTTGATCCTTGTTGGTCGGATCAAGCGGCCGCGATGGGACCCTGCCGGCAATGGAGCGAGCGGGATCGCATCGCGCTTGACCGACGTAACGCAAGCATAACACCGCCGGCCCGGAAGCGTTCTTCACAGTCGTGGGAAAGTGACGGTTTCTAAATACCAGTAGACGGCTCAAAGGCCTTTGAGCAGATTGAACCCAAGCCAGGAACTCGAAGGCGTCTCAAGACCTTGGACGGCGGATCTTAAACTGCGTCGGCCGCCCACGGCGGTGGTCGACACCAGGCGCGCGTCGGGCTATCTCGGCTCGCGCCGGGACCCACCGGCGCAAACGCCGGCCCTGCCGATCGCACCGATGTTCAAAGTCCGCGTCATTCCCTGTCTCGACGTGAAAGACGGCCGCGTCGTCAAAGGGATCAACTTCGTCGATCTGCGCGACGCCGGCGACCCGGTCGAGGCGGCGATCGCCTATGACGCGGCGGGCGCCGACGAGCTCACCTTCCTCGACATCACGGCGAGCCACGAGAACCGCGGCATCATGCTCGACGTCGTGCGGCGCACGGCCGAAGCCTGCTTCATGCCCGTGACGGTCGGCGGCGGCGTGCGCACCACCGAGGACATCCGCGGGCTCTTGCGCGCCGGCGCCGACAAGGTGTCGATCAACACGGCGGCGGTGAGCAACCGGCAGTTCGTCAAAGAGGCGGCGGAGAAATTCGGCGACCAGTGCATCGTGGTGGCGATCGACGCCAAGAAGGTCTCGGGTCCCGGCGAGCCGGACCGCTGGGAGATCTTTACCCACGGCGGCCGCAAGCCGACCGGCATCGACGCCATCGCGTACGCTCGCGACGTCGTGGCGCTCGGCGCCGGCGAGATCCTGCTCACCTCGATGGACCGCGACGGAACTCGCCAGGGCTTTGACATCGCGCTCACCTGCGCGATCGCCGATGCGGTCTCGGTGCCGGTGATCGCGTCGGGCGGCGTCGGCAACCTCGATCACATGGTCGCGGGCATCCGCGACGGGCACGCGACCGCCGTGCTCGCCGCCTCGATCTTCCATTTCGGTGAGTATTCGGTGCGCCAGGCCAAGCAGCACATGGCCGCCGCCGGCCTGCCGATGCGGCTGGATCCTTAACGCATCTCTTAACGCTCAGGCCGCGTCGGCCTCGCGGGTCCGCGCGCGAGGTGCTAAGAAACCGGCATGGCAAGCTTCACGTTGCACGATCTCGAGAAACGCGTCGCCGAACGTGCGACCGCGAGCGCCGAGGTGTCCTATACCCGCAAGCTGCTCGATCGCGGTGTTGCCCAGTGCGCCAAGAAGCTGGGCGAGGAGGCGGTCGAGACCGCGCTTGCCGCGGTCGGCGAGGATCGCGAGCGGCTGATCGGCGAGGCGGCCGACTTGGTCTACCACCTGCTGGTGGTGCTGCGCGCCCGCGGCATCACCCTCGCCGAGGTGGAAGCGACGCTCGCCGGGCGCACGCGGCAATCAGGACTCGACGAGAAGGCGTCGCGCAAGGGCGGCTGAGGCAATGTGCGAGGCTCGTCATCTTCATCGTCGTGGCCGGGCCTGTCTGCGGCCATGACGGGTTTAGCGTAGTATCGGTCATGGACCAGCGCGTCGACGACGGGCTCTCGCCCTACACCACGTTCTCCCGCGCCGCCTGGGCGGCGCTGCGTGAGGACACGCCGATGACGCTCGCTCCCGAGGAGGTGACGCGGCTGCGCTCGATGCACGAGCGTCTCGACATGAACGAGGTCGAGGAGATCTACCTGCCGCTGTCGCGCCTGCTCTCCATGTACGTCGCCGCGACGCAGCGGCTGTTTCGCGCCCAGCAGCGCTTCCTTGGTACCGAAGACGCCAAGATGCCCTACATCATCGGCATCGGCGGCTCGGTCGCGGTCGGCAAGTCGACACTCGCGCGTGTGCTGCAGGCGCTGCTCGCCCGCTGGCCCAACGTGCCGAAGGTCGACCTCATCAACACCGACGGCTTCCTCCATCCGAACGCGGTCCTCGAGCGCGAGCGGCTGATGGACCGCAAGGGCTTCCCGGAAAGCTACGACCTGCCCGCGCTGCTGCGCTTCCTCAATGACGTGAAGGCGGGACGGCGGCCGGCGCGGGCGCCGATCTACTCGCACCTCATCTATGACGTGGTGACCAACCACTGGGTCGAGATCGACCGGCCCGACATCCTGATCGTCGAGGGCCTCAACGTGCTGCAGGCCGGGCGCCTGCCGAAGAATGGCGAGGCGATCCCGTTCGTCTCCGACTTTTTCGACTTCTCGGTCTATCTCGACGCCGATGAGGAAATGCTCAAGCGCTGGTACGTGACCCGTTTTCTCACCCTGCGCGGCACCGCCTTCAGCGATCCGAAATCCTACTTCCACCGCTATTCCAATTTGACCGACGCCGAGGCGACCGCGACCGCGACGGATATCTGGACGCGCATCAACCTCGTCAACCTGCACGAGAACATCCTGCCCACCCGCCTGCGCGCCGATCTCATCCTCAAGAAGGGCGCGAGCCACGGCGTCGACGAGGTCGCCCTGCGGAAGCTCTGAGCAGCCTCTCGGCGCCGTTACGCCGATTTCACGCCGCGATCGTCGCGCGTTCGGCGGCGAGCAGCTCGGCGAGTCGTTCGCGGTCGAGCGGCTTGGTCAGGAACGCGTCCATGCCGGCGGCAAGGCAGGCGTCGCGATCCTCGCCGTAGGCATTCGCGGTCAACGCCACGATCGGCGTGCGCGGTGCGCTGCCGGCGGCCTCGATCTCGCGGATACGGCGAGCGGCCGCGATGCCGTCGAGCTCGGGCATGTGCACGTCCATCAGCACGAAATCATAGGGCTCGTCCGTCGCGCGCGCCGCGAGCCAGGATTCGATCGCCTGCGTGCCGGTCGTCGCGATGGTGGGACGATGGCCGAGCCGCGCGAGCAGCGCGCGCGCGAGCAGCGCGTTGATCTCGTTGTCCTCCGCGACGAGGATTGCGAGGCCGGCGTCGGTGCGGCGGCCCACACTGCCGCCTGCGAGCTCGTCCAGCCCGGCGTCGGTATCTTCGAAGGCCGGCGGCTCGCTCGCAAATCGCGCCGCCAGCGACGCGGCCCGCACCGGCTTCACGAGATAGCCGGTAAATCCGGCGTCGCGCAGCGCCACGAGCTCGTCGCGGCTCTCCGGCGTCACCAGCACGATGCGTCGCGTCGCGTCGCGGGCGGCCGCGCGGGCGAGCGCCTCGGCCTCTTGCGCGCCCAGCGCGCGATCGACGACGATCGTGTTCCAGTGACGCTCGGGCAGCAGTGCGAGCGCGACCGTCGGGTCCGCCAGTACGCAGGTGCGGCCACCCCAGGCGATGATGCGCCGCGCCAGCAGCACGGCGGCGACGCTTGCCTCGGGCGCGACGATCATCACGGCCTCGTCGAGCTGCGGCCGCGCGGCCGTGACCGTTGCGGGCGGATCGACCGCCGGCAACGCGACCGTGAACGCGAAGGTCGAGCCCGCTCCCGGCGTGCTTGCGACCGCGATGCGTGCGCCCATGCGTTCGATGATACGCTGCGAGATGGCGAGCCCGAGCCCGGTGCCGCCGTGCCGGCGCGTCGTGCCGCCGTCCGCCTGCTCGAACTCATCGAAGATGCGCGCCTGTGCATCGGCCGCGATGCCGATGCCGGTGTCGCGGACCGTGAACGCGATCTCGCCGGGTCGGCTGCCGGGTTCGGCGACGACGGCGACGCCGCCGCGCTCGGTGAACTTCACCGCATTGCCGGCGAGGTTGAGCAGCACCTGGCGCAGCCGCGGCCCGTCGCCGATCACGTCGGACGGAAGCCGCTC
>DASXCK010000347.1:0-18445 GCA_036491235.1 Xanthobacteraceae bacterium | reverse complement strand
TAGCACGCGGAGGGGGCTCAAACCACGCCCGCGAATAGGTTAGGATGCGTCCAATGCCCCAGATCCAAAGAGGGCGAATCAGGGAGGTGGCCATGGCCATGGACGTGGTTGGCGGACCGGCGGTCGTCGCTGTCGCGGCCGTCATATTCATCGTGATTTGGATCGTGGTGCTGGTGGGCTCGCGCTTCTTCGGGCCGCAGTAACGCTAAGCGAGCGAGTCGCGCCGCTAGCCGAGCAGTGCCTGCGCATCCTGCCAGATGCGCGCGAGCACGGCTGCGGCAGGCTCGGCGCGCGCGAGCGCTGAGGACTGGCCGGCCCACGCCTGCATGCGCTGCAGATCGCCGGCCTTGGTCGCTGCCGTGCGCATCGCGGCCGTGAGGCTGCGTTGCACCGGGTAGGGGGCGGGCGTCGGCGCATCGGGCGCAGTGGCGGCGCGCGTGTAGTCGGTCGCGATGGCGCGGCCGGCGCGACCGCTGAAGGCGCGGCTGAGCGTGGTGCCTTCGGGCGGCGTCCGGCCGATGCCATCGGCCCACGCGGCCGGCAGCTTCGCCTCCGGGCAGCGCAGAAACCCGGTACCGATCTGCGCCGCGCTCGCGCCGAGCATGAGCGCGGCCGCAACCCCGCGCCCGTCCGCGATGCCCCCGGTCGCGACCACCGGGGCCTTCACGGCATCGACGACGGCGGGCAGCAGCGCGAACAGGCCGACGAGGCGGCTTTCAGCCTGCGCGGCATCGAACGCGCCGCGATGGCCGCCGGCTTCCATGCCCTGTGCGACGAGCACGTCGGCGCCGGCCGCCTCGGCGGCGCGCGCCTCCGCGACTGTCGAAACCACCGCGAAGTACGCGATGCCGCGCGCCTTGAGCCGGGCGACAAATTCCGGCGGGTAGACGCCCATGACGGAGGAGACGATCGGCGGTCCGACCGCGAACAACGCCTCGCACTGCGCGGCGAAATCGAGCGGCTTGCCGTCGGCCGCATCGGCGGCGACCGGCGGTCCGAAACCGCCGAGGAAATCGCGCAGGCGCGCCTCGTGCACGGCGTCGCGCCGCGGTGGCGGGTCGGGAATCCACAAATTGAGCTGGAACGCGCCGTTGGTGCCGGCGCGCACCTCGTTCGCCCACGCCATGATGGCGTCCGGCGGCATCAGCAGCGCGCCGCACGAGCCGAGCCCGCCCGCATTGGCGACCGCGATCGAGAGCGACGGCGGGCAGGCGCCGGCCATCGGCGCAAGCAGGATGGGAGCGCGCAGGTTGAAGCGCGCGCAGAAGCTCGTGGTGCGGTCGGTCCAGGTGGTCATGGCTGCATTTTTGCCCACGAGATCGCGCGAGTCACTTCGAATTCGCCGTCAGGTTCCTTCGAATCCGACGAATGTGCAGAACTCGTCGAGACGCGCGCGTGGTGAGCGAAAACTGTTGGCAGGGTGCGAGCGGTCGCCGTAGCCGATCGCGACGGCGCAAAACAGCATGTGGTCGGGCGGGATGGCGAGAAAGTCACGCACCGTCTGGTGCATGCGTGCCCATGACTCCTGCGGGCAGGTGTCGAGACCGGCGCCGCGGGCGAGGAACATGAGCGCATGGATGTAGCCGCCCAAGTCGGCCCATTGGCCGGGGCCGAGGTTGCGCTCGATGGCGATGAACACGGCGACCGGCGCATTGAAAAGCTCGAAATTGCGCTTGTATTGATCGAGGCGGCCTTGCGCGTCCCCGCGCGCGATGCCCAGCGCGCCATAGAGCTGAACCCCATGCTCCTCGCGCCGCGATCGGTAAGGCTCCCACATGGTCTTCGGGTAGATCGGGTACTCGGCGTCGTCGTGGCGCGGATCGTGGTCCGCAATGCGCGCCGCGACCCGCCGCTTGAGCTCGGCAAGCGGGGCGCCGGTAAGCGCGAAAACGCGCCACGGCTGCAGGTTGCCGCCGGAAGCCGCACGCGCCGCTTTCTCGATCAGCGTGCGCACGATTGCCGGGTCGACCGGCTTGTCGAGGAACCAGCGGCACGCGATGCGCGAGTCGACCGCTTCGAAGACGTCCATGATGTTATTTCCGTCTCGCGTCATGCCCGCGAATGCGGGCATCCACGTCTTTCCTTCTTGCCAAGACGTGGATGGCCGGGACAACGGCGTCTCGACGAGACGCCGTTCTTCGAACGGCTATGCCCGGCCATGACGATACAAACATCATTCGATGTGAATGTTCGCCTTGTCGAGGATCACCTTGAATGCCGCGGAATCATGCTTGATGCGCTCGGTGAGCTCGGCCGCCGTGGTCGGCAGCGTCACGGCGCCGCCGGCCGCGAAGCGCTTCTCGATGTCGGGCATCTTGAGGATCTCGGTCACCGCCTGCTGCAGCTTGTCGATGATCGGCTGCGGTGTGCCGGCCGGCGCCATCAGCGCGGTCCAGTTCGAGATATTGACGTCGGGCACGCCGCTTTCCTGCAGGGTCGGCCACTCGGGGTTGAAGGCCGAGCGCTTGGCGGTGGTGATCGCCAGCACGCGCACGCGGTTATTTTGCAGGAACGGGCGGACCGAGGAACTCGCCAACACGGCGAGCGGGATCTCGCCGCCCGCCAGCGCGGTCGCGGCGGGCGCGCCGCCCTTGTAGGGCACGTGCAGGAATTTTATGCCGGTGCCGAGGCCCATCCATTCAAAGGCGAGCTGATTGACGCTGCCGATGCCGGGCGAGCCGATGGCGACGTTGTCGGGCTTCTTCTTGCCGTCGGCGATCACGTCGGCCACGGTATGGTACGGCGCATTGATGTTGGCGGCGAGCACGGTCGGCGTGTCGCTCAGCATGGTGATCGGCACGAGGTCGTGCGCGACGTCGTAGGGCACGTGCTTGAACAGGTACGGGTTGATCGTCACGTCGCCCACGGTTGCAACCAGCAGCGTGTAGCCGTCCGGCTGCGCGCGCGTCACCGCGGTGACGCCGAGGAAGCCGTTGGCGCCCGGCCGGTTCTCCACCACGACCTGCTGGCCCCAGGCGTCGGTCAGCTTCTGTCCGATCAGGCGCGCCGCGATGTCGGCGATGCCGCCGGGCGCGTAGGGCGCGATGATGTGGATCGGGCGCGTGGGGTAGCTCTGCGCTTTCGCGCCGGCGATCGACGCAGCCAACGCTGCACCGAGCAACAACAAGGTACGAATAGTCCGGCTCATCGATTTTCCCCGCGGGCGTGGAATGGCGGCGCAAGCCTAACCATGCGGCGCCGCAGAGGAAACCGCATAATGGCGCGAACCGCTGTCCGGCTTCGTCATGACAGGGCGACAAAAAGCCACGTAGGATGGCCGCCGGTTAAGCGTCAGCCAGGGAGGACCAGATGAAGCATGTGCTTGCATTGACGCTCGGCGGGGTCGCATTGGTTGCGGCCGGTTACGCGGCGGGACAGCAGAAGACGCCACCTCCGACGGTGCACCGCGTGGTGACGACGATCAACAAGGACGGCAAGTCTGTCGCCCTGGTCGATGAAGCGCTGCCGCTGCTGAGCATGCGCTCGCCCAATCCGGCCGGCGAGATATGGGTGACGCAGGCTGCTCCCGCCGATTTCAATTGGACCGAGGACCGTGGCAAGATCAAGGTCGGGCTGCAGCCGCCGAAGAGCGGCACGATCTTCCGCATCGTCGACTTCGTACCGATGACCGAGAAGATCGAGAAGCTGCCGATGGACACCATGATGAAGGTCGCGGGCGTCGATGCGCCCAAGCGCGGCCTGCCGCCGCGCCACCCGATGATGCATCGCACCCGCACGATCGACTACGCGATCATCATGTCGGGTGAAATCGACATGATGCTCGACGACAGCATCGTGCATCTCAAGGCTGGCGACGTCGTGGTGCAGCAGGCGACCAACCACGCCTGGATCAATCACGGCAAGATCCCGTGCCGCGTCGCGTTCATCCTGATGGACTCGCAGGAGCCGTAGACGACGGCGCGTGACTTCTATTCTGCGTTATTATCCGCGAAAGCGGAGCGTAGGGTGGGCAAAGGCGCGTAGCGCCGTGCCCGCGCGGACGCGACGGTGGGCACGCTTCGCTTTGCCCACCTTACGGCCCAACCTGCCTTCACTTTTCCACCGTGATCTCGACCTTGTTGGGATAGAACGCGAGGTACCCGCCGATCTGCTCGACGCCGGGAAACGGCTTCTCGTACGTCCACACCGCGTTCTCGACGACTTTGCCGTCGGCATGAATCGAGTAGTACGATGCATCGCCCTTATAAGGACAATGCGTGTGGTGCTCGGTGCGCGCGAGCAGCGACATGTCGGCGTCCTCGCGCGGCACGTATTGCACGCCCGGATATGCGGCCTCGAACAACGTCAGCGCGCGCGTGGTGTCGACCACGGTCTTGCCGCCGAGCTTCACGTGCAGGCGGTTCGAGTGGGGTTCGATGCGGATCGGATGATCCTTGCTCATCGCGTCACTCCTTCCAGGAATCAGCCCTCGATGGCCTTGAGATAGCGCGCGACCGACCGCTTAAGCACGGCCTCGCCGTCGTGGCGGATCACGCGATCGAAATAATGTCCGTAGATAGTGTCGAAGCGGAATGGCGCAAGCGCCGCCGCAATGCCCTCGACCTGCGGGGCGGAGAGCGGAATGAGGTTCGGATAGCTCCACATGAAGGACAGGAACTTGCGGTCGGGGGTCACTGTCGCGATGTCGGACGAGCACAGCACGCCGCGTCCGCCCGCGCCCCTCGCCCAATGCAGCATCGTGCCGCCGGGAAAATGCCCGCCGCCGCGGATCAGCGTGACGTCCGGCAGTATCGCAAGCGTGTCGCGCTCCCACAGATTGATCGCCGGATCGGGCCGCATGATCCAGTCGCGATCCGCCGCATGAAGATGGATGGGCACGCCGCCGAAGGCGCGGCTCCATTCCACCATGGTGGTGTAGAAATGCGGATGCGAGATGCCGATCGCCGCAAGTCCGCCGAGAGATTTGATCAGCGCCACCGTCGCGTCGTCGAGCATCGCGACGCAGTCCCACAGCACATTGCCGTGCGGGGTCCGGATCAGCAGCGCGCGTTGGCCGATGGCGAAGGTCGGCTGCGTGCCGATGCCCAGCACCCCCGGCTCGTGCTCGCGCCAGCAATTGAAGCTCCGCGCCGCGAGCGATTTCAGCGTGGTCCAGTTCTGCCCGGCGGCCGGCACGTACTGCCGCTCCTCCTCGCAAATCGCGCATTGCGCCGGCGGCTTGTCGCTCGGTGCATATTGGGTGCCGCAGGCCGTGCAGATGTAAGTTTCCGCCATGGTGCTCGCATATGTCCGGACGATGGACACCCAGTTTAGCCCAGTCCCGCGACGGCGCTATAAGGGCAATGCATGTCGGCGCATCGGCAGGTGAGGGGCAGAGGATGGGCCATGAGCCAAGTCGATGATCCGACCAAGCCTGCGCCCGGCCGGTGGCCCGAGGTGCTGGCGGCTTTTCTCAAGCTCGGCCTCACGTCGTTCGGCGGCCCAGTCGCCCATCTCGGCTATTTCCGCGCTGAATTCGTCGAGCGCCGCCGCTGGCTCGATGAGCGTTCGTTCGTCGACCTCGTTGCGCTTTGCCAGTTCCTGCCCGGGCCGGCGTCGAGCCAGGTCGGCATCGGTACCGGCCTGCTGCGTGCCGGCATTCCGGGCGCGCTCGCGGCCTGGACCGGGTTCACGCTGCCCTCGGCGATCGCCATGGGGCTGTTCGCCTACGGCCTCGGCACGCTGCAAGGTGCGCTCGGGTCCGGCTGGCTGCACGGCCTGATGATCGCGGCGGTTGCCGTGGTCGCGCAGGCCGTGTGGGGAATGGCGCGCACACTTTGTCCGGATCGTCTGCGCGCAACGCTCGCCATCATGGCCGCCATCGTGGTGCTGGCCGTGCCCTCGGTGTGGGGGCAGATCGGCGCCATTGCGGTCGGCAGCATCGTCGGCCTCGTCGTGCTGCGCGACGCGACCGCGGCCGCTGGCTCGGCGCTGCACGTGCCGATCGGTAAAAAATTCGCGCTCGTCTGCCTCGCGCTTTTCTTCGCGCTGCTCGCGGGTCTGCCGCCGCTGACGGCGATCGTGCCGTCGCAGGCGCTCGCGCTGTTCGACAGCTTTTATCGCTCCGGCTCGCTCGTGTTCGGCGGCGGTCACGTGGTGCTGCCGCTGCTCCAGGCCGAGGTCGTGCCGCGCGGCTGGGTGACGAACGACGACTTTCTCGCCGGCTACGGCGTCGCGCAGGCGGTGCCCGGGCCGCTGTTCACCTTCGCGGCCTATCTCGGCGCCGTGATGAAGACGCAGCCGAACGGCTGGCTCGGCGCGGCGCTCTGCCTCGTCGCCGTCTTTCTGCCCTCGTTCCTGCTCGTGTTCGGTGCGCTGCCGTTCTGGGCGGCGCTGCGCAGCGCGCCGCGCGCGCAGGCGGCCTTGCGCGGCATCAACGCCGCCGTGGTCGGCCTTCTGCTCGCGGCGCTCTATCGCCCGGTGTGCACGAGCGCCATCATGGCGCCGGTCGATTTCGCGGTTGCCGTCGCAGCGTTTCTTTTGCTCGCGATGTGGAAGCTGCCGCCGTGGCTCGTCGTCGTGCTTGCGGCGATCACAGGCGGGGTGCTGGGGCACTACGCGTAGGTGGGCAAAGCGAGGCGTGCCCACCATTGCGCCGTGTGAGACCGTGGGCACGGCGCCTTTGCCCACCCTATGACGCTCACATTTGATGCATCTTCGCGGCCTGGATCGCCTGCCACACTTTCTCGGGCGTCGCCGGCATGTTGATGTTGCGGATGCCGAACTCCGACAGTGCATCCACGATTGCGTTGGTCACCGAGGTGAGTGAGCCGGCGCAGCCCGCCTCGCCGCAGCCCTTGGCGCCGAGCGGATTGGTCTTCGCCGGCACGGGATGGTGGATGGTGACGAAGGGCGGCGCGTCGGTGGCGCGCGGCAGGCAATAATCCATGAACGAGCCGGTGAGAAATTGGCCTTCCGTGTCGTAGACGGTTCGCTCCAGGTAGGCCTGACCGATGCCCTGCACGACGCCGCCGTGGATCTGGCCTTCGACCAGCATCGGGTTGATCACCGTGCCGAAATCGTTGACCGAGGTGTACTTCACCACCTCGATCACGCCGGTCTGCGGATCGATCTCGACCTCGCAGACGTGGCAGCCGTTGGGGAAGGCCGACGGCATGCCGTTGCTGACATGGGAGACGTCGAGCGACTGCGGCGCGTCGGGCGGCAGCTTGGCGCCGGCGCGCAGCTTGTCGGCGAGCTCCATGATGCCGATGCTGCGATCGGTGCCCGCGACCGTGAAGCGGCCGGCCGCGAACTCGATGTCCGCGGCCGCGGTTTCGAGCATGTGCGAGGCGATCGCCTTGCCTTGCTCGACCACTTTTGCCGAGGCCTCGACGATGGCGCTGCCCGAATTCATCGCCGAGCGCGAGCCGCCGGTGCCGCCGCCGGCGAGCAGCTGATCGCTGTCGCCCTGCAGAAGACGGATGCGATCGAACGGGATGTCGAGCGTGGCGCTGAGCACCTGCGCGAACGGCGTTGCGTGCCCCTGGCCGTAGTCGAGCGTGCCGGTGAGGATCGTGACGGTGCCGTCCGGCTCGAAGCGGATGCCGCCCATCTCCTTGTTGGCGGGGGCCGTCACCTCGAGATAGCTGCCGATGCCGAGGCCGCGCAGCACGCCGCGCTTCTTCGACTCACGCCGGCGCGCCGCAAAGCCCTTCACGTCGGCGGCTTCGATCGCCTGCTTGAACACCGCAGGGAAGTCGCCCGAGTCGTAGGTAAGGCCCGAGGCGGCCGCGTAAGGCAGCTCGCGCGGTGTGATCTGGTTGCGCTTGCGCAGCGTCGCGCGGTCGATGCCCATTTCGGCCGCCGCGACGTCGATCACCCGCTCCATGAAGTAGTTGCCCTCGGGCCGGCCGGCGCCGCGGTAAGGGTTGATGAACGTCGTGTTGGTGAAGACGCAGCGGGTCGACACCTCGATCAGCGGCGTGCGGTAGAGGCTTGCGACATTGCGCACGATGTTCAGCGTCGCCGGCTGCGGCGCCATGGTGCCCATGAAGGCGCCGAGATTGCCGTATCCGGTGAGCCGCAACGCGAGAAAGTGTCCCTCTTTGTCGAGCGCGAGCTCGACCGTATACATGTGATCGCGCCCGTGATTGTCCGACATGAAGCTCGACGTGCGCTCGTCGGTCCATTTCACCGGCCGGCCGAGGGTGCGCGCACCGTGCAGGCAGCAGACATATTCGGGATAAACCGCCGCCTTCATGCCGAACGAGCCGCCGACGTTGCCGGTGAGCACATGCACCTTGTCGGTCGTCGTCCCGAGCACGAAGGCGAGCTGCGCCCGCATTCCCATGACGCCCTGGCAGCCGACGCGTAGCGTCCAGCGTCCGCTCGACGCATCGAAGTCGCCGATCGCGGCGCGCGGTTCCATCGCGTTGACGACAACGCGGCTGTTGACGAGGTCGACCTTGGCGACGTGTGCGGCGGCCGCGAAGGCGGCTTTGACCTTTTCGGCGTCGCCATAATGGAAATCGAGCGCCATGTTGGCGGGCGCGTCCTCGTAGAGCTGCGGCGCGCCTTCTCCCGCCGCGACCGGCGGGTGGGTGACAGCTGGCAGCGGATCGATATCGATCTCGACGGCCTCAGCGGCATCACGCGCCTGGTTGACGGTCTCGGCGATCACGCATGCGATCGGATCGCCGACATAGCGCACCTTGTCGTTCGTGAGCGCGGACCGCCCGGTGCGGCGCATTTCCGAGCCGTCGCGGCTCTTGAACGACAAGCTCGATTTGAGCAGGCCGTAGGCGGTCAGGTCGGCGCCGGTGTAGACCGCGAGCACGCCCGGCATCGCCCGGGCCGCATCGGTCTTGATCGAGCGGATGGTGCCATGGGCGTGCCGGCTGCGCACCATGACGCAATAGGCCTGTCGGGGGAGATGCAGGTCGTCCGTGTAGCGGCCTTCGCCGCGCAGGAGCTTGGGGTCTTCGCTGCGCAGCAGCGGCTCGCCGATGCTGGCGACGCCGGACGAAAAAGCGGCCGGATCGTTGCGGAGGTTCATGGGCGCATCACGCTCTATTCGGCGCATGCTCTTATCGGCGAACCGTATCCACCCCGGATTGCGTCCGGGGCGGCTTTCGCCGGAACATGCGCTAATGGTGGGTCCGCGCACGGATATAGCGTTTGGATAGACGAGTGGGGGTGCCCGGACAAGGAGAGAGCCCAACCCTGGCCGAAGGCCAGCCATGTTGCACTGCCGCGGGACGCTGTTACACTCGGCTCCGATCTGGTGAAACACGTGCCGTATTGTTGAGACTGACGGGCTCCGACGCGGCGGGAAGGTTCTTGATGGAAGACGAGGCCGGGGGTGGCCTCGACCCTGCGCCCGATTGGCCGCGGCCTGATCGCGGTCGGCGGGGTCGTGGCCCGTATGCGCGTCAGCACGGCGACGGTGATTCGCCGCGTGAGTTCGGCGAGCCGCGCACGACCTATGCGGCGCTCGACCTCGGCACCAACAATTGCCGCCTGCTGGTAGCGCGTCCGGCCGGCAACGGCTTTCGGGTGATCGACGCATTTTCGCGCATCATCCGCCTCGGCGAGGGTATCTCGGCGTCGGGCCGCATCAGCGACGCCGCGATCGAGCGCGCCGTCTCGGCGCTGAGCGTCTGTCGCGACAAGATGCGCCACCGCCACGCCGGCCGCGCCCGCCTGATCGCGACCGAAGCGTGCCGCGCGGCGGAGAACGGCGATGAATTCCGCGCCCGCATTCTGGGCGAAGTCGGGCTCGACCTGGAAATCATCGATCGCAAGACCGAAGCGTCGCTCGCTGCGACCGGCTGCACGCCGCTGATGGATCCGGACGTTGACGGTGTCATCCTGTTCGACATCGGCGGCGGCTCGTCCGAGCTGGTCCGGCTCGGGCCGTGCGTGCCGACGCGCCGCGGCCCGCCGGCGCCACGCATCGAGGGCTGGGTGTCGGTCCCGCTCGGCGTCGTGACGCTGGCGGAACGGCACGGCGGCCACCACGTCACCCGCGGCATATTCGAGGCGATGATCGACGAAGTCGCGACAAGGATTGCGGAGTTTGCCGGCACGAATGGCGGCGATCTTGCGCGCATGCACCTGCTCGGGACGTCCGGCACCGTGACGACGATCGCGGGCGTCTATCTTGCGCTGCCGCGCTACGACCGTCGGCGCGTCGACGGCTGCTGGCTCGACGACACCCAGGTGACCGACGTGGTCGAGGGCCTGCTCGCCATGACGTATGAGGAACGCGTCGCCAACCCGTGCATCGGCCCCGAACGCGCCGATCTCGTGCTCGCGGGTTGCGCCATCCTGGAGGCGATCCGCCGCGCCTTCCCGTGCGAGCGGCTGCGCGTCGCCGACCGCGGCCTGCGCGAGGGCATGCTGGTGCAGATGATGCGCGCCGATGGCGTGTGGGGTGATCGATGAGCCCGCGCGGCAGCGACCGGGGCAGGGGCGATCTCAAGGTGCAGGTGCGCGGCAAGAAGCGCTCGCTGTCCTCAAAACTGTGGCTCGACCGCCAGCTCAACGATCCGTACGTGGCGCGCGCCAAGCGCGAGGGATTGCGCTCGCGCGCCGCCTACAAGATCATCGAGATGGATGACAAGTATCGCTTCCTCAAAGCCGGCGGCCGCGTGGTCGATCTCGGCGCGGCGCCGGGCGGCTGGAGCCAGGTCGCGGCGAAGCGCGTCGGCGCCGAGGATGGCCGCGGGCGCGTGGTGGCAATCGACATTCTCGAGATGATGCCGGTCGCGGGCGTCGATGTGCTGCATCTCGATTTCCTCGACACGCAGGCACCCGATCGGCTCAAGGCCTTGCTCGGCGGCCCGGCCGACGTGGTGCTCTCCGACATGGCCGCGAACGCGACCGGTCACCGCAAGACCGATCACCTGAAGATCATGGCGCTGGCCGAGACCGCCGCGCAGTTCGCCCGCGAGGTCTTGAGCCCGAACGGCACGTTTCTCTGCAAGGTGCTGCAAGGCGGCACCGAGGGCACGCTGCTCGCCGAACTGAAGCGCGATTTCGCCACGGTGCGCCACGTCAAGCCGACGGCGAGCCGCGCGGATTCGGCGGAGCTCTATGTGCTGGCGACGGGATACCGTCCAGCGGGGCCGCGCGAGGCGGTTTGACGGCGCTTGCGCCACGCGATCCTCTACAGGGCCTTAAGGGCGTCTTGCCCCATTTGTGCCGCCACTTAAATACAGGTTTACTGACGCCCCCTACGGTTGCAAGCGGCGCAGCCGCGCTGGGGGGCTAAGTCAGGTCTCGGCTTCGGCGAGAGCCTGATCGGATCCGGCGTAAGACGCCAATTTGCCGAGGACGGGCGCGTTCCTCGATGCTGCATCGGGTGCAGGGAAAGACCGTTTTCGAGCTGGACACGCCAGCGGCGTTTCCGCCATGGGCGCGTTTCGCCGGCGTCGCGGTTGCGGCCGGCATCGCCTATTTCCTGGCAGCGCGCTTGAGCCTCGCGCTGCTCACCCGCCCGGACGGCGTCGCCGTATTCTGGCCGGCCGCGGGCGTATCGTCGGGGCTGCTGATCGGCCTCGGGCGCACCAGCCGGATGCCGGTCGTCGTTGCCACGATGGCCGCGACCATCGTGGCCAACATGCTCGGCGATCGTAACCTTGCCAGCGCCATCGTGTTTGCGGCGTGCAACGCCGGCGAAGCGGTTCTCGTCGCGGCGGCTGTCGATCGATTTTCCGGTTCGTCCAATCCGCTGCTGCGGCTGCGTCGTGTGGTGGGGCTGCTCGCCGCGGTGCTCCTCGGCACCGCAGTGTCCGGCTTCGGCGGGACGCTGGGCTATATCTGGTTTCACAAATCGACTGCGACCGCGCTGACCATATGGCATCACTGGTTCGCGTCGGACGCGATCGGCGTCATCGCGGTTGCGCCGCTCGTGATCGGGCTCGTCTCCGCGGCACGCTTTCGGCCGCCACGTCGGGAAACGGCCGAGGGCGCGGCGGCCCTGACCGTGCTGGTGGCTCTGTGCGGGCTGTCGGTCGTTCCCGCGACCACTGCGTGGGCGCGCGAACTCGCGATCGCTTCGCTCATTCCGCTCCTGCTGTGGGTTTCGGCGCGCTGCCGGCCCGTCTTCGCCGCCGCGGTTACGTTCATCGTGGCCCTCGCGATCCTGTGGACGACCACGTTCAGCACCGGCATTTTCAGTGATCCGAGAATTCCAGAGGCCGAACGCATTCTGTCGGCCCAGGCCGAGATCCTGGCATTCTCGCTCTGCGGTCTTTTCCTTGCGGCGCTCTTTGCCGAGCGTCGCAAGGATATGGAGAGTCTGGCGCAGAGCGAGGTGCGCTTGCAGGACGCCTTGCGGGCCGGAAAGGTGACGGCCTTCGATTGGGAAGCCGGCAGCGGTCGTTCGCAGCGAAGCCAGAATGCCGCCTCGATCCTGGGCTTCGATCCGCAGCAGACCTTTACGGGCACGCAGTTCCTCGAACGCGTTCACCCCGATGACCGTGCGGCCTTCAAGGCGAGCGTGCGCGGGGTCGATCCGACGAATCCGTCCTATTCGGTCACCTTCCGTCACGTGCAACCCGACGGCAAGGAAATGTGGCTCGAGGAGACCGCGAAGGGCGAATTCGACGTGGGCGGACGGCTGGTCCGCATCAGCGGCCTCACGCTAGACATCACGGCGCGCAAGCGCGTCGAACAGGAGCTGGCGACGGCGCGCAAGGCCGCGGAGTTTGCCGATCGCGCGAAATCCGCTTTCCTCGCCGCCGCGAGCCACGACCTGCGCCAGCCCCTGCAGACCGTGAAGCTGCTGCAGGCAACCCTGGCGCGTTGCGTCGAGGACAGGGAGGCGCACAGGCTGCTCGCGATAATCGGTCAATCCCTCGAGACCATGACCGACATGCTCAACAGCCTGCTCGACATCAACCGGCTGGAGTCGGGAATCGTGAGTCCCACGACGAGCGACTTCCCGATCAACGAGGTGTTCGATGCCCTCGAGGCCGATTTCGCCGAGGCGGTCAAGGCGAAGGGACTGAGGTGGCGGCTCGTCCGCTCCGCCGTCACGATCCGCAGCGACCAGCGCATGCTCAAGGAGATGATCCGTAACCTGCTGTCGAATGCGCTGCGCTTCACCGAGCGCGGAGCGATTCTGGTGGGGTGCCGGCGCGCCGGTGGCAGCGTTCGCATTCAGGTGTGGGACAGCGGCATCGGAATCATGGGCGAGCATCTTCCGCACATCTTCGAGGAGCATTATCAGGGCACGAGCGGCGAGCAGCTCGGCGGCTTCGGATTGGGCCTCGCCATCGTTCAGCGACTGGCAAAGCTGCTTGACCACAAGATCGACGTGCGTTCGGCACCCGGCAAGGGATCGGTGTTCTCGACCGACGTTCCGATGGCGCGCGATGTGCCGGATGCCGAGCGTCGCCACAACGCGCCGGCCAAAGAGCCGCTTGCATCCTTCCACGGCACCATCCTCCTCATCGAGGATGACAGCTTCGTGCGCGGAGGGCTCGACGCGCTGCTGCGGTCATACGGCATTCATGCAGTCTTGGCGGCGACCGGCAATGAAGCCGTGGCCCTGGTGACCAAGAAAGGCGTCAGGCCCGACCTGGTCGTGACCGATTACAATCTTCCGGGGTCCATGAACGGCACCGCGAGCGTCAAGGCGCTGCGTTCCGTTTTGGCGAGGAAGATTCCGGCGATCGTATTGACCGGCGACATCCGCTCGCAGGTGATCGACGCGATTTCCAAGTACGACGTGAGCATCGCCATCAAGCCATTGCGGGCCGAGGAATTCCTGCGTCTGCTCGGCGAGGTCCATGCCGGCTCGATCGCGCGCCCGGGTTGATCCGTCCCGAGCGTGCGTCCGCCGGCGCGGTCACGCGCGCCGCTCGCGAAGTCGGCCGTGCGCCGCCCTCAATCGATCATCGCGATCGCTTCGATCTCCACCATCAGGTCGGGATGCGATAGCCGGCGCACCTCGACCGTCGTGCTGGTCGGCAGCGACAGGCCAAAGATCTCCGCGCGCGTCTCCGGATGCTTGAAGAACTCGTCGATGTCGGTCACGTAGGTCGTGGTCTTGACCAGATCCTCGGGACGGGCACCGGCTGCCGCGAGTGCGACGCGGAGATTGTCGCCGACCTGGCGGATCTGCGTGCGCATGTCGCCGGGGCCCACGATCTGCCCGTCCTTGTTGCGTGACAACTGCCCGGCGATGAACACCATGTTCTTTCCCGCCGCCACGACGACGTGCGAGTAGAGGACGTGCTCCTTGAGCTTGCGTTGAAACAGTCCATCCGGCTGAATTCGCTTCTTGGTCATGTGCGGCATCCTGTTCCAAGCCTGTGCTTACACACAATCGTTTTCGCGCACAATTTGGCGTATCGTGGACGCAATGCTGGCGCCAATCGAAGGGACTTGACCATGACGTCGACCAGGATCATGCGGGCGCTGCCATCGCGCCGCGCCGTGTTGCGCGCCGGGACGGCGGCCGCGGCCGGGCTTGCGATCGCATCCCCGTTCAGGGCTGCCCGGGCCGAGCCGGTCAAGATTCGTTATGCGACGGGGGGCGGGATCGGCCCGAACGAGATGGAGACCATCATCTGGCTCGATTATCTCAAGCAGAATGTGCTCAAGAATTACGGCAAGGCCTACACGCTAGACATGACCTTCACGCGCGGCTCTCCGGAGGCTGCGCAGTTGCTGGCGGCCGGGCAGGTTGAGATCGCAACACTGTCGTCGCCGGCGTTCGCGACAACGATCGCCAAGGATGCCGTGCCGGATGGCATCAGCATCATCTCGGACATCTATCAGGACGGTCATCCGGGTTTCGCCACTAACACGTTCTTCGTTCTCAAGGATTCGTCGATCAAGACGGTCGCCGATCTCAGGGGAAGGAAAGTCGCGATCAACGCATTCGGGTCGGCGGTCGATCTCGTGCTGCGCGTCGCGCTCAAGAAGGCAGGTCTCGATCCGCGGCGCGACGTGCAGATCGTCGAGGTGACGTTTCCCAACATTGCGCCTGCAATCCGCGAGAAGCGCGTCGATTGCGGCGTGCTGGTCATCCCGTTTCTGCCCGCCGAAAGCGCCAAGGGCGACCTGCGCGCCTTGTTCACCGGCGGCGACACCTTTGGCCCTTCATCGGTGGCATTCCAGGTCGCGACCGACAAGTTCATCCGCGAGAAGCCCGAGGTGCTGCGCGCGTTCCTCGACGATTTCGTCCAGGGCCTTGCCTGGTACTACAACCCGGCCAATCGCGAGAAGGCGCTCGATCTCGTCGCGGCCTTCACTAAAGGCCCGCGCGACGTACTCGCGACCTACTTCATCACGCCGCGCGACTATTACCGCGACCCCAATGGCTGCGTTTCGGTGGCGGCGGTGCAGAAGCCGATCGACGCCATGGTCGAATACAAACTCATTGCCAAGCCGGTCGATGCTTCGAAATACATGAAGCTGCAATACCTGCCGAAGCCGTGCCGGAGCTGATGACGACCAAGATCCGCATTCGCGGTGTCTCGAAGACCTACGAGTCCGGCGATGGTCATGTGCGCGCGCTCGACCGCACCGACCTTGCGGTTGGCGAAGGCGAGTTCGTCTCCATCGTCGGCCCGTCGGGCTGCGGCAAGAGCACGTTGCTCTATGTCGTCGGCGGCTTCATTCCGGCGGATGGCGAGGTGCTGGTCGACGACCGCAAGATCGACGGACCGGGAATCGAGCGCGGCGTCGTGTTCCAGGAATACGCACTGTTTCCCTGGCTCACGGTGCGGCGAAACATCCTCTACGGGCTTGAGAACCGCCGGCTTTCGGCGGATGAACGCAATCGCGTCGCCGATCGCCTCATCGGCGTGATCGGCCTCAGGAATTTCGAGCATCGCTACCCGCGAGAGCTCTCCGGCGGCATGAAGCAGCGTGTCGCGCTTGCCCGCACGCTCGCTTGTGATCCCGCGATCCTGCTGCTCGACGAGCCGTTCGGGGCGCTGGATGCGCAAACACGGGAGGTCATGCAGGACGAGTTGATGCGCATCTGGCTCGAGACGCGCAAGACCGTGCTGATGGTCACGCATGACGTCAACGAAGCGGTGTTCCTGTCGAACCGCATTTGCGTGATGTCGGCGCGCCCAGGGCGGATCGTGGCGGAATTCAAGGTGGATCTTGACCGCGCGGTTGGACGCGAGCGGCTGATGCTGTCCGATGCCTTCAACAAGGTGCGCAACGAGATATGGCTTGCGGTGCGCAAGGAGGCCGTGGCGGCGCCCGAGGAGCAGGCGACCGGATGACTCCCGCGGCAGCACCGTTCGTCGCATCGAGCGCCGCATTGGCGCGGCGCGTGGCGCCGCTCGTTCTGTTCGTCCTGGTGTGGCAGTCGCTCGGGACGCTTCATCTGGTGAATACCTCCTTTCTGCCCAGTCCGATGATGGTCGGCCGTGCGTTGGGGGATCTCCTGTCCGGACACGAGATCCGCGATAACCTGCTGGTGACCCTGTGGCGCGCGGTGGTTGGCCTTATTGCAGGCTCAGCCTGCGGCATCGCGGTCGGCGTCGGCATGGCACGCTCGCAGGCTTTCCGTGGATATCTCGCGCCGATCGTCGGTGCGACCTATTCGCTGCCAAAGACGGCACTGGTTCCGCTGCTCATCCTCTGGCTCGGCGTCGGCGACGTCATGGCCATGGCCGCGGTCTTTCTCACCTGCCTGCTGCCGGTGGTCGTGCACACCTTTCACGGTGTGACCGCGACACCGCCGGTGCTGGTGTGGAGTGCCCAAGCCCTCGGCGCGAGCCGCCGTCAGGTGCTCTGGCGCATCCTGTTGCCGCACGCATTGCCCGACATCTTCACCGGCCTGCGAATTGCGATGGGATTCGCCTTCGTAGTCGCGATTTCGGCGGAAATGATCGCCTCGACCGCGGGCATCGGCCGCCTGACCTTCATGTACGGCGAGAACGGTGCGTACGATTACATGTTCGCCGCGATCGCAAGCGTCGTCGTCGTCGCATTTCTCGCCGATCGCGCGCTTCTCTGGCTCGGCGCGCTGTGTCTGCGCTGGCACGAGGCTGCCGCCGGGGAGGGGGCATGAGCGGGACAGCGCATATCGCGCGTCGCTGGGTGGCCGGCAACCTGCGCTCGCTTGTTTCGGTCGCCGTCATCATCGTGGCTTGGGAAGCGGTCGCACGCCTCAGGCTCGCGCCCCCGCTCTTCCTTCCGTCGCCCAGTGCGGTCGTGTCGCGCTTCGTCGATCTCGTGGCCGACGGATCGCTGCCCGCGGACCTCGCTTTGAGCCTCATGCGCACCTTCGCGGGCCTGGCCCTCGCAATGACGGCCGGTGTGATCCTGGGCATTGCGATGGTGCGAAACCGCCCGCTGCATTGGTTGTTCGATCCGCTCGTCTCGCTCGGCTTTCCGTCGCCGAAGATCGCGTTCATCCCGGTGTTCGTCCTGTGGTTCGGGATCGACAGCTTGTCGAAGATTCTCCTCGTCGCGTTTGCGTGCGTCTTTCCGGTGGTGATCGCGACCTACGATGCGGCGCGTGGGGTGAGGCGCACGATCATCTGGTCGGCGGCGTCGCTCGGCACGTCGCGGCGCCGGTTGATGTGGCGCGTCCTGCTGCCCGCCTGTCAGCCGCGCATCTTTGCGGCCCTGCGGGTCGCGATACCGGTCGCGCTGATCACCACGTTCACGTCCGAGATGGTCGCGGGCGGCGGCGGCATGGGCGCGAGCCTGATGTACGCCCAGCGCTTTTTCGAAAGCCCGACCGTCTATGCCTATATCGTCGTCATGCTGGTCATGGGCCTCGTCTTCGACAAGGCGATGCTCATGCTGCGCGATCGCATCCCGGCTTGGCGCGACGAGGGCTGACGATCAGGCGTTGCGCGGTTCGCCGGTTGCGGCCTCGGCCGGGCCGGGCGCCTGAGTGATGGACTTTCCGGTGAGTTCGTCCCCCGCATCGGCAGGCATGCGGACGAACACCAGGATGGACAGCGCCGAGACGCCCGCGACCACCAGGAAGGCGACGGCGAAATCAATCTGGCCGATGACGCTCGCGTGGCGGAAGTCGCGCATGAGCTCGACCGTCAGCGCCCCAAGGGCGACGCCCATCGACACCGAAAGCTGCTGGCACACGGCCGCGAGCGAGGTCGCGCGGCTCATGCGCGCCGGCTCGATCTCGGCAAAGCCGATGGTCGTCGCGCTGGTGAACTCGAGCGAGCGGAAGAAGCCTCCCGCGAACAACACCGCCAGCATGATGACGACCGGTGTCGTGGCGGTGAACAGGGCGCATGCGGCGACCAGCATGGCGGCGATGAGGCTGTTCCACGTCAGCACGTTGCGGTAGCCGAACCGCCGCAGCACGGGACCCACCACGGACTTCATGCTCATGGCGCCGACGGCCGTCGCGAACGTGATCAGGCCCGACTGGAACGGCGTCTTGCCGAAGCCGACCTGCAGCATCAGCGGCAGCAGGAACGGAATGGCGCCGGTGCCCATGCGGAAGATGAACCCGCCGCCGACGCCGGCGCGAAAGCTCGGCAGG
>DASXCK010000346.1:0-10728 GCA_036491235.1 Xanthobacteraceae bacterium | reverse complement strand
GTCGTCGAACGCGGGCGGCACCGGGGCGCTCGCCTACGGGGTCGCGCGCGATCTCGTCGTCGGCCTCGAGGTGGTGCTCGCCGACGGACGCGTGCTCAACGGGCTCAACAAGCTCAAGAAGGACAACACCGGCTACGACCTGAAGAACCTGTTCATCGGCGCCGAGGGCACGCTCGGGATCATCACGGCGGCGGTGGTGAAGCTCTTTGCGCGGCCGCGCTCGTTCGAGACGGCGTTCGTCGGCGTGCCGTCGCCGCAGGCCGCGCTCGACCTGCTCAACCTCGCGCGCCAGCTTAGCGGCGGCGTCACGACCTTCGAGCTGATGAAGCGCCTCGCCATCGAGTTCGCGGTCAAGCATGGCCCCAACTGCCGCGATCCGTTGGCGACGCCGCAGCCCTGGTACGTCCTGCTCGAGCTCACGTCGAGCGAGACCGCCGGCCTGCGCGAGACGCTGGAGCGCGTGCTCGCGGCCGGCGTCGAGGCGGGCCTCGTGACCGACGCGACGATCGCGGCGAGCCTCGCGCAGCGCCAGGAGTTCTGGAAGATCCGCGAGGTGCTGCCCGAGGCGCAGAAGCCGGAAGGCGGCTCGATCAAGCACGACGTGTCGGTGCCGGTCGCCAGCGTGCCGGCGTTCCTGGCCGAGGCCGACGCGGCCGTCGAGGCGACGATCCCGGGCGCGCGGCCGGTGCCGTTCGGCCATCTCGGCGACGGCAACATCCATTACAACGTCACCCAGCCGGCGGGCGCCGACACGGAGAAATACCTCGCGCGCTGGTACGAGATGAACGACGCCGTGCACGCTGTGGTGAAGAAATACGCCGGCTCGATCTCGGCCGAGCACGGCATCGGCGTGCTCAAGCGCAAGCTGTTGCCCGACGTGAAGGACCCGGTCGCGCTCGACCTGATGCGCACGCTGAAGCGCACGCTCGATCCGAAGGGGATTTTGAATCCCGGGAAGGTGTTGTGAGTCAGCTCCCTCGTTCTGCTCTTGCGGGAGAGGGCTGTAGGGTGGGCAAAGGCGCGAAGCGCCGTGCCCACGCGTTCATGGTGGGCACGCTTCGCTTTGCCCACCCTACGGCTCATCAGAACAACGACGCCTGCCCGTCGTCCTCTTTCACTTTCGCCCTCGCGCGCGCGGCCGGCTTTGGCGGCGGCGCATCGTTGGCGCCGGGCGCCACCGGCTCGATCAGCGCGGCGCCGTCATTGGCGGCACGGTTGACGGCGGTCGAGACCTCGTGCGCCGCAAAAATATCCTCGGGCGCCGGGACGAGCAGCGCGGCGGCGGTCTCGGCGTCGACACGGGCGCAGTCGAGCCACATGTCGAAGGCCTCGGGCGGGATCACGGCGGGCATGCGGTCGTGCAGCGGGCGCAGCGTCCGGTTGGCGGCGGTCGTGATGATGCAGGCGGTCTCCATCTCCTCGCCGTTCGGTCCCATCCAGGACTCCCACAGGCCCGCAAAGGCGACGAGGTTCCCGGCAGCGGCATAGAACGGCCGCTTGCGCCCGCCCTCGGACTTCCACTCGTAGAATCCATCGGCCGGAATGAGGCAGCGGCGCCGCCGGATGGCGTTGCGGAAGGCCGGCTTGTCGAGGACGGCCTCGGCGCGCGCATTGATGAGCAGGCTGAACCGGCGGGGATCCGTGACCCAGGACGGGATGAAGCCCCAGCGCACGAGCGCAAAACTGCGCTGGCCGTTGTCGATCCGCACCACCGGGACGGGTTGGGTCGGCGCGACATTATACCTTGGCGGGAAGTTCGGCAGCCCGGCATAATCGAACGTCTGGCGCATGATGTCCGGAGGTGTCTTGATCACGTACCGGCCGCACATGAAAACCTCAGCACTTTCCACCGGTTAAGGAGACTTTAACCGGCTCGGACCAGAGTTTTGGACGATTTTTTGCCACGGGGCGATATGACCTATAACCTGGCACAATCAGTTCCGTGTCCGCCGGCCGATGCGCGCCCGGCCTTCGACCGCGCGCAGCTCGTCGGTGCCAACATCAATCCGACGACCTGGCTCGCCACGGACTACCTCAACCATTTCAACGAAGCCATTATGCTGCTCGAGATGTTGCCGGTCGCCCCCGAGTGCAAGGAGGATTTCCTCACCTGGGAACCGAGGAGCTACGTTCAGCACTTCGCCGCGTCGAACTTCAAGTTCCGCGATCTCGCGGTCGCGGCCTACGAGGCCGCGGACCCGGCTTTTCGCGGCCAGCTCGACGACATTTCCGCCCAGATGACCACGATCCTCACCGCGACCCATGAGGGCATGAAGGGCGACCTCGCACCCGACACGATCCGGATTCTTGCGGAGGCGACCACGCACTGGCTGCGGCCGCTGGTGGCGCGCGCCGGCGCGGTGATCAACGGCGAGACGGTCAGCGCGACCGCGGCCGACGACAAGGCGCCGCAAGACGCCATCGACCTCCTGTTCGACGCACCGGCCCGCGGCTGAAACGTCGACATCCAAGGGTGCGCGCGCCGTGGCCGATGGCCGATCCTATCCGAGCCGACCCTATCTCGCGGTCAGCGCCGCGATCATCCGCGACGGCAAGGTGCTGGTCGTGCGTCGCGCACGCGCGCCGGCCTTCGGCGTATTCACGCTGCCGGGCGGCGGCGTCGAGGCGGGCGAGACGCTGCATGAAGCGATCATCCGCGAGGTGCGCGAGGAGACGGCGCTCACCATCGAGCCGCTCGCGCTCGCGGGCTATCGCGAGGTCATCGGGCGCGACCATGACGACAAGGTCGAGCGCCATTTCGTCATCCTGCCGTTCGCGGCGCGCTGGATCGCCGGCGAGGTCGTGCTCAACGAGGAGCTCGCCGAGGCGCGCTGGCTGGTGACCGCCGAGCTGGCCGGGCTCGAGACGACCGAGGGGCTGGCGGAGATCGTGCAGGCCGCATTCGCGCTGGCGGGGTAGACTCTGCACATTCCATTCAATTCGATCCGTCATGGCCGGGCTGGTCCCGGCCACCCACCTCTTTCTTGCCGGATCGCCAAGACGTGGATGCCCGGGACAAGCCCGGGCATGACGATGCGACGGGCGAGACGCTGCATGCGGCGATCATCCGCGGTGCGCGAGGAGACGGCGCTCACCATCGAGCCGGCCGCGCTCGCGCCGGCGGGGTCGAGCAGATTCTCCGTTCGATTCGATCCGTCATGGCCGGGCTTGTCCCGGCCATCCACGTCTTTCTTGCCGGATCGCCAAGACGTGGATGCCCGGGACAAGCCCGGGCATGACGATGCGGCGGGCGAGACGCTGCATGCGGCGATCATCCGCGCGGTGCGCGAGGAGACGGCGCTCACCATCGAGCCGGCCGCGCTCGCGCTGGCGGGGTAGACTCTGCACATTCCCATTCAATTCGATCCGTCATGGCCGGGCTTGTCCCGGCCATCCACGTCTTGCGCGCTTGGCAAAGACGTGGATGCCCGGCACAAGGCCGGGCATGACGGTGTGACTCGAATGCACCAGCCAACCACGCCTTGCTCTCGCCACCGCCCGGCTCTATTTCCCTCGCCATGCTGCGTGGCCTCGTGATCCTTCTCGTCGCCGGCATCCTGGCCGCGCCCGTGCGCGCCGCCGAGGAGCCGCCGGCACCGTTCGAGGGCCAGCTCCTGCGCCTGTCGGAAATCCTCGGTGGCCTGCATTATCTGCGCGGCCTGTGCACCCCGACCGAGGGCCCGAAATGGCGCAACGAGATGCAGTCCCTGCTCGATGCCGAGGCCCCGGCCGGCTCGACGCGCCGCGCGCACATGATGGCGAGCTTCAATCGCGGCTACCGCGGGTTCCAGCAGTCCTACCGGACCTGCACGCCGGCCGCCGATCTCGCGATCCGGCGCTACCTCGAAGAGGGCGCAAAGATCTCCCGCGACGTGACGGCGCGCTACGCCAACTGAAGCGCCCGTGATTACTGGATTGCCCGCTTTCGCCGGCAATGACGCGGTAGAATCAGGCCGCTCGCGGCGCCCATTAACCTTTCCTAAAGGTCTCGCTATGCGGGCCGGGCGCCCATGCTAGGGTCGTCACAATAGGGACATGAGCGGGCTCCACCGCTCTACTGGGTCAAACATGGCGATCGTAATGCGTATGCCACCCGTGCGCGGGCCACTCCCCGACCACGAGCAGAAGAGAGCTGCGATCGGGTACCTGCACGAGGCGTGGGCGGAAGCCCGGCTCGACGGGATCGACGACGACTGCATGGCCCAGGCCTGCTTGTTCGCGGCGCTGAGCGAGTTCGTCACCACCTATGGCGAGGATGCGACCGCCAAGTTCGCCAAGGGCCTGTCCGACCGCATCACGAACGGCGAGTTCTCGCTGGATTCCTCCCGGCAATAGAGCCCTGCCTGCCGCAGGCCGCGCGACCTTGCGCCTGGCGCGGCGGTATTGCGTCGACTCACCCGCAATGACAGGGTCCGGGGCGGCCAGACCAGCCCCCACGGACATCACACGCTGTCATGCGGCGCTTCCTACCGACGCTCGCGATCGCGGCCATGGTGATGATCGCCGGCGCATCCGCCGACGCGCAGACGCGGGTGCACACCGAGATGGTGCGGCCCGGGCCGCTGCCGCCGGCCAACGCCGGCCCGCGTCCCGAAGTGGTGGTCACCGGCAACATACCGCCCCCGCCTGAAGTCGTCACCGACGTCACCCGGCTTCCGCCGGCGGTCGCGCGCATGCGCGAGCGCATTCTGGCGGCGGCGCGCACGGGCGAGCTCGAGGCGGTGGTCGCCGTGATGCGATCGAACGGGAACATGCCGATCTTCTCGCTCAACGCCGAGCGCGATCCCCTCACCTACTGGCGGCGGGATTATCCCGAATCCGGCGGCGTCGAGATTCTCGCGATCCTCGCCGATATCCTGGAAACCGGCTTCGTGCATGTCGACCAGGGCACGCCGGAGGAGAAGTATGTCTGGCCGTATTTCGCCCGCGTGCCGCTCAAGACGCTCACGCCCGCGCAGAAGGTCGACCTGTTCAGGATCGTGACCGGCGGCGACTACAAGGACATGCTGGATACCGGCGCCTACAATTTCTACCGCATCGGCATCGGCCAGGACGGCGCGTGGCGGTTTTTCGTGACGGGGAATTGAGCTTGTTTACTTCACCCTCCCCTGCAGGCCCTGCAGGGGAGGGTGAAGAATCACAAGGCCTCGCCGAACCGCATCGCTTCGCCGCGCGCGGGCGTCACCACCTCGCCGTCCCACATCACACGCAGGCCGCGCACAATGGTGCCGACCGGCCAGCCCGTGACAGTGAGGCCGTCATACGGCGTCCAGCCGGCCTTGGAGCCGACGTCGGCGTTGCGGATGGTGGCGCGGCGCTTGAGGTCGACGATGGTGAAGTCGGCATCGTAGCCGACGGCGATGCGGCCCTTGTTGACGATGCCGAACAGGCGGTTGGGACCCGCGCTGGTGAGGTCGACGAAACGCGCGAGCGTGAGCTTGCCGGCGTTGACGTGGTCGAGCATCAGCGGCACCAGCGTCTGCACGCCGGTCGCGCCGGAAGGACTCGCCGGATAGGCCTTTGCCTTTTCGTCGCGCGTATGCGGCGCGTGGTCGGAGCCGAGCACGTCGACCACGCCCTGATCGAGCCCGCGCCACAGCGCCGCCTGATGGACCGCGTCGCGCACCGGCGGGTTCATCTGGGCGAGCGTGCCCACGCGCTCGTAGCAATCGGGTGCGGCCATCGTCAGATGATGCGGCGTCGCTTCGACGGAGGCGACGTCCTTGTGGTCGACGAGAAATTCCATCTCCTGCGCGCTGGTGATGTGCAGCACGTGGATGCGCCGGCCGGTCTCGCGCGCGAGGCCGACGAGCCGCTGCGTGCAGCGCAAGGCCGTGATCTCGTCGCGCCACACCGGGTGCGAGCGCGGGTCGCCGGCGATGCGCTCGCCTGCCCGCTCGCGCAGGCGGAATTCGTCCTCGGAGTGGAAGGCGGCGCGGCGGCGGATGTTCTTCAAGATCTCGCGCACGCCGGCGTCGTCCTCGACCAGCAGCGAGCCGGTCGAGGAGCCCATGAACACCTTGACGCCGCAGCAGCCCGGCAGCCGCTCGAGCTCGCCCAGCTCCTTGGTGTTCTCGCGGGTGCCGCCGACATAGAAGGCGAAATCGCAGTGCATGCGGTGATGGCCGCGCGCGACCTTGTCGGCCATCGTCTCGGCGCTGGTGGTGAGCGGATTGGTGTTCGGCATCTCGAACACGCCGGTGACGCCGCCGAGCACGGCCGAGCGCGACCCGGCCTCGAGGTCCTCTTTGTGGGTGAGGCCGGGCTCGCGGAAATGCACCTGGGTGTCGATCACGCCCGGCAGCACGTGCAGGCCGGCGGCGTCGATGCTCTCACGGGCCGCCGCCCGGGCGAGGTCGCCGATCGCGACGATGCGTCCGGCACGGACGCCGACGTCGCGCCGCCCCTCGCCGTCCTGGTTGACGACGGTGCCGCCGCGAATGACCAGATCGTAGTTTTCAGCCATTCAAAATCACCGCAAGTTCATGGCACTTGAGACGCACGCCAGAGCGCCTTACGTTCCGGCGCAGGGGTTTGCAAGCTTCGTTGGCGACGCCCCGACAGGCCAAGGTCGTTGAAATCATGAAGGCAGCACTGCTTCCCGAGCGCGGCGTCGTCAAGGTCGTCGGCGCGCCGGCGCGCGACTTCCTCAACGGACTGCTCACCACCGATATCGGCCACGTGACGCCGGAAAAGCCGTGCTTTGCGGCCCTGCTCACGCCGCAGGGCAAGATCGTGGCCGACGGCATCGTCGTCGAGGCGCCGGCACAGGATGGCGGCGGCTTCTTCATCGACTGCCCGCGCGCGCTCGCGACGCCGCTCGTCGACAAGCTCAGCTTCTACAAGCTGCGCGCGCCGATCATCGCCGAGGATCTCTCCGAGGTGCTGGGCGTGCTGGCGGCCTGGGACGGCGCGGGCGACACCGAGTACGGCCTCGTCTATCCCGATCCGCGCCTGCCGGCGCTCGGGCAGCGCGTGATGCTGCCGCCGCACCTGGCTGCAAAAGCGGCGGCCGATCTCGGCGCCGAGCTCGTCGAAGCCGCGGCCTACGAGGCGCACCGCATCGCGCTCGGCGTGCCGCGCGGCGGCGTCGACTTTACCTACGGCGACGCCTTTCCGCACGAGACCGACATGGACCAGCTCAACGGCGTCGACTTCGACAAGGGATGCTACGTCGGCCAGGAGGTCGTCTCGCGCATGCAGCACCGCGGCAGCGCGCGCACGCGCGTGGTGCCGGTGGCGTTCGACGGCTACGCGCCCGACCCGGGCGCGCCGGTGACCGCCGCCGACAAGACGATCGGCACCTTCGGCTCGTCCACGGCGGGCCACGCGCTCGCGCTCTTGCGGCTCGACCGCGCCGCCGATGCGCTCGCGGCCGGCGCGCCGCTCGTCGCCGGCGGCGCGACGCTGCGGCTGGTCAAGCCGGAGTGGGCGCATTTCGCCTGGCCGGGCGACGTCAAGGCCGCGGAGTAGCGACGTGGCGAAGAAAACGCACATCCTCCACGTCGACGGCCTCCATCGTTGCGCGTGGCCGGCCGACGATCCGCTCTACGTCGCCTATCACGACACCGAATGGGGCGTGCCCGAGTACGACGACCGCGCGCTGTTCGAGAAGCTGATCCTCGACGGCTTCCAGGCCGGCCTTTCCTGGATCACGATCCTGCGCAAGCGCGACAATTTTCGCCGCGCGTTCGACGGCTTCAAGCCCGAGCTCATCGCCGGCTACGGCAAGCGCAAGACCGAGGCGCTGATGCAGGACGCCGGCATCGTGCGCAACCGCGCCAAGATCGACGGCACGGTGCTCTCGGCGCGCGCCTATCTCGACGTGATGGAGAAAGGCCCGGGCTTCTCCGAGCTGTTGTGGGGTTTCGTCGACGGTAAGCCGAAGGTCAACCGTTTTGCGACCCGCGGCCGCATTCCGGCCGAGACGCCGATCTCGCGCGCCATGTCGAAGGAGCTGGCGAGCCGCGGCTTCAAGTTCTGCGGGCCGACCATCGTCTACGCCTTCATGCAGGCGACCGGGATGGTCAACGACCACGTGACGACGTGCTTTCGCCACGCGGCGCTCGCGGCACCGGGCAAGCGGCGCTGATCCCGTGGCACGCGCGACGACGAAGGCCGTTCAGCCGGCGCCGGCCACGCAGGCGTCGCGCGCCTGGCAGCGGATGCTGTCGGGTCGACGGCTCGACCTGCTCGACCCCTCCCCGCTCGACATCGAGATCGAGGACGTCGCGCACGGGCTCGCCCGCGTCGCGCGCTGGAACGGGCAGACCACGGGCGCCAACATCTTCTCGGTCGCGCAGCACACCCTTTTGGTCGAAGAGGTCGCGCGGCGGCGTTTCGGCGAGCCGGACCAGCGGCTCGCGCTCGCCATCATGCTGCACGATGCGCCCGAATACGTGATCGGCGACATGATCTCGCCGTTCAAGGCGGTGATCGGCGACGCCTACAAGGCGGTGGAGAAGCGCCTGCTCGTCGCGATCCATCGTCGCTTCGGCCTGGCGCCCGAGCTGCCGGCCGACATCGTCAAGCTGGTCAAGGCGGCCGACCGCGGTGCCGCATTCCTCGAGGCGACGCATCTCGCCGGCTTTGCGGCCGCCGAGGCGAAACGCTTCTTCGGCGCGCGGCCGAACCTTCCGGACGCCATGGAGCGCGACTATCTCAGCCCATGGCCCGCGCCGGAGGCAGAGCAGCGCTACCTCGATCGTTTCGCCCGGATCGCGGGCGGGTGAAATTTCTGCCGCCTTTGCGTATCATGGTGGCGTGGGACTCGCCGGGCGATGCGCAAGTGCCGGCGAAAGCCTGTTTCCCGCCAAGGACATGCACCGACATATGAATCCAACACATGAATCGAGAGCGCATCCCGGTTCATCGCAACCGGATGCGGCCATGCAATGATCCACGTCTGCTCGCTCGCCCGCCTGCATTCCACCGTGAAGGCCACCGGCGCACAGCACATCGTCACCCTGCTCGGCGTCGACGACGAGATCGATCGGCCGGCAGGCGTGCCTGCGCGCAATCACCTTTTTCTGCGCATGCATGACATCGCCGAGCCGCTCGACGGCCATGTGGCGCCCGACGCCGACCATGTCGCGAACCTCATCGACTTCGTGCGCGGCTGGGACCAGCGCTCGCCCATGGTGGTGCATTGCTGGGCCGGGATCAGCCGCTCGACCGCCGCGGCTTTCGTCTCGGTGTGCGCGCTGCGACCGCGCCGCGACGAGCGCGACATCGCCCGGGCGCTGCGCGCCGGCTCGGCGACCGCGACGCCGAACCGGCGCATCGTGGCGTTCGCCGACGCCATGCTCGATCGCGACGGCCGCATGGTGGCGGCGATCGAAGAGATCGGCCCCGGCCAGACGGCCGCGGAAGGCGTGCCGTTCCGACTCGATCTGTTATGATCGCATGACGGCGCGCCCCGCGATCGAGATCGGGCTCACGGCCGCGATCGTCGCGGTCGACGGCGACGAGCCGATGACGCTGACGGCCGGCGACGGTGCCGGACTCATCGGCCTGCCCTCCGGCCCGTTCGATCCGCTCGAGCACCAGACCTTCGAGATCGGCCTGCGCAGCTGGGTCAAGGCGCAGACCGGGCTTGCGGTCGGCTATGTCGAGCAGCTCTACACGTTCGGCGATCGCGGCCGCCATGCCGAGCGCGGCGACCGCGGACCGCACGCGGTCTCGATCGGCTATCTCGCGCTGACGCGGCGGCCCGACGGCGACGCCGCCGTGCGCGCGACGGGCGCCGGCTTCACGCCATGGTATCGCTTCTTCCCGTGGGAAGACTGGCGCGTCGAGCGCCCGAAAATTCTCGACCGCACCATCCTGCCGGCGCTCGGCGCCTGGGCCGAGCACGAGACGCGCGACGATCCGCCCCCCCCGCTCAGCCGGCGCGAGCGGCTGCGCCAATGCTTTGCGGCCGGCGGCAGCCCATGGGACGAGGAGAAGGTGCTCGACCGCTATGAACTGCTCTACGAGGCCGGCCTCGTCGAAGAGGCGCGGCGCGACGGCCGCAAGGCCGCGCTGGAGCGCGGCGAACTGCCGGCGCTCGGCGAGGCGATGCGGCTCGACCACCGCCGCATTCTGGCGACCGCGATCGCGCGACTGCGCGCCAAGCTGAAATATCGTCCGGTGATCTTCGAGCTGATGGCGGCGGAGTTCACCCTCACGGAGCTGCAGACGCGGGTCGAAGCGATCTCGGGCCGGCAGCTGCACAAGCAGAATTTCCGCCGGCTGGTCGAGACCGGCGCGCTGGTCGAGCCGACCGGCGAGACCTCGACCGCGACCGGCGGGCGGCCGGCCGCGCTCTTCCGCTTCCGCCGCGAGGTGGTGCAGGAGCGCCCCGCGCCGGGGCTGCGGGTGGGGGGACGGGGCTAGATCAGACCGTGGCCGCGTGGAATGAATGCGCCAATGAGCGATATGGAAGAAGCAAAGCGGCTTTTTTTCGAAGCCTTGGATTTCCTCGACGCAAATGACTACCGCTCGGCGGAATTGCGCCTACGCGACGCCGTCCGCTTTGCTCCGAACAGCATTTCGATCCTCACCAATCTGTCGACGGCCCTGATGCAGCAGCATCGGCCGCGAGAAGCAATCGCCTTTGCCGAAAGAGCGATAAGCGTCGATCCACAAAGCGTGGAGGCCCTGCTCGTCATGATTTCCTGCCACGCGCAGGGACGAGACTTCGATGCGCTGCTCGCCGCGTGCGACCGTACCATTGCGTTGGATGAC
>DASXCK010000345.1:0-11172 GCA_036491235.1 Xanthobacteraceae bacterium | reverse complement strand
CGCCTTGATGGCGCGCGCCGCCTGCGCGATGTCGCCGGGCTGCGTCTCGGTGCCGAGCAGGCCCTCGGCGCCCGCCAGGATGTGGTCGATGCGCTGCGAGTTGGTCGCAAGCGTCTGCGAGAACACCTCGACGTTCTTGAGCGAGGTCTTCAGCACCGTCTCGTTGTCGGCGACCAGCGCGTCGATCCGGCGCATGGCCTCGCGCGCCGCCTGCGTCACGTCCTGCGCGCCGGCTGCATCGACCTTCAGCGTCGGCGGATTGCCGGCGAGCAGCGGCGCGTCGGTCGATCCGCCGCGCAGCGCGATCGAGGCCATCCCGGTCACGCCCTGATATTCCAGCGACACCGCCGTGTCGGCGCGCACCGCGACCGACTTGTTGATCGAGACCATGGCGACCACCGCCCGCGGCGCCGCCGGGTCGAGCGTGAGCCCGGTAACTTCACCGACGCGGATGCCGTTGAACAGCACGGAAGCCCCGGTATTGAGGCCAGACACCGATCCGTCGAACACGATCCGATAGTTCGCGCGCGCGCCGGCGCCGCCGACCGTGCTGAACCAGTAGGCGAACCCGAATCCGCCGGCGATCACGGCCAGCGTGAACAAACCGATCAGTACGTAGTTGGCTCGCGTCTCCATTCCCCGCCTCCTTCAGAGCATGATCCCGAAGAGTGGACACCGGTTTTCGGAAAAGATCATGCTCAAATAAATCTACGCTGCCCGCACGCCGTCGACGCGCGAGCGTTTTCCATGGAAATAGGATTTCACCCACGGATGTTCCGAGGCGAGCATGGCGGCGATCGGCCCCGCGGTGATCACCCGGCCCTCGGCCAGCACCGCGATGCGGTCGCAGACCGTGTGCAGGCTGTCGAGATCGTGGGTCACCATGAAGACGGTCAAGCCCAGCGTGCGCTGCAGCGTGCGGATGAGATCGTCGAACTCGCCGGCGCCGATCGGGTCGAGCCCCGAGGTCGGCTCGTCGAGAAAGACGATGTCGGGATCGAGCGCCAGCGCACGCGCGAGCGCGACGCGCTTGGTCATGCCGCCGGAGAGCTCGGCCGGGTATTTGTCGCAGACGTCGGGCGTGAGCCCGACCATCTCGAGTTTGGCGAGCGCGATCTCGTCGAGCAGGCGCTTGGAAACGCGCAGATATTCGCGGATGGGAAACTGCACGTTCTGCCGCACCGTGAGCGAGGAGAAGAGCGCGCCCTGCTGAAACAGGATGCCCCAGCGCCGCTCGATCCCCTGCCGCGCGCTCGCCGAGGCCGCGCCGAGATCGACGCCGTCGACCTCGATGCGCCCCGCCCGCTTCGGGACCAGGCCGATGATGGTGCGCATGAGCACCGACTTGCCGGCGCCCGACGCACCGACGAAGCCGAGAATCTCGCCGCGGCGCACGTCGAGGCAGAGGCGGTCGAGCACCGACTTGCCGCCGAAGTCGACCGCAAGGTCGCGCACCCGGATCACCGTGTCGTCGTCCAATTCGTCGCCGTTGCCCGCCGTCGCGTTCATGGCGCTCTCACACGCCGATCGCTGCGAAGAACATGGCGAGGAAGCCGTCGAGCAGGATCACCAGGAAGATCGCTTTCACCACCGAGTCGGTGGTCTTGCGGCCGAGCGACTCGGTGCTGCCCTTGACGGCAAGCCCCTCCACGCTGGCGATGACGCCGATGATGAGGCCCATGAACGGCGCCTTGACCAGGCCGATCGCGAAGTCGCCGAGCGAGATCGCGTCGCGCATGCGCGCGATGTAGACGTCCGGGCTCATCCCGCCGTACGCCCAGCACATCAGGCCGCCGCCGTACAGCGCAGCCATCGAGCCGAGGAAGGCGAGGCACGGCACCGCGATGACGAGCGCGAGCACGCGCGGCAGGACCAGCACGTCGATGGGATCGAACCCCATGGTGCGCAGCGCGTCGATTTCCTCGCGCATCTTCATCGAACCGAGCTCGGCCGTGTAGGCCGACCCCGAGCGGCCCGCCACCATGACGGCGACCATAAGCACGCCGACCTCGCGCAGCACCAGGATGCCGATCATATCGACCACGTAGATGTCGGCGCCGAACTGGCGGAAATGAAATAGTCCCTGCTGGGCGAGGATCGCGCCGATCAAAAAGGTGATCAGCAGGATGATCGGCACGGCGCGCCAGCCGACACGGTCGACCTGATTGACCATCGAGGTGAGGCGGAAGCGGCGCGGATGCGCGATCGCGCGTCCAAGCGCCGCCGCGAGCGCACCCATCATCGCCACCACCGCGACGATGTCGCCGCCGACCTGCACGACGGTGCGGCCCATCACCTCGAGCGAGGCCGCGAGCATCACGCGACGCGGCAACGCCGGCACCTCGTGGTTGACGTCGCGCGCCCGCGCGACCAGCGCCCGGTAGGGCTCGGCGAGCCCGGTGACGTGCGCCTCGCCGCCCGCCGCCGCGATCGCGCGCAGCAGCCGTTCGAGCAGCCAGGCGCCAAAAGTGTCGAGGCGCTGCACGCCCGCCATGTCGATGTCGACGCCCGCGACGCCCGGATGGCGCGCGATCACGTGCTCGATCAGCCGCTCGAGCTCGCCCGCCCGCTCGGCCGTCCACAGCCCGCCGGCGCTGAGCGCCAGCCGGCCGCCATGACTGGCGCTCTCGAGCAGCGGCTCGCCGTTCATGCCTGCGCTCCCCTGCGGTCCGCCGACGCTGGCGCACCCTCGCAGCACAATGGCGCGCTTGGCCGCCCTTGCGGGGGCGAGATTCCGTTCAGCATAATCGTCCCATAAGCCCGCCCGGGTTTCGCAATCCTTAACGCGCGTTAACCAGCCATGAAGGCCGCTTCCCCGCCGACCCTGCATGTTGCATCCGAACGCTGGCCGATCGCCGGCGCATTCACCATCAGCCGCGGCTCCAAGACCGAAGCCGAGGTGGTAATCGCGAAAGTGAGCGACGGCGTATATCGCGGGCGCGGCGAATGTGTGCCCTATGCACGGTATGATGAGACCGTTGAGGGGGTGGTCACCGAAATTTCCGCCCTCGCCTCGGAAATTTCGCGCGGCCTCGACCGCGTCGGGTTGCAACACGCCCTGCCGGCCGGCGCCGCCCGCAATGCGCTCGACTGTGCGCTGTGGGACCTTGCGGCGAAACGCGCCGGCCGCCCGGTGCATGTGCTCGCCGGCCTGCCGCCGCCGCGCCCCCTCGTCACCGCCTACACGATCTCGCTCGCTGCGCCGGACGTCATGGCGGCGGCGGCCGCCAAGGCCTCGGCGCGCCCGCTCCTCAAGGTGAAGCTCGGCCGCGACGGCGATCCGGCGCGCATCCGCGCGGTGCGCGCGGCCGCGCCGCGCGCCGAGCTGATCGTCGACGCCAACGAAGGGTGGACGCCAAAGAACCTCGCCGCAAACGTTGCGGCCTGCGCCGAGGCCGGGGTCACTTTGATCGAGCAACCGCTCCCGGCCGCCGACGACGCAGCGCTTGCCGGCTTTTCGCCGCCAATTCCGATCTGCGCCGACGAGAGCGTGCACGACCGCGCCTCGCTGTCACACCTCGTCGGCAAGTATCAGGCGATCAACCTCAAGCTCGACAAGGCCGGCGGACTCACCGAGGCGCTGGCGCTTGCCGCCGAGGCGCAGCGCTTGCGGCTCGCGCTCATGGTCGGCTGCATGATCTCGACGTCGCTCGCGATCGCGCCCGCGCTGCTCATCGCGCAGCAGGCCCGCGTCGTCGATCTCGACGGCGCGCTGCTGCTCGCGCGTGATCGCCCGGATGGCCTGCGCTACGACGACGCGCAGGTGCATCCGGCGACGCCGGATCTCTGGGGATGAGTTGACGTAGCGGCACGTGGAACAGCGCGTTTTCGATTGCGCGCAATTTTCTGACTCCCAGGGCATTCCGGGCGTTTCGGTTGTGACAAATTATCTTGAGTTCCGGTGCGAAAATTGTCGCCAGGCCATTTCGACGGTGTTAAGTTTGTATAAACAAGCGACGTTTTGCGCTGAAACAAGCAACGACTTTGCGCCCAGGGGGACCAGCGAGAATGCGATCGACACTCGTACTGCTCGCCGCCATCGTCGCGGCACTGACGTTCGGGTCGGCCAATGCGACGGTGCGCATCACCGACGACATGGGCGGGCTGATGACGGAATACGCCTCACGCTTCACCCAGATCCGCGAGTCCGGCGAGAAGGTCGTCATCGACGGACCGTGCTTCTCGGCCTGCACCATGCTGCTCGGCATGCTGCCGCGCAGCCAGGTGTGCGTCACGCCGCGCGCGGTGCTCGGCTTTCACGCCGCCTGGAATTTCGACGAGAGCGGCCAGCGGGTGACGAGCGTCTCGGCGACGCACACTTTGCTTGACATCTATCCGCCCTCGGTGCGCCACTGGATCGCGCAGCGCGGCGGTCTGTCGCCGCAGATGAAATTGCTCCGCGGCCGAGCGCTTGCCGCCATGTATCCGATGTGCGGCGGCGTAGCGCGCCCGGCTGAAGCGGCGCGGACGCACCATCGCGGCGGCCGTCCTGTCCGTGCCATCGAGTATTCCGCATCGGCGCGCTCTGCGCGCTGATCGCGGCGCGCCATCGTACTGCTTCGGCGCAGCGCGCCCCGGGAGGGCCGCTGCGTTGTCCTATGCATGCATGCTCATGCGTAGCGAAACAGCGCCATGAAGCCGAAGTCCATGTGAAGCTGCTGGTGGCAGTGAAACAGCGTGTCGCCCGGATTGTCGGCGACGAAGTCCATTTCGATCTCCTGGAAGCCACCGAGCATCACGACGTCCTTGATCACACCCGTGGTCGGCTTGCCGCCGACCCGCGTGAGCTCGAAGCTGTGCCGGTGCAGATGCAGCGGGTGCACGTCGTCGCGGCGTTGCGAAACTTGAGCCGATAGCGGCGGCCCTGATGCAGCGTGATCATCGGCTGCATCGTGTCCATCGAGAAGGCCTGGCCGTTGAGCGTCCAGCGGTTGAACCCATGATCGGCCGCGTTGTGCTTGACGATGAGCATCTCGATCGTCTCATCCGCCGGCGGCGCTTGCCCGCCGCCCTTGCCGAAGCGCGTGTAGTCCCACTTGTACGGCTTCGGCTTCACCCAGCGTGGCCTGCCGCGGCTTCCGGCATATTCCACGACGATGCCCATGCCGTGCCCACGATCGTCGTCGGAGACATCGCCCATGACCCACACGCCGGGGTGTTTCATCTCGACGATCGCCGAGATGCGCTCGGCGGTGCCGATCCACAGCATCGGCACCTCGGCCGGCGTCGGCACGGGGTTGCCGTCGAGCGCCACCACGCGGAAGGTGTGGCCGGGCAACGCCACGCTGCGGATCTCAGTCGCGCTCGCATTGAGCACGTGAAACAGCACGCGCTCGCCCGGCTTGACCTGGATCGGACCGCCGTTGCCGAGCATGCGCCCGTTGATGGCGAAGAGGTCGTAGCTGACCTCATACCCCTTGGGCGTGCCTTTGGCTTCCTCGTCCGCCTTCCGGCCGATCTCCTGCAGTGCCTTGATCGGCTCGCCCACCAGCATGTCGGACGGCATGTCGCCGCCCTGGCTGAATGTGGGCGCGAACTCCTTCATCACCAGGAATATCTCGCGATCATACGCGCCGGTATCGTTCTTCGGCTCGACATAGAGCGGGCCGACCTGGCCGTCATAGGTGCCGCGGCTAAGATCGGCGCGCGGCAGCACATGCGTGTGATAGAAGCGAAACCCCGCGGGCTTTGGCACGAAACTGATACGGCGCATGGCATGTGGCGCGATGTCGGGCGTGCCCTCCTCGGCGGCACCGTCCACATCGCTCGGGATCATCTGTCCGTGCCAGTGCACGAGCTCGGGCCAGTCCGTGTCGTTGTGCACGTCAACGACGACGCGCTTGCCCTCGGTCATCCGCAGCAGCGGCCCGGGAAACTGCCCGTTGTAGAGCGTGGTCGATACGATGTGCGTCGGCGCGAGCTCGACGAGCCCGGTGGCGATGCGCAGCGTGTAATCGGCCTTGCCGTCCGTGCGATACCGCGTCGGGAGCGCCGTGGTCTGCGCCCGTGCCCGGCGCGGGAGGGTGGCTGCTATCGCGGCAAATCCGCTCGCAAATCCACCCATGCGCAACAGGGTGCGTCGATCGACCGGCATCGGATTTCTCCTCGAAGCTCGCGTCGCCCCGCCACCTTGCGCTTACTATAGGCGGCCGCCCGGTGCGCCGCGCCTCCATGCGAACGCCGCACCGGCGAGCACGGTTCCGAGCACCGCCACCCCCGCCATGGCGCCATAAGCGGCGCTGCCATAGGCAGACACCAGCACGCCCGAGAGACTCATCGCACCCGCGAACACGATGCCCTGCACGGCCACGAAATCGCCTTGCGCAGTCGCGCCGCGGCCGGCCGGCACCGCCTGCGCCATGAAATGCATGGCGCCGAGATGCGTCGCCGCAAAACTCAGCGCATGCAGGCACTGCAGGAGCGGCAGCGCCGCGGTCGGCGGATCGAGCGCCATCACGCCCCAGCGCACGGCGCCGCCCGCGCCGCCGAGCACGATCATGCGGATCGGGCCGAGCGCGCCGACGATCCGCCCCGAGAGCGCGAACAGCAAAACCTCGGCGACGACGCCGAGCGCCCACAGCGCGCCGATCGCGGTCCCGCCGATCCCGCGCGCGCTCCATTGCAAAGTGGCGAAGCCGTAGAGCACGGCGTGGCTCGCCTGGATCAGGCCTGCGCCCAGCACCACGGCCACGAACGGCGGCGAGCGCCACAGCGACGCCTGCGCGCCGCGCGCGTCCGCGGGCGCGGCGACCTCCGGCGTCGTCCGCGGCAACGCGAGTGCGGCGGCCGCCGTCAGCGCGAGCGCAGCCGTGACGGCCCAGATCACATCGCCTGCGCCGAGCCGGGCGAGCAGCAGCCCGCCGCCGAGGTTGGCGACGATGAAGGTCACCGAGCCCCACAGCCGCACCGGCCCATAGCGCGGCATACGGCCGCGCAAGCCGCGCAGCGCATAGGCGTCGCCGAGCGGCAGCACCGGCGCGAGCACGGTCGCGGCGAGTGCATAAGCCGCAAAGATGGCGGCGAATCCGGACAAAAGGCCGACCAGCGCAAAGGCCGCGACGCTCGCGAGCGCCGCCGCGACCAGCGCGCGCTGCAACATCCCGAGTCGGTCGGCGAGCCGCGCCGACAGCGGCACCGCGACGACGCGCGCCACCAGCGGGGCGGCCAGCACGATGCCGATCTCGCGCGGGTCGAGCCCCTTGGCGGCGAGCCACACCGGCATGAACGGCAGCGAAAGGCCCGTGTAGAAGAAGAACGCGCCGTAGAACAGCGAGACGTGCAGCGCGAACCGGTCGGACATCCCGCTCTCGCCCTCCGCCCCCTATACCGCGCGAATCAGTTACCACCATCCCGGCGCGGCCGCGCAACCCGGGTCAACTGGCGTGGCCGCAAACCCGCGGAATCCGTGGAAACAGCCGCGCCGGGGACGCGCCAGCCATTGCGCTTGCGTAGTCGATCGTGCTGATTCCTCAAAGGAGCTTCGTGATTTGCCGATGCCCGACGAGCCCATGGCCCTACCGTCCGCGCCTCCGCCGCCCACCGAGGCGGACTACGAGACGATCCATGCTGCCGTCATGGCCACCATGCGCGGACGCTGGTTTCTCGACGAATATGCCAAGCGCAACCGGCATGCCGACACGGACCTGATCCTCGCCGCCCTCGACCGGGCCGAGGCGCGCGCGCGCGAGCGGCCTGACCTTGCGTCGGCGGAGCGTGTCCACGTCGACCTGATGGAAATGGCCAAGGCGATCGCGCAGACGCGCAGCGAGATCGCCTCGATCAAGCCGGACGGCGAGGCCAAGGGCAGCCTGTCGGAAGCGACCGAGGAGCTCGACTCGATCGTGCACACGACCGAGCTCGCGGCGTCGGAGATCCTCGCCGCCGCCGAGCAGGTGCAGGAGATCGCCTGGACGCTGCGCGAGCGTGGCGCCGATGCCGAGGTGTGCGACGCGCTCGACCGGCGCGCGACCGACATCTACACGGCCTGCTCGTTCCAGGATTTGACCGGTCAGCGCACCCGCAAGGTGGTCGAGGTCCTGAGCTTCCTCGAAGAGCGCATCCGGGCGATGATCGCGCGCTGGGGCGATGCCCCGCCGGCCCCCGCCGAGGCGCCGCCCGCGCCTCATATCGGCCGCGCCTGGGCCGAGCGCCTCGATCAGCCCGACATCGACCGGATCATCCCGACGCTGGCCGCGGACTTCGCCGCAGAGAGCTATCTGGCGCCGGCCGCGTCCCCGCGCGCGGACGCCGCAGCGCGCTCCCAAGTGGTGTCGTACGGCGCCCGCACTCCCTCTCCGCTGCGCGGCGAAGGTTGGGACGGGACGGCGCCTCCACGCGTCGTTGCCGACGATGTGCTTCGCGGCACCTCGGCGCCCATCTCGCCGCCAGAACCGGAAAAACCGAAAGCGGAAGCGCCGCCACCGTGCCTGCCATATGCGATCGCGCTCGAGGAGGCCGAGCCCTGGCTCGCACCGGCGCCGCAGCCCGAGCCGGAAGCGCCATGCACGCCCGAAACCGTCGCGCTTGAGGCACCCGAGCTCGCGGCCGCGCCTGCGCCCGACCTGGCCATCGTCGAGGCCGCACCGACGCCTGAGCCGCAACCTGAGCCGGAAACGGCGCACGAGTCCGAACCAGTCGCGGCGATCGAACCTGTTCGCCAACCTGAGGAAGCGCTGACACCCGAGCCCGTCGCCGTCGAGGCCGCACCGGTACCCGAGCTGCAGCCTGAGCCGGAAACAGCACGCGCGCCCGAGCCGGAAGTCACGCGCGAGCTCGAGCCGATCGTTGCGGCCGAACCCGCGCCGCATCTCGCAGAAGCGCGGGCGCCCGAACCCGCTGCCATCGAGGCCGCACCGGCGCCCATGCCGCAACCCGAGCCGGAAGCGGCGCACGCGCCCGAGCCGGTCGTGGCGCCCGAACCCGCGCCCCATCTCGCGGAAGCGCCGGCGCCCCAAACCGCCGCCGTCGAGGCCGCACCGGCGCCCATGCCGCAACCCGACCCGGAAGCGGCGCACGCGCCCGAGCCGGTCGTGGCGCCCGAACCCGCGCCCCATCTCGCGAAAGCGCCGGCGCCTGAAACCGCCGCCGTCGAGCCCGCACCGGCGCCCATGCCGCAACCCGAGCCGGAAGCGGCGCACGCGCCCGAGCCGGTCGTGGCGGCCGAACCCGCGCCCCATCTCGCGGAGGCGCCGGCTCCTGAAACCGCCGCCGTCGAGGCCGCACCGGCGCCGGCGCCGCAACCCGAGCCGGAAGCGGCGCACGAGCTCGAACTGGTCGTGGCGGTCGAGCCCGCTCCCCAGTCCGCCGAAATGCTGACACCCGAGCCCGTCGCCGTCGAGGCCGCACCGGCACCCGAGCCGCAGCCTGAGCCGGAAACAGCGCGCGAGCCCGAGCCGGTCACGGCGCCCGAGCGAAGTCCCATTGCCGAGGTTGCCGCGGCACTGGGGGCCGGACGCGCCGACCCGGCCGAAATGCTTAGGCGCATCCTCGCGCTGATTCGCCCGTCGGGCGCCGCGCCCGCGGCTGCGGCGGCAAGCGAGTCGCCGGAGGGCGGAAGATTCGTCGCGACTGTTGCGGTCACCGAAATCGAGGAACACGATGGTGCCGCGGCGCAGAGCGGAGAAGCGACTAGCGCACCCGCCGCGCCATCGGCCGCGGCACGTTCCGCCACGGCCAAGCAGAAATCCGTCAAGAGCGATCCGCCGCCGGTGAGCGGAATGCTGTCAGTCGATCAGGCCGTCAGCGAACTCCTGCTGCGGGCCCTGGTGCGCGCCACCGAGGCCGCCAGGGCAGAAGCTCCGCCGGCCGAGGTCGCCGTCCAAGAGTCCGCCGCCGAACCTGTTGCTGCTGAGCCTGTTGCTGCTGAGCCTGTTGCTGCTGCCCCTGTCGCCGCTGAGCCTGTTGCTGCTGAGCCCGTCGCAGCTGCGCCCATCGCCGCTGAACCCGAACCTGTCGCTGCCGTGCCTGTCGTCGCGCCTGCTTCCTCGACGGGGCCTGCCGCCGCGCCACCGCGCAAAAAAGCGCCTGCGGTCAAGCGCGCTCGGATTCCCGCCGAGGCGCCGATCGCGCCCCGCGTGTCCGACTTGCTCGCGGCCCTAGCGCCCGATCCCGTCGCGCCTGCCACGCCCGAGCCGGTGCCGGCCGCGGAGACTGCCTCCGCATCGCCGCCCGCTTCGGAGCCCGCACCTGCCCCCCCGACGCCCGTCGAGGTTCTGCCGGCGGCTGCATCGGCACCTGCCGATCCCGTTGCGGGAGAGCCGGCCGCCAAAGCGACGCAAGGGGCGACCATCCCGCAGCCCGCCGCTGCCGCCACGGCCGAAGAGCCCGCCGCCCCGCCGACGGCCGTCGTCCTGTCGCTGCCGCCGCCCGTCGTGCCACCGCGGCCGGCGGGGCTTGCCGCCATCACGGCTCTCAGCGACGAGCACAAAATCGCGCTGTTCAGCTGACCGGCGGCGCGCCGGGCGCAATCCTTCTTCGTTCCGACCGCATTGCGGGCTCCGCCGCAAAGGCGCATGCTTTATTCGCATTCATCATCGAGCGCCGTAAAGGCGCATCGTCACAGGGAGGAAGTCCATGCGGTCCTCGACCAGCCTGTCGTTCGGCGTCGCGCTCGTTGCGGCCGCCGTCTCGTTCGGCGCCGCTTGCGCGCAGGACATGAATTCCGCGCCCAACCCCTATCGCGTGGTCGACAACTGGGCGCAGCTGCCGCAAGGCCGCGTCTGGGGCATGGCGATCGGCATCGACATCGACCACGACGGCAAGAGCGTGTGGGTCTACGATCGCTGCGGTGCCAAGAGCTGCACCGGCTCGCCGCTCGCGCCGATCCAGAAGTTCGACGCTTCGGGCAAGCTCGTGACGAGCTTTGGCGCCGGCATGTTCAACTGGCCGCACGGGCTCTTCGTCGACCGCGACGGCAACATCTGGCTCACCGACGCCAAGGGCGAAGGCGGCAAGGGCCAGGTGGTCGTGAAATTCAGCCCGGACGGCAAGGTACTGATGACGCTGGGCACGCCCGGTGTCGCCGGGAACGATGAGCATCACTTCAATGCGCCCTCCGACGTCGTGGTCGCCGCGAACGGCGACATCTTCGTTGCCGACGGGCATGGCGACGACACCAATGCGCGCATCGTCAAATTCTCCAAGGACGGCAAGTTTCTGCTGGCCTGGGGCCAC
>DASXCK010000344.1:0-4148 GCA_036491235.1 Xanthobacteraceae bacterium | reverse complement strand
GCCGGCGGTGAACTGAAGCTGCGTCTGCATGAACTCATGCAGCTGCCACTTCTTGGCATTGCCGTCCCACGCGACGCCGAACAGGCGCCCCGAGCACCAGTCGCCGACCAGGTAGGTCTTGGTCATGCCGGCGTAGTTGGCAACGCCGAGCCCCTGCGACGAGCAGCCGCCGGTGTCGGCCTTGGTGCCGTCCTCGAAGGCCTCGTTGTGCGGATATTCGGCCACCGGAAGCACGCCGACGTGCGGGCACTTCTGGTCCTTGGACAGCGCGGGATGGCAGTACGATCCCTCGTTGAGCTTCCATCCGTAGTTCTCGCCGCCTTTGGACGAGGCCGGCTGGTAGTCGATCTCCTCCCAGTGGTTCTGTCCGACGTCGGCGATGAAGAGATCGCCGGACTTCTGGTCGAAGTGGAACATGTAAGGGTTGCGCAGGCCGTAGGCCCAGATCTCCGGCCGCGACCCGATCTTGTTCTTGGTGAAGCCCTGCTCGGTGATCCCGAAGAGAGACATCAGCTGCGGCTGGTCGGCCTTGGCAAACGGATTGTCGCTCGGCACGTTGTAGGCCTTGTCGTCCGGCGTATCGACGTCGATGCGCAGGAGCTTGCCCCACAGCACGTCGAGACGCTGGCCGGCGTCGAGCGGATCGCCTTCCCAGCCGCCGTCGCCCTTGCCGACATAAAGCTTGCCGTCGGGGCCGAACGTGATCATGCCGCCGTAGTGATTATAGTACGGCTGCGGAATGTTCATGATCACCTTCCGGCTCTTGATCAGCTGCTCCTTGGTGATGCGGTCCGGGCTTTTGGGATCGACGGTGAGGCGCAGGATGATCGAGGCGCCGTTGAACGGCAGCGACGCGTAGTGAAGGAAGACGAAGCCGTTCTCCTTGAACTTGGGGTGGAACGCGATCGACCACAGGCCCTGCTCGACGAAGCCGGTCTGCACGTCGGTGCCGAGTGGATTGAAGTTGGTGAGGTCGACGAACGGGTCGGGCAGGACCTTGCCGTCCTTGGTGACGATCCGCACCCGTCCGGCGCGCTCGACCACTGCGATGCGGCCGGACCCGTCGTTGAATGCGGTGACGCCGACCGGATCATGGAATCCGTCGGCGACCTTCACGAGCGCGAGCTTCTGCGCGCCCGGTATCGTTCCTCCCGGCTGAGCCACATCAGCCGGGTTGGTGGGAATTTGCTGTGCATGGGCGACGAGTGCGCTCACGCATGCCGCCGTCAAGAAGACAGCGAGCGCCATCCTTCTCATGAAGGCATCCTCCCTTAAATGTCGTATCGCGGCCGCGGAATTCTTTTCGGTCGGCCGAGGCGAAGGATATCCCCTTCCGACGGAGGCGCAATAGCCGTCGCAACCGACGTCGCGCGGCACGCATGCGCGCAGGACAGGCCAGCGATCAGGCGCGATCGTCGAATGGGATCTGGCCCGCCGGATCGATGACGAGCGCGGCCACGACGAGCAGCATCACGGCCGCATCGACGGCGTGCAGGCCCAGGCCGACCGGCCACCGCCCGTCGATCGCGCGATGCGCGAGCATGTATTGCAGCCCGATCTGCACCAACGGAACGCACGCGAGCGGCACGCGATACCGCCGCGGCGGGCCGGCGAGCCAGGCGAGTACCGGCAGCGGCACCACCAGCCATTGGAAATACGCAACCCACCGCTGGTGATAGACCCACCAGTCGGGATTGGTGAGCGCCGCCATGCCGGCGATGAAGAACTGCACCAGCAGTGCGGCGAGGAGCAGCGCCGCGACACCGCGCATCAGCGTCCGTGCCCATATCGACATGGGCGCGGTCACGCGAGATCACGCCAGCCGATTTTTTCGTCGGCGAGCCGCGTCCGAAACGGCCCCACCTCGTCGCGGAACGGCACCTCGACGGCGGCGCCGGCCGGATGCGCGAGCGCGAGCGCGATGGCGAGGCGGTCCCTGCCCTCGCCGCCCTGCCACGCCCGGGTCAACGCCGCGATGCCTTGCGCATCCGCATAGGGCGCCACGCAGCGCCACAGTTCGGCGCTGACCGGCCGCCCGGCCGCCCAGCGCTCCTGCGCGAGATCGACGAGCATGCGCGCGAGATGCGGGTTGGCGCGGGCATCGAGGCCCTGGATCGGCCACAGCGACGTGCCGATGAACAGCGCCTTCACGACCATGTGGTTCCAGGCGTCCTCGGCAAAGACCTCGGAGGGATAAGGATTATGGTGCGCGACCGCCTCGAATACCGGCTTCATGCCGGAACGCACGGCCTCGCGGGCGCGCGGCTCGATCAGCGCCGCGCCCGGATAGAGCGGAAGCCCGCGGCAGAGCGCGATCAGCTCGTTGAGCTCGGCGCTGCTGCAGAAGCTGTCGAACCGCGCCGCGAAGGCTGCATCGTCGCCGTCATGGCTCGCGATCATGAAGGCGACGCGCGCGAGCTGATCGACGCTCCAGTCGGAAGGATCGAAGCCGGGCCGCAGCGCCGCCGCGCGCCGCTTGTCGTCACCGGTGAGGCCGAGGTCGGCCTTGCCGAGCCGGCGCGGCGCCAACCCGATCGCGACCGCCAGAGCACGTTCCGTTCCGATGGAATCGGAACGTGCTCCAGCTTCGTCCATTGGCGTATATCCCTGTCGGCGAACCGGTGCCCACTTCGCCGGGATAAGCGCTGGCGCGCGGTCGCCTTGTCCGTGCACGATGCCGTCGACCGCGCCACGGAACCAGGTCGCGGCCGGCGCACCGCCGGCGCGCGCGATCCATTCGTCGGCCAGCGCCAGAAAGCCGTCGAGCGCCGCATTCTCGCCGTGACCATTGCGGAAGCGATGCGCCGCATTCGTCATGGCTCAGGTCCCCGGGATCGACGCCTGGAAGAGCCGCGTCAGCGGATAACCGGCCGCGCAGGCGAGCACCAGCCGCGGATCGCCGCCGGCCAATGCGCCGCAACATGCGACCGCCACCGCGTCGACCAGCGAAATGGCGGCGATCAGGCCGGAGACCGCGCGCGGCACCGCGCCGGGCACGGCGCGCCGCGCCAGCAGCCAGACCGCGGCGGCGTCGGCGGCGAGCAATAGCACGATGGCGACCGGCACGATCCATCCGCTGGCGAGCGATGGCAGCGCTGCGATCACCGGCGCGGCCAGCAGCACCATCGGCCACAGGCTGCCGATCGTATCCAGGCTCTCCTGCCGCGCCGCATAGGTGATGCCGGCGGTATGCGCGGCGAGGACGACGCCGCCGATCACGAGCGCGAACGAGAGATGGCCTGAGAATTGTCCCGTCATGGCGGCGCCGGCCGCGAGGTAGACGAGTGCACGGCACAGCCCCATGATGGTCGGGCCGAACGCATTGCCCTTATGCCAAGCATCATAGAGCACGATGGCGCCCGCGAGTGCGATGCTCCAGAGAGTGGCGGCGACGCCGAACGGGAGCATCAGCACGATCCCGATCGCAAGCAGGCCGAAACCGATCGCCGAGACCGTGCCGGCGCCGATCTCGCCGGCCACGATCGGCCGTGTCGGGCGCTCGCGCGCATCGATCGCGCGATCGAAGAAGTCGTTGAGGTACATGCCGCCGACATAGAGCGCGCTCATCGCCAGCGCGATCAGGCCGACCTCGCTCGCGCTGCGCCCGCCGCCGGCGATCACCGTGCCGGCGATGACGTTGGTCCACACGGTCGGCAGGTTGGAGATGCGGCCGAGCCGCAGCAGCGTCGAAGGACCGAAGCCACGGGCGGCGGCGACGCTCATCCGGCCAATTCCCTGGCGCAGAAGGCGATCTCGCGGGCGATGTCGGCGGCCTTCGAGCCGGTGCGCAAGCCCTCGGGAAGGACATCCCAGGTATATGTCTCGACCTCGAGGTGCGAGGAGCGATGGCGCGTGCGCAGCGCCGCAAGCGTCGCGACGAGGTCGGCGCGGGTCGACTGCAGCACGCCGAGGTCGGCGAGAAACACCGGCACGTGGCAATGAATGCGCCACTCGGGCGCCGCGCCGTCGTCGAGCGCCGCGACTGCCTCGGGGAGATCGACGTAACGGGTCAGGCCGTCGTCGCGCCGCGCGATGGTCTGATGCAGATAGACGCCGTCGTCGTAGCGCATCACGGCGCCGACGAGGTCGCGCGTCATCGCCGGTACGCGCATGGCGGCCGAGAGCTGGATCTTCGGCACCGCGATGCC
>DASXCK010000343.1:0-6059 GCA_036491235.1 Xanthobacteraceae bacterium | reverse complement strand
CGGCGTCGCCCAGGGCGTCGGCCAGGCGCTCCTGGAGAACGCGGTCTACGACCAGAGCGGCCAGCTCGTGAGCGGCTCGCTGATGGACTACACCATGCCGCGCGCCGACAACCTGCCGTCCTTCACGGTCGGCACCACGGTGACGCCGTGCCCCGGCAACCCGCTCGGCATCAAGGGCTGTGGCGAGGCGGGCGCGATCGCGGCGCCGGCCGCGGTGATGAATGCCATCACGGATGCGATCGGCAGCGAGGACATCGCGATGCCGGCGACGCCGGCCGCCGTCTGGGCGGCGATCGAGAAACGCAACAAGGCGCACAAGGCGGCTTAGACCAGAGCTTGATCCCGAAGTGGGTACCGGTTTTCGGGAAAGATGATGCTCAAACAATAAAGAGATGGAGAACGCGGATGTACAACTTCAACTATCACCGCGCGAGCGGCCTGCGGCAGGCGCAGAATCTGCTCGGCAAACTGGAAGACGCAAAGCTCCTCGCCGGCGGCATGACGCTTTTGCCGACCATGAAGATGCGGCTCGCGTCGCCGGCCAACATCGTCGATCTCGACCGGGTCGAGGGCCTCGACGGCATCGAGCTCAAGGGCCGCTCGCTGGTCATCGGCGCGCTTGCGCGCCACGCGGATGTCGCGAATGACGCGACCGTCGGCGAGGCGATCCCGGCGCTCGCCCAGCTCGCCGGTTTGATCGGCGATCCGGCGGTGCGCCACCGCGGCACCATCGGCGGCTCGGTCGCCAACAACGATCCGAACGCGGATTATCCGGCGGCCTGCCTCGGCCTCGGCGCGACCATCATTACGACCAAGCGCAAGATCCCGGCGGACGAGTTCTTCAAGGGCCTGTTCGATACCGCGCTGGAGCCGGACGAGATCATCACCAAGGTGAGCTTCCCGCTGCCCAAGAAGGCGGCCTACCAGAAATTCCGCAACCCGGCATCGCGGTATGCGCTGGTCGGCGTGTTCGTGGCGAAGCGCCCGTCGGAAATCCGCGTTGCCGTGACCGGGGCGGGTGGTTCCGGCGTCTTCCGCGTGCCGGCGTTCGAAGAGGCGCTCAAGAAGCGCTTCTCGCCCAAGTCGTTGGAAGGGCTGACGGTGCCGGCCGACGGGCTCGCGAGCGACATTCACGGCAGCGCCGAATATCGCGCGCACCTCATCGGCGTGATGGCGCGCCGCGCGGTCGCGGCAGCGGGCTGAGCCAAAAATAAAGAGGCGTCGAGCGTCAAACGGCACGCGGAGCCAACCGCGTGTCGTTTTCTTTTCGGCGCATGTTGGCGCGGCTCAGGCCGGCGCGCGGTCCAGCTCCGCGAGCAAGTCATGCAGATCGAGCGCGTGCGTGTACATCTGCAGGCCGCCGTCGGGGCGTTGCGGCCACGCTTCCTTCGGCCGGTCCCAGTAGAGCTCGACACCGTTGTCGTCCGGATCGCGCAAATAGAGCGCTTCGCTCACGCCGTGGTCGCTCGCGCCATCGAGCTGGATCCTTGCGGCAACGAGACGGCGCAGCGCGTCGGCGAGCAGGCGACGCGTCGGGTAGAGGATGGCGACGTGATAGAGGCCGGTCCTGCCGGGCGGGGGCGGCGAGCCGCCGCGGCTCTCCCAGGTGTTGAGGCCGATATGGTGGTGATAGCCGCCGGCCGAGATGAACGCGGCCCCCGGGCGGCCGGTGGTCTGCTCGAAGCCGAGCACGCCGCAATAGAAATCGAGCGCGCGCTGCAGATCGGCGACCTTGAGATGAACGTGGCCGATGCGCACCCCGGCGTCGATGGTGGGGAATTGCCCCGCCTCTTTCTCGATATTAACGGGTTTGTTCATGGACGGACGTCCTGGTGGGCCTGCAGCCAGATGTAGGATGTACGGTCCCGCAGAAAAAGGCCCGGCCGGGCGTCGAGCGGCCCGGAAATGCGCAGGGCGGCCGTTCCCTTGCTCTTGCGCGACAGGGAGGGGGCGACGCTATACATTCCCTCCATGAGCAAGCCGACGTCCGCCCGCCCCATTCCGTCCTCGATCGACGCCACGCTGGGCCTCCTCGGCGAGGCCGACTACCTCGCCGATCGCTCGCTCGCGACCGTGCTGTTTCTCGCCCTCAAGATGGGGCGGCCGATCTTTTTCGAGGGCGAGGCGGGGGTCGGCAAGACCGAGATCGCCAAAGTGCTGGCGTCGACGCTCGGCCGGCGGCTGATCCGCCTGCAGTGCTATGAAGGGCTCGATGTCTCCGCAGCGGTCTACGAGTGGAACTACGCCGAGCAGATGATCGCGATCCGGCTCGCCGAGGCCGAGGGCAGCATCGATCGCGACCGGCTGTCGCACGACGTCTTCTCCGACCGGTTCCTGATCAAGCGGCCACTGCTGCAGGCGCTCGAGCCCGATACCGCCGGCGCGCCGGTGCTGCTGATCGACGAGCTCGACCGCACCGACGAGGCCTTCGAGGCGTTTTTGCTCGAGGTGCTGGCCGACTTCCAGGTGACGATTCCGGAGCTCGGCACCGTCAAGGCCGAGCATCCGCCGATCGTGGTGATCACGTCGAACCGTACGCGCGAGATCCATGATGCGCTCAAGCGGCGCTGCCTCTACCACTGGGTCGGCTATCCGAATGCCGAACGCGAGCTCTCGATCGTGCGCACCAAAGTGCCTGGCATCGGCAAGAAGCTCTCGCACGAGATCGTGATGTTCGTGCAGGCGCTGCGCAAACAGGACCTGTTCAAGTCACCGGGCGTCGCCGAGACGCTCGACTGGGCGAGTGCGCTCACCGAGCTCGACGCCGTCGCGCTCGACCCCGCCACGGTCTCCGACACGCTCGGCGTGCTGCTCAAGTACCAGGACGACATTTCGCGCTTCGAGGGCTCCGGCGCCAAGGAGTTGATCGAGCAGGTGCGCGCCGAGATGCGCGCGGCAGAATGAGACGATGCCTTGCCTTCACGTCCCGGCATCATCACCCGCGCAAGCGGGTGATCCGGTAGCCACCGACGTGGAGGTGGAATACTGACTGGATGCTCAGCTTTCGCGGAGCATGACGGAGTGTGTGGAATCGAATTTCCATGATCGATGCCCCGAGTATCCCTCATCCCGACCCTCTCCCCGAAGGGGAGAGGGAGAAGAGCGGCCGCCTCGCCGAGAACATCGTGCACTTCGCGCGCGCGCTGCGCGCCGCGGGGCTGCCGGTCGGGCCGGGTGCGGTGCTCGATGCGCTCGCGGCCGTGCAGGCCGCGGGCGTCGGCACCAAGGATGACTTCTACTGGACGCTACACGCCGTGTTCGTGAAGCGGCACGAGCAGTCGATCATCTTCGATCAGGCCTTCCGCATCTTCTTCCGCAAGCGCGGCTACCTCGACCAGCTCATGGCGATGCTTCTGCCGCAGGTGCCGGGCGCCTCGCCGGCGCCTCCACCGCCGGCCGCGAGCCGCGTGCAGGACGCGCTCTTTGCCGACATGAAGGACAAGCTTAAGCCGCAGGAGCGCGAGATCGAGCTCGACACCACCTACACGGTCTCGGATCGCGAGCTCTTGCAGAAGAAGGATTTCGCGCAGATGACCGCGGACGAGATCGCGGCGGCCCGGCGCGCCATCGGGCGCATGGTGCTCTCACTCGACGAGGTGAAGACGCGCCGCCTCACGTCCGACCGGCGCGGTCACCTCATCGACATGCGCCGCACTTTGCGCGCCAGTATGAAGGCGGGCGGTGCCTTCATCGACCTCAAATACCTCGGCCTCAAGACCAAACTGCCGCCGATCGTCGCATTGCTCGACATTTCGGGCTCGATGAGCGACTACACCCGGCTTTTCCTGCATTTCCTCCACGCCGTCACGGACGCGCGAAAGCGTGTGCATACCTTTCTGTTCGGCACGCGGCTCACCAACGTCACCCGTGCCCTCAAGGCGCGCGACCCCGACGAGGCGCTGTCGGCCTGCTCGGCGAGCGTCCTCGATTGGTCGGGCGGAACGCGCATCGCGACCTCGCTGCACGTCTTCAACAAGCTGTGGGCGCGGCGCGTGCTCGGCCAGGGCGCGATCGTGCTCTTGATCACCGACGGTCTCGAGCGCGACCCGGACGACCGCCTTGCTTTCGAGATCGACAGGCTGCACCGTTCCTGCCGGCGGCTGATCTGGCTCAACCCGCTGCTGCGTTTCGAAGGCTTCGAGGCCAAGGCCAAGGGCATCCAGACCATCCTGCCGCAGGTCGACGAATTCCGTCCCATCCACAATCTCGAGTCCATGGCCGAGCTGACCCGGGCGCTGTCGGCGCAAGGCCGCCATGCGGGCGATCCGCAGCAGTGGCTGCGGCGGGTCGCGTGATATATATTGGGAAATAACGCTTTTCGTCATTGCGAGGCCTGCACAGCCGGCCGAAGCATCTCGTTCCACGGGTCGAGATTGCTTCGTCGGCCTTCGGCCTCCTCGCAATGACGCGGATTGGTAGGAGATGGACATGGAAACGCTGGCGCGGGACGAAGACATCCTCAAGGCCGCCGAGGACTGGTGCAATGCCGGCAAGGGCGTGGCGCTCGCGACCGTGGTCGAGACCTGGGGCTCGGCCCCACGGCCGGTCGGCTCCAACCTGGTGATCGACGAGGAGGGCAACTTCCTCGGCTCGGTCTCGGGCGGCTGTGTCGAGGGCGCGGTGGTGGCCGAGGCGATCGACGTGATCGACTCGGGCAAGCCCAAGATGCTGGAATTCGGCGTCGCCGACGACACCGCCTGGAAGGTCGGCCTGTCGTGCGGCGGTACCATCCGGGTATATGTGGAGAAGGTGGATTAAATTGATGAATCAACCCGTCATCCTGAGGTGCGAGCGAAGCGACCCTCGAAGGATGGTCGGTCGATGCGGTGCTACACGGGCCGTCGCCCTTCGAGGTTCGCCTTCGGCGAGCGCCGCACGGTGACGGGTCAACGTTAGAGCAAGGCGAGAGATCAGAGTCATGCGTCTCGACATCCTCCAGGCCCTCAATGCCGAGCGCGCGGCGCGGCGTGCCGCGATCGTGGTGACCGATGTCGCGAGCGGCAGCCAGCGCTTCGTCAAGCGGGCGGACGTCGTGCGCGATCCATTGTGCGAGGCGCTCGAGGCGGCGTTGCGCTCGGGCAAGAGCGGCATGGTGGAGACGCCGCAGGGCAAGGTCTTCCTCACCGTGCACGTGCCGCCGACCCGTCTCGTCGTCACCGGCGCGGTGCACATCAGCCAGGCGCTTGCGCCGATGGCGAAGCTGCTCGGCTACGACGTGGTGATCGTCGACCCGCGCACGGCCTTTGCGACACCCGAGCGCTTTCCCGACGTGAAGCTGATCGCCGAATGGCCGGATGTCGCCCTGCCGCCGCTCAACGTGGACAGCTATACGGCCTTCGTCGCGCTCACCCATGATCCCAAGATCGACGATCCGGCGCTGCTGCACGCGCTCGCGCGCGAGTGCTTCTATATCGGCGCGCTCGGCTCGCGGAAGACGCATGCGCGCCGCGTCGAGCGGCTCAAGGGCCAGGGCGTTTCAGCCGACGCGCTCGCGCGCATCCATGCCCCGATAGGGCTACCGATCGGCGCGGTGTCGCCGCCCGAGATCGCGCTCGCGATCATGGGTGAGATCACGGCGCGGCTGCGGCTCGCGTCCGAAAAGGCGGAGAAGGCGGCATGAAGTTCGGCGCCGTCGCGCCGGCCGACGCCAAGGGCGCGATCGTCGTCCATTCGATTCGCTCGGCCGGCCTCGTGCTCAAGAAGGGCACGGTGGTGGGCGAGCCGGAGATCGCGGCGTTGCGCGCAGCCGGCATCCCGTCGATCACGGTGGCGCGGCTCGAGCCGGGCGACGTGTCGGAGGATACGGCGGCGGCCGAGATCGCCGACGTGGTCGCGGGCGAGGGCGTGCATGTCGACCGCGCCTTCACGGGACGCGCCAACCTGTTTGCGGAAGATGCCGGTGTCCTCGTCGTCAACGAGGATGCCATCGACCAGCTCAACGAAGTCGATCCCGACATCACATTTGCGACGCTCGAGGCGTTTGCGCCGGTCGTGGTCGGCAAAATGATCGCGACCGTGAAGATCATTCCGTTCGCGGTGTCCAAGGCGGCCTGCGACAA
>DASXCK010000342.1:0-5165 GCA_036491235.1 Xanthobacteraceae bacterium | reverse complement strand
GATCGGGGTCGTGCCCGACGCGGGCGGGAGCTGGCTCTTGCCGCGCCTCGTCGGCATGGCGCGCGCCCGCGCGCTCGCGCTCACCGCCGAGCCGCTGCCGGCCGAGACCGCGCAGCAGTGGGGCCTCATCTGGAAGGTCTTGGACGACGAGCGGCTCATGCCTGAGGCCGAAGCGCTGTGCGCGCAGCTCGCGGCCGGCCCGACCATCGCGCTCGGCCTGATCAAGCGCGCGCTCGACGCGGCCGAGACCAACGACCTCGACACCCAGCTCGATCTCGAGCGCGACCTGCAACGCGAGGCCGGGTTCGGCCCCGATTACCCCGAAGGCGTGCGCGCCTTCGTGGAAAAGCGCGTGGCGAAATTTTCCGGGCGGCGCCGGACCTGAAGTGGGGTACGGGCGCAATGCGGAAAATTGGGAAACCGGAGCGGTCGTACCGCGTTAAGGTCTAAATGGGGCGCGGGGTGCGCGCTCTGGTCCCGCAGGCGGAATGACTTTTTTCGCCCCATCATCGCGCTTTAGACTATTGTCGCTGCATGATGTTTTTGGAAATTCGCTCCCCCATTTCGCAATCGTCCGCCAGGAATGAGGGTCCAGCATGTTGACGCGATGGATCGTCGGGGTCGTCGGCCTCTGCGCGCGGCATCCCTGGATCGTGATCCTGATCGGCCTCGTCCTCGCGGTGGGCTCGACGGTCCACACCGCGCGCGACTACGCGATCAATGCCAATATTGATGATTTGATGTCGCCGCACCTCGACTGGCGCCAGCGCGAGATCAACTATCACAACGAATTTCCCCAGAGCCTGCAGCTCATTCTGGTGGTGGTGGACGGGCCGACGCCGGAGATGACCGACGCGGCAGCGCAGGCGCTCGCCCAGGATCTCGGCAAACGCACCGACCTGTTTCGCTCCGTCTCGGTGCAGGGCGGGGACGAGTTCTTCCGCAAGAACGCTTTTCTCTACGTGCCGCCCGAGACGCTCGCCGGGATGACCCAGCAGCTCACCCACGCGGGCCCGCTGATCGGCGCGCTCGCGAGCGATCCGAGCCTGCGCGGTCTCGTGCAGGCGCTCTCCTTCGCGCTCATGGGCGTGCAGCAGCAGGAGATTTCGCTCGACGCCATGGCGCATACGCTCGACCAGGCCGCGGCGCCGATCGAGAAGGTCGCGGCAAACCAGCCGGCGAAATTCTCGTGGAAGGCGCTGCTCGCGGGCGGCACCGTCGAGCCGTCGCAGCTGCGCCGCTTCATCGCGGTCATGCCCTATCTCAAGGCGGGCGAACTCGAGCCCGCCGCCAGCGGGATTGCGGCGATCCGCGCGTCGGCCGCGAACCTCAACCTCGCGACCCTCGACGGCGCGCGTGTGCGCATCACCGGCCCGGCGCCGATCGCCGACGAGGAGCTCGCGAGCGCCAACGAGGGCGTCGTCCTCAACGGCATCATCACGGGCCTGATCGTCATCGTGATCCTCTGGCTCGCGCTGCGCTCCGTGCGCCTCGTGTTCGCGGTCTGCGTCACGCTGTTCGTCGGCCTCGTGGTGACGGCATCGCTTGGCCTCCTGATGTTCGGGGCGCTCAATCCCATATCGGTCGCATTTGCGGTGCTCTTTCTCGGCCTGGGCGCCGATTTCGCGATTCAATTCACGGTGCGCTATCGCGCCCAGCGGCATGTGAGCGGCGACCTTCACGACGCGCTCAGCCAATCGGCCGACCGGGTGGGCGCGCCGCTCACCCTCGCGGCCGGCGCTGCGGCGGCGGGCTTCCTGTCGTTCCTCCCGACGCCCTATTCGGGCCTTGCCCAGCTCGGCAGCATCGCGGGCGCCGGCATGGTGGTGGCGTTCCTGGCGAGCCTCACCTTGCTGCCGGCGCTGCTCGCCGTCATGCCGCCGCCGGCGGAGCCGCAATCGCTGCGGCTGCCCGCACTCGCGCCGGTCGACAACTGGCTCAAGCGGCACCGCTATTGGATCATCGGGCTCACGGCGGCGGTGAGCCTGGCCGGCTTGCCGGCGCTGGCGAAACTGCAATTCGATTTCGATCCGCTGCACTTGCGCAACTCGAATTCGGAAACGGTCTCGACTGTGCGCGAGTTGAGCCGGGACCCATCCAATGCGGTGAACGCCGCGCAGGTGCTGGATCAGTCGCCCGAGGAGGCCGGCAAGCTCGCCAAGCGCCTCGCCGAGTTGCCCGAGGTGGCGCAGACGCGCACCATCGACAGCTTTGTGCCGGCCGACCAGGAGCGCAAGCTCGAGCTCATCCGCAAGGCGGAGGAGGCGTTGCGTGCCGCGCTCGACCGGACCGTGAAGCCGCCGCCGAGCGATGCCGAGAACGTCGCGGCGTTGCGCAACGGGGCAAAACAGCTGCGCCAGACCGCGGGCGACGCCAAGGGCCCCGGCGCCGATGCGGCGCGCCGGCTCGCCGACGATCTGACAAAGCTTGCCGATTCCGACGAAGTCCATCGCACCGCCGTACAGGATGCCTTCGTGGTGCCGCTCAAGCTCGACCTCACCGATCTGCGCGCGGGATTGAGCGCCGCGCCGGTGACGCGTGCGAACCTACCGGCGTCGCTCACCGAGAATTGGGTCGCGAGCGGCGACCGCGCCCGCGTCGAGATCGTGCCGAAGGGCGATCCCAACGACGACCAGGTGATGCGCCGCTTCGCGCGCGCCGTGCTCGAGGCGGCGCCGACCGCCACCGGCCAGGGGATCTCCACCTTCGAGTGGGGCGACACCATCGTGCGCTCGTTCATGGAGGCCGCCGCCGTCGCGCTCGTCTCGATCGCGCTGCTGTTGTGGATCGTGCTGCGCCGGTTCGGCGACGTGCTGCTCACGCTCATTCCGCTGATCGTCGCGGCGGCCGTGACGCTCGAGATCTGCGGGCTCACCGGCTTTGCGCTCAACTACGCCAACATCATCGCGCTGCCGGTGCTGCTCGGCGTCGGCGTCGCGTTCAAGATCTACTACATCCTGGCGTGGCGGCGCGGACAGACGGACTTTTTGCAGTCGGCGCTCACCCGCGCTGTGTTCTTCAGCGCACTGCTCACTGCGACCGCGTTCGGTAGCCTGTGGCTCTCGGCACATCCCGGCACGTCGAGCATGGGCAAGCTGCTCGCGTTGTCGCTCGCCTGCACGCTGACCTCGGCTGTGCTCTTCCAGCCCGCGCTCATGGGCGAGCCGCGGAAGAAGGCGGGTGATCCGCCGGTGCCGGACGCGGAGCAGCGCGCTTAGCCGCGGCGTTTACTTTACTCCGTCATTGACACATTCGCCGCGGTCATCGGCCGCGAAAGTGCGCGATCCGGTACGCCGCAGCGGTTCGTGGGTACGGCCGCCGTTCCACTTTTCTCTCGTGATAATTGGATTGCCACGTCTTCGCGGCGATGACGGCGGCATGCTTGGCTGACGCGGCCAAGCGCGCGTCCCACAGCAAAACTGTCACATACTTGAGACATGAAGTCGCAACGTTGTCATCTGGCGATTCGACAACAGCGCTATGGGGCTCGAGACGAACGCGATGCGGGTTCTGATTGCGACGGACGCCTGGCACCCCCAGGTCAACGGGGTGGTTCGCACCCTGACCTCGCTGGCGCGCACCGCGAAGGGGCTGGGTGTCGACATCGCGTTTCTCTCGCCCGACGGTTTCCGCACGTTTCCGCTGCCGACCTATCCGGGCCTGCGGCTCGCGCTGCCGGGTCGCGCCACGATCGCAAGGCGCATCGAGCAGCATGCACCCAACGCCATCCATATCGCGACCGAGGGACCGATCGGCCACGCGGTGCGCGCATACTGTGTGCGCCGCGGGCTGCCGTTCACGACGAGCTATACGACACGCTTTCCCGAATACATCTCGGCGCGCGCACCAATTCCCGAAGGCTGGATCTACGCGGCGCTGCGCCGCTTCCACAACGCCGGCGCCGTCACCATGGTGGCGACGCCGTCGCTGATGGCGGAGCTGAAAGGCCGCGGCTTCGAGCGGCTCGGCATGTGGACACGCGGCGTCGACACGGATCTCTTCCGGCCCGACCGCGCGATCGCGCTGCCGTTTCCGCGGCCGATCTTCGCCTGCGTCGGGCGCGTGGCGGTCGAGAAGAATCTCGAGGCGTTCCTGTCGCTCGACCTGCCGGGCACCAAGATGGTCATCGGCACCGGCCCGTGCGAGGCCGGGCTCAAGCGCAAATTTCCCGACGCGAAATTCCTCGGGCAGATCGAGAACGGCACGCTCGCGGCGCATGTCGCGGCGGCGGACGTGTTCGTCTTCCCGAGCCGCACCGACACCTTCGGCGTGGTCCAGCTCGAGGCGCTGGCGAGCGGCCTGCCGATCGCGGCGTTTCCGGTGACCGGCCCGAAGGACGTGATCGCGGGTCATCCGGTCGGCGTGCTGAGCGAGGACCTGCGCGCCGCCTGCCTCGCGGCGCTTGAGCTCAAGCGCGAGGACTGCCGCGCTTTTGCGCTCGCGTACTCGTGGGAGAACAGCGCGCGCCAGTTCATCGGGCACTTGCAGCGGCTAGAGCCAGGCCAGCGCGTGGCGCGCGACATGTCGGCGGCGGTAGCGCCGGCTACGTGACACTCAAACACATTAAACCTCCGGCCGCGTGCCGGACCGATGCGAAGGAGCACTCCATGAACGACCAGTCGGCCATCGCTCTCGACAAGGAAATGATCACCAAGGCCTATGCGCGCTGGGCGCCCGTCTACGATCTCGTGTTCGGCGCGGTGTTCGAGCGCGGCCGGGCGGCGGCGATCGAGGCGGCCGAGCGGATCGGCGGCCGCATCCTCGAGGTCGGCGTCGGCACCGGCATCTCGCTCCCCGACTATTCGTCGGCCAACCGCATCTGCGGCGTCGACATCTCGCAGCCGATGCTCGAGAAGGCGATGGAGCGCGTCAGCAAGCTCAACCTCAGCCACGTCGAGGGCCTGTGGGTGATGGACGCCGAGCATCTCGGCTTCCCCGACGACTCGTTCGACGTGGTCGTCGCGCAATACGTCGTCACCACGGTGCCGAACCCGGAGGCGACGCTCGACGAGTTCGCGCGCGTTCTCAAGCCGGGCGGCGAGATCATCCTGGTGAGCCGGGTCGGTGCCGAGGCCGGCATGCGCAAGGCGCTGGAGAAGTGGTTTGCGCCGGCGGCGCGCAAGCTCGGCTGGCGCACCGAGTTCTCCTGGCAGCGCTACACCGAA
>DASXCK010000341.1:0-12282 GCA_036491235.1 Xanthobacteraceae bacterium | reverse complement strand
AAGCATTGTATCCCATCGGTGACGACGCGCGAGCGGCGGGAGGGTGCGAGGAGAGGGCGCATGCAGGCGGGACTGACGGCGGCCGAACTCGAGCGGCGGCTCGCGGCGGAGTTTCCCGAGGCGTTTCATGCCGGCAGCGGCCTCACGATCCTCGAGGCGCGGCCGCGCGCGGCGCGCGTGCGGCTGGTGCCGGCGGAAAAGTCGACCCGACCGGGCGGGACCATTTCGGGGCCGACCCTGATGATGCTCGCGGATGTGGCGATGTACGTGGCGGTGCTCGCCTCGATCGGCTGGGTACCGCTTGCGGTCACCACCAACCTCAACATCAATTTCCTCAAAAAGCCGGCGCCCGGCGGCCTGCTGGCCGATTGCCAAATCCTCAAACTTGGCAAGCGCTTGGCGGTGGGCTCCGTCACCATTTGCGCGGCGGGAGACGACGACCCGGTGGCGCATGCCACCTCGACCTATTCAATTCCACCGCGCGGCAAGTGATTAGCTTGCGGTATTATAGAACCAAAATATTAAACTATTGATTTAATTGAAGTTCGCGCTTCCGAAAGGCGTTGACCCGGTTTTACCCGCGGGCTAGAAGCCCCCCATCCCGTGGTCGCCCGGTATAGGGCGACCCGTTCTCTGTGCGGACCTCACCCCCATGAAGACCTATTCGGCCAAGCCTGCCGACGTCGAAAAGAAGTGGGTGATGATCGACGGAAGGGGCCTCATCGTCGGCCGGCTCGCCTCGATCATCGCCCTGCGCCTGCGCGGCAAGCACAAGGCGACCTACACGCCCCACGTCGACTGCGGCGACAACGTCATCGTCATCAATGCCGAGAAGGTGGTGCTGACCGGCCGCAAGCTGCAGCAGAAGATCTATCGCCACCACACCGGCTTCGTCGGCGGCATCAAGGAACGCAGCGCCAAATACATCATGGAAGGGCGCTTTCCCGAGCGCATCGTCGAGAAGGCGGTGGAGCGCATGCTGCCGCGCGGCCCGCTCGGCCGCGTCCAGCTCGGCAACCTGCGTGTCTACAAGGGTCCCGACCATCCGCACGCCGCGCAGAGCCCCGAGAAGCTCGACGTCGGCGCGATGAACCGCAAGAACACGAGGAGCGCGTAACCATGGCCGAGACGATGCAATCGCTCGATCAGCTGGCGACCCTCAAGCCGGCCGCGCCCGAGGCGCCGAAATACATCCAGAAGCTCGACAAGCAAGGGCGCGCCTATGCGACCGGCAAGCGCAAGGACGCAGTCGCGCGTGTCTGGATCAAGCCGGGACCCGGCAAGGTCGTCGTCAACGACCGCACCATCGAGGTCTACTTCGCGCGCCCGGTGCTGCGCATGCTGATCCAGCAGCCGCTCGTCGCGTCGAACCGGAACGGCCAGTACGACATCAACTGCACGGTCTCGGGCGGCGGCTTGTCCGGACAGGCCGGCGCCGTGCGCCATGCGATCTCCAAGGCGCTCACCCAGTTCGAGCCCGACCTGCGCGGCGTGCTCAAGCGCGGCGGCTTCCTCACTCGCGATTCGCGCGTGGTCGAGCGCAAGAAGTACGGTCGCGCGAAAGCCCGCCGTTCGTTCCAGTTCTCCAAGCGCTGATCGTCGGGCGCTCGCGCGCAGAGACGTCACGCGACATCGATCGAAAAAGGGGCGCATGGCGCCCCTTTTTCATTGGATTTATCGACCGCGCGAACAACGTTGACTTTTCGCGCGCGTTTTGTCGGCGATTTGCGCGGGATTTCATCGGACTTTGGCGCAGTATTCGCGATGTATTCGCGACAAAAGTCGCCGCGCCATTAAAGTCATGTGAAAGTCTGTTTCGAGAGTCCATTCGAACTTCTACCTATTCGCTGGTATGGAGTGGCCACCTTAAACATGAGGGGGAAGTCTCCAATGACAGCCCATAGCTTTGCTACTGTGTTCTCGCTCGACGTGACCACCCTGTTCGTCGTCGCGATCGGCATTACGGCACTCCTTGGCGTCTTCCTGCTGTTCGCCTGGACGCAGGACCGCATCCGCGCACTCGCCTGGTGGGGCGCGGCCTATCTGATCGGCGGCCTTTCGGCCGGTCTGTGGCTTGCAGGTCCGCACGCCATCCCGCTGATGCCCTCGACGCTCCCGAGCGCGCTGCTCTTTCTCTCCTGTGGCATGATCTGGAACGCGGCGCGGCTCTTTCACGGCCGCGCGATCGTGTGGCCTGCGATGTTGGCCGGGTCCGCCGCGTGGATGGTTGCCTGCACGACAGTGCTGTTCCCGCCCACGGGTGAGAGCCGCGTCGTGCTCGCCTCGCTGATCGTTGCGGTCTATGTGGTCCTCGCCGCCGCCGAGCTGTGGCGCGAGCGGCGCAAGTCGCTGATCCGTCGCTGGCCGGCGCTGTTCGTCCCGGCGCTGCACGGCGCGGTGTTCCTGCTCCCAATCCCGCTCGCGAGCCTGATGCCGCAGCATGGCGGGCTCGCGACGCTCGCGGCCGGCTGGCTCAGTGTCTTCGTGCTCGAAATGCTGCTCTACGCGGTCGGCGCGGCCTTCATCGTGCTCGTCCTCACCAAGGAACGCACGCTGCGCACTCACAAAACCGCGGCGCTGACCGATCCGCTCACCGGTCTGTTCAATCGCCGTGGGCTGGTCGAGGCGGCGCGCGAATTGACGCAGACGCCCGCCCGGCGCGCCCGCCCGGTGACCGTCCTCGTCTTCGACCTCGACCACTTCAAGTCGATCAACGACCGCTTCGGCCACGCGGTCGGCGACGAGGTGCTGCGGCTGTTCGCGTCGGTCGCGGCGACCAACATGCGGGTCACCGACTTCGTCGCGCGTCTCGGCGGCGAGGAGTTCGCGGCGATGATCCCGGGGACGCTCGACGAGGGGATCATGATCGCGGAGCGCCTGCGCGTCGCGTTCGAAGACGCCGGCCGCACCGTGGCGGGCCGCTATATCGGCGCGACCGTCAGCGTGGGCGTCGCGGCGCACGCGGCCCCGAGCAATATCGACGCGCTGCTCGCGCGCGCCGACGAAGCGCTCTATGCGGCCAAGCGCGCAGGGCGCAACCGGGTCGAGGCGGAGCTGCCGCACGTCGATGCGCCGCGCGCCGCGTCCGTGTCGGCGCATGATGCGGTGCCGACGCCGGCCTCGACCACCATCGAGTGGAGCAGCTACCATCGTCCGAGCGGGGCGGCGCGTGATCGCGCGGCCGCCTAATCGGCGCACGCTTCTGCAGGGCCCTGAAGGCGAAGGGCGGGCGATGAGCCCGCCCTTCTCTTTGGCGAAGGGGACGCAGACGCCACCTGACGCGAGCCACCACGCACGAGGACCGACGCCAAAACTCCGCAAAAGAACGCGCGTCGTGCCTCCTGCGGCCGCCAGGCGTGGCACCGGCGACCAAGGGCCGCGCGCCGACCGGATCCGTACGCGTTCTCATCGGCTCGAGAAATTCGGGTTGCGCAGTCGCTGGTCGGTGGATGCCGGCCAGTGTCCGACCGCGCCACTCTACGGCAGTCAATGACGCGCTGGTGACATTGATGGTGGCGGACGGAGGGCAGGCAGGGGTAGACGCGGGCCGCAATGCGCGCCGGCCGGCAACCGGTTGTTTACCCTGTGAGGGTTACCTTGTCGTTATGTTGCGTTTGCGTCGTTGGAGCGTAGCCCGTATGCGCGCCGAGCTTGGCGCGCTTGAGGCGAGTGCCGAGCGTGCCGGTATCGCGCTCGCTTGCGTATACACGTCGGCCGCCGAGTTCGAGGCTGCCCAGATCGACGCCCGCCGCGCCTTGCGGTGGCGCTTGCCGGAGGTCAATGCCATGCGGTTCATGCTCGCCGCGACTACTGTCGCGGCAATCGCAGCCCTTGCGGCGCTCGTCGGAGTCGCTGCCATCGCGCTTTAATATTCAGCAATCGCTCCGATCGACCGCCAAGAAAAACGGGCGCCCGAAGGCGCCCGCGAGGTGAGATCGCTTGCGCGATCCAGGGAGGAAACCTCGGAGTCGGATCGTGAAAAAGATCATACTCAGGGAAACCGGCGTCAGGCCGAGTAATACATGTCGAACTCGACCGGATGCGGCGTGTGCTCGAAGCGGATCACTTCTGCCATCTTGAGGTCGATGTAGCTGTCGATGAAATCGTCGTCGAACACGCCGCCCGCCTTGAGGAAGGCGCGATCCGCGTCGAGCTCGCTGAGCGCTTGGCGCAGCGACCCGCACACGGTCGGGATCTGCTTGAGCTCCGCCGGCGGCAGGTCATAGAGGTCCTTGTCCATGGCCGGGCCCGGATCCAGCTTGTTCTTCACGCCATCGAGGCCCGCCATCAGCATCGCGGCAAAGCCGAGATAGGGGTTGGCGAGCGGATCGGGGAAGCGCACCTCGACGCGCTTCGCCTTCGGATTGCTGGTCCACGGGATGCGGCAGGAGGCGGAGCGGTTGCGCGCCGAGTAGGCAAGCAGCACCGGCGCTTCGAAGCCGGGCACGAGACGCTTGTACGAGTTCGTCGTCGGGTTCGTGAAGGCGTTGATCGCCTTGGCGTGTTTGATGATGCCCGCGATGTAGGAGAGGCACGTCTCCGACAAGTCGGAGTACTTGTTGCCTGCGAACACCGGCTTGCCGTCCTTCCAGATCGACTGGTGGCAGTGCATGCCCGAGCCGTTGTCGCCGTAGACCGGCTTCGGCATGAAGGTCGCGGTCTTGCCGTAGATGTGCGCGACCTGCTGGATGCAGTACTTATAGATCTGCATCTGGTCGGCCATGATGGTGAGCGGCGAGAACTTCAGACCGAGCTCGTGCTGGGCGGACGCCACCTCGTGGTGATGCTTCTCGACCTTGCAGCCCATCTTGGCCATGGAGGCGAGCATCTCGGAGCGCATGTCCTGCACCGAGTCCTGCGGCGGGACCGGGAAGTAGCCTTTCTTGGTGCCGATGCGGTGGCCGAGGTTGCCGCCCTCGTAATCGGTGTCGGAGTTCGTCGGCAGCTCGACCTGGTCGAGCTTGAAGCCGGTGTTGTACGGGTTGGCCGCGTACTTCACGTCGTCGAACACGAAGAACTCGGCCTCTGGCCCGAAGAAGACCGTGTCGCCCACCCCCATGGACTTCACCATCGCCTCGGCCTTTTTGGCCATGCTGCGCGGGTCGCGGTTGTAGGGCTCGCCGGTGGTCGGCTCGAGCACGTCGCACACGAGCACGAGCGTGGTCTCGGCGAAGAACGGATCGATGCAGGCCGACGCCGGGTCCGGCATCAGGCACATGTCGGATTCATTGATGGCCTTCCAGCCCGCGATCGACGAGCCGTCGAACATCTGGCCTTCGGCGAACGTCTCCTCTTCGATCATGCCGATGTCGAAGGTGACGTGCTGCCACTTGCCGCGCGGGTCGGTGAAGCGGAAATCGGCATATTTGACGTCATTGTCCTTGATCAGCTTGAGGACATCTTTGGCCGTCGTCATGGAGTGCAGTCCCTTTCTCAACAACAAGCGTGAATGTTTGGAGGAGCCCAGGATTTTCGGTCAAATGGCGTCCACGCCGGACTCTCCCGTGCGGATCCGGATGGCTTCCTCGATGTTGGAGAGGAAAATCTTGCCGTCCCCGATCCGCCCGGTTTGGGCGGCGCGGCGGATCGCCTCGATGGCTTTTTCGACCATCTCATCTGCGAGCACAATCTCGATTTTCACCTTGGGGAGAAAATCGACCACGTATTCGGCCCCGCGATAAAGCTCGGTGTGGCCCTTCTGCCGGCCAAACCCCTTGGCCTCGGTGACAGTGATGCCTTGCAGTCCCACTTCTTGCAGGGCCTCCTTCACCTCATCGAGTTTGAAGGGCTTGATGATAGCCTCGATCTTTTTCATTGCCTCTCCGTCTCAGGCCCGGCCCGCAGGCGTGTCGCCGGCCGAACCAGGAACTGGTTAGCAGGGTCCGTGCCAAGCGTGCATATGCAGCAAAATCCTCGGTCTGTCAGGGAGTTGGGCTACCGCGAACGATAGTTCTTTGGGCGATCGCTGATTAATTTTTGGGCGAATTGCACAAAGAAACGCCAGAGTACGTGCGTGCCATCACCGGGACAGTTGGGAAAATTGTGTGCAGCACGCTCAAGTGTGAGGCAGCGTATGTTCTTGTCGGCGAACAGCGGTCATCCCGGATCATGTCCCGGGCAGGGCTTCGGCCGGCACATGCGCTACTGTCGCACGCCATGAACGAATTGCTGACCACGGCCGAGATGGCGCAAGCGGATCGTCTCACGATCGCGTCCGGCATCCCCGGCATCGATTTGATGGAAGCCGCCGGACGGGCGATCGCCGACGCGGTGGCGACGCGTCATCCACCCGGCACACGCGTCGCGGTCGTGGCGGGCCCAGGCAATAACGGCGGTGACGGGTTTGTCGCCGCCCGGGTGCTGGCGGATCGCCGCTATCGTGTGCGGCTGCTCCTTTTCGGCGACCGCGGCCGCCTCAAGGGCGATGCGGCGCAAGCGGCCACGCGATGGCAAGGCACTGTCGACTCCGCAAGCGCACACGCGCTCGGTCCTGCCGAAGTGATCGTCGACGCCTTGTTTGGCGCCGGCCTTGATCGATCGATCGAGGGCGCGGGGCGCGCATTGATCGAGGCGATGAATGCGCGCGGCGTACCGATCGTTGCGGTCGATCTGGCGAGCGGAATCAATGGCACGAGCGGCGCCGTGATGGGATGCGCGGTGCGCGCGAGCCGGACCGTGACATTCTTTCGCCGCAAGCCCGGCCACCTGCTGCTGCCGGGCCGCATCTACTGCGGTCCGGTCGAGGTCGCCGATATCGGCATCTCGTCGGACGTGCTGGCGGACATCCGGCCGCGGACGTTCGGCAATGATCCGGCACTCTGGCGCGCGCAGCTGCCGCTCCCGCGGATCGAGGGGCACAAGTATTCGCGCGGCCACGCGGTGGTGGTGTCGGGTGGCGCGGTCACGACGGGGGCGGCACGGTTGGCGGCGCGCGCTGCGCTGCGGGCGGGCGCCGGGCTCGTGAGCATTGCGTCGCCGCGCGAGGCGCTGGCGATCCAGGGCGTGGCGAACACCGCCGTGATGGTTCGGCCAGTCGATGGAGCGGGGGAGCTCAACGCCTTGCTTGCCGATCATCGCCTCAACGCCATCGTGCTCGGGCCCGGTGGTGGGAGCGGGCCGGCGATGCTCGAGCAGGTGCTGGCAGCGCTCGGCGGGCCGCGTGCGGTGGTATTAGATGCGGATGCGTTGTCGAGCTTCGCGGGCGACGCAGCCCCATCCCTATTTCGGGCAATCGCGGCGCGCGGCGATCATCCCACGGTGCTCACGCCGCATGACGGCGAGTTCGCACGATTGTTCAGCACCGCGCTGAAAGCCACTGAGCAGCAATCGAAACTGGAGCGCACGCGGGCGGCCGCCCGGCTCTCCGGTGCGACCGTGATCCGCAAAGGGGCGGACACCGTTATCGCGGCGCCGGACGGGCGGGCCGCGATCAATGCCAACGGGCCGCCGTGGCTGGCGACGGCGGGGACCGGTGACGTGCTTGCCGGCGTCGTCGCCGGGCTGCTGGCGCAGGGGATGCCGGCCTTCGAGGCCGCGAGTGCCGGCGTATGGTTGCACGGCGAGGCCGCGGCCACGGCAGGTATCGGAATGATCTCAGAGGATCTGGCCGAGGCGCTGCCGAGCGTCTGGCAGCGCCTCGACGGCGCATCGAAATAAGGCGTGCGCATCGCGGGTGGCTGGAGGGGGATGCCGCCTCCGGTCATGTCCCGGCGCGGGAAGCTACTGCTGGACCAGATTGCCGTTGTTGTTGGCGATGTTGTTGAGCGACAGGCTGGTCGGGGTCGAGCTTCCATTGGTCATGCGGCAGATCGCGCTCAGGGTGACGTTCGGGCCGTCGACCAGGATCTGGATGTTGCCGCAGCTCTGCTGAAACGTGCTCGGGCCGGATCCCTGGGTGAGCTTGCCGTTCTGGTTGCTGATGCCCTGCAGGACCAGCTTGCTGGCGTTCGGGGTGCCGTTTGCGTGCAGACAGACCGCCTGCAGGGCGGCGCTGTTGCCCGAATAGACGAACTGAATCTCCGAGCAGGAGTTCTGGAACGTGTTGGCCGCGAGGGCCGGCGTGGCGGCGATGCTGGCGAGCACGAAGGCGGAAGCGAGATAGCGGTTGGTCAAGACGTCCTCCCTGGATGGTTGCCGCAGTATGCGTGACCGGGTCCGTATTACAAGTCGTATCCGAGAATTGTGCAATCATAAAGTAACAGGCGCGCGACATCGATCCGGCCCTGCGGTCGGGGGGAGCTGCGGCCGTCCCGCAGGGGCGCCGATCGGCCTTCCATTCCTATGGTGCGCGGCGCGCGGGGCGTGCTATAAGCCGCGCCGCGCGGCGGCAAGCCCTCGGCGGGCGTGGCGGAATTGGTAGACGCGCCGGATTTAGGTTCCGGTGACGCAAGTCGTGGGGGTTCAAATCCCTCCGCCCGCACCACCGTACGGATGGCTTGTGGACCGCGCATCTTCCTTCCGCATGCGCCACGGCCGCCTGTCGCGGAGCGAGCAAGGACAACGACGTCAACAGGAAGCGGCGAGAATTTGAACAATGCAGGTAACCGAAACCAATAGCGACGGCCTCAAGCGCGAATTCAAGGTGGTCGTGCCGGCCTCCGATCTCGACGCCCGGCTCAATGACCGCCTGGTGGCGCTCAAGGATCGCGTCCAGATTCGCGGCTTTCGGCCCGGCAAGGTCCCGGTCACCCATCTCAAGAAGGTCTACGGACGCGCCGTCATGGCCGAGGCCATCGACGAACTGGTGCGCGAGACCAACGCCAAGATCGTCACCGATCACAATCTCAAGCTCGCCATGGATCCCAAGATCACCATGCCGGAAAGCGAAAGCGAGATCGAAGGGGTCATCTCGGGCAAGTCCGACCTCGCCTACACGATCGCGGTCGAGGTGGTGCCGCCGATCACGCTCGCCGATTTCAAGCAGATCGCCCTGACCCGGGTGACCGCCGAGGTCGACGATGCGGAAGTCGACGAGGCCGTCGGCAAGATTGGCGAGCAGAGCCGGCCGTTCGGGCCCAAGCCCGAAGGCGGCAAGGTGGAGAACGGTGACCGCGTCATGGTCAAGTTCACCGGCACCATGGGCGGCGAGCCGTTCGAGGGCGGCAGCGGCGACGACATCAATGTGCAGGTCGGCTCGCACACCTTCATCCCCGGCTTCGAGGAGCAGCTCGTCGGCATGGCGGCGGGCGAGACGCGCACCGTCAACGTCACCTTTCCGCAGAACTACCTGGCGCCGAACCTTGCCGGCAAGGAGGCAGTGTTCGAGGTGACCGCGAAGTCGATCGAGACGCCCGGGACCATCATGATCGACGACGCGTTCGCCAAATCGCTCGGCATGGAATCGCTCGACAAGCTCAAGGCCGCACTGCGTGAGCGGCTGACCCGCGAGCACGGCTCGGCGAGCCGCCAGAAGCTCAAGCGCGAGCTGCTCGACGAGCTCGACAAGCTGCACAAGTTCGCGCCGCCGCCGACCCTGGTCGAGCAGGAGTTCAACAACGTCTGGGGCACGATCACGTCCGACCTGCAGTCGCAGAACCGCACCTTCGCGGACGAGGGCACGACCGAGGAGAAGGCACGCGAGGAGTACCGGGGCATCGCCGACCGGCGTGTGCGCCTCGGTCTCGTGCTTGCCGAGATCGGCGACAAGAACAACATCAAGGTGACCGACGACGAGATCACCCGGGCGATCGTCGAGCAGGCGCGGCAGTATCCGGGCCGCGAGCAGGAGGTCTGGGACCATTATCGCAAGAACCCGAATGCGATTGCGACGCTGCGAGCGCCCATTTTCGAGGAGAAGGTGGTCGACTTCGTCGTCGAGCTCGCCAAGGTGACCGATAAGCAGGTCTCGCGCGAAGAGCTGTTCAAGGACGACGAAGCGCAAGCTTGAACGGGACCCCGGACGGGCGCCGACCGGCGCGCCGTCAAATCGGCGTGAAGCGCAGGGGTGCCGCCGCACGGCTGGCCGTTTGCGAATCGTGGCATAAGCGCGGGGAGGAGATCATGTCAGGGATCTCCGCATGGCCGAAAACTGCCCGGCGACTGATGCCCGGATGCGGTCTCGTTCCGTGGCGGCGCCGGCGACGTAGGGAGGCTTGTTTCCGGAGCGTCCGCCTATATCTGTGACGCCTGCGTCGCCGTCCTGGAGCAACGTGGTGGATTTGCGGGCCGCCCTTCGGGGCAGTAAGGGTGCGCATGGCCACTTCGCCGGGATAGCGCTAGAAGGCGTGCCGCCGACGCGCCTGGATTGCTGGATTGGATGTGAGAGGAATTGGATACGATGCGCGACCCCGCCGAACACTACATGCAGAACCTGGTCCCGATGGTGGTCGAGCAGACCAACCGGGGCGAGCGCGCCTATGACATCTTTTCGCGGCTGCTCAAGGAGCGCATCATCTTCATCACGGGTCCGGTCGAGGACGGGATGTCGACTCTGATCGTCGCGCAGCTGCTCTTCCTCGAGGCCGAGAACCCGAAGAAAGAGATCTCGATGTACATCAACTCGCCGGGCGGCGTCGTCACGGCGGGCCTTGCGATCTACGACACCATGCAGTTCATCCGCCCGCCGGTGTCGACGCTATGCACCGGCCAGGCCGCGTCCATGGGCTCGCTGCTGCTCGCGGCCGGCGCGAAGGACATGCGCTTCGCGCTGCCGAACGCGCGCATCATGCTGCATCAGCCGTCCGGCGGCTTCCAGGGCCAGGCGACCGACATCATGCTGCATGCCCAAGAGATCCTGAACCTGAAGAAGCGGCTCAACGAGATCTACGTGAAGCACACCGGCCAGCAGCTCAAGACGATCGAGGACGCGCTCGAGCGCGACAAGTTCCTCACCGCCGAGGCTGCGGCCGAGTTCGGCATCGTCGACAAGGTGATCGCCAAACGGGCGGAGGAAGTGAGCAAGACCTGACCGGGGGTCGGTCGGGTAGGGCGCCGTCCGGTGGTGCGTAAGCACTCATACGGATGCGCCGGCCACCCGCCCCGGTCGATTTTTGCCATAAAGATCGGCGAATCGACAGGGACGGAGGCGGATAGTCGAGCCGGAACAAGGACTGGCATCGGGATTTCATCATTAATGAAATCTTGATTATCCCTGCCCTAGCGTGTTTCGATATGGGTCATGGCGGTGTATGCCGCGAAATGCCAGTGAGTGTGGCCCCGGCGCTACGGATTCTTAGGGCCGAGGCGGGTAGCATTGCAGATCGCGAGAGAAGTCCGGTGCCGACGGACGCACTGGCGGAGAAAATGGAATGACGGTCAAGGCCGACTCCAAGAACACTCTCTACTGCTCGTTCTGCGGCAAGAGCCAGCACGAGGTGCGCAAGCTCATTGCCGGGCCGACGGTGTTCATCTGCGACGAGTGCGTCGAGCTGTGCATGGACATCATCCGCGAGGAGAACAAATCCTCGCTGGTGAAGTCGCGCGACGGCATCCCGACGCCGAAGGAGATCCGCAAGGTCCTCGATGACTACGTCATCGGGCAGGATCACGCCAAGAAGGTGCTCTCGGTCGCAGTGCACAATCACTACAAGCGACTCAACCACCAGACCAAGCACCAGGACGTCGAACTCGCGAAGTCGAACATCCTGCTGATCGGCCCGACCGGGTCGGGCAAGACGCTGCTCGCGCAGACGCTCGCCCGCATCCTCGACGTGCCATTCACGATGGCGGATGCGACGACGCTGACCGAAGCCGGCTACGTCGGCGAGGACGTCGAGAACATCATCCTCAAGCTGCTGCAGTCAGCCGACTACAACGTCGAGCGCGCGCAGCGCGGCATTGTCTACATCGACGAGATCGACAAGATCAGCCGCAAGTCCGACAACCCCTCGATCACCCGCGACGTGTCGGGCGAGGGCGTGCAGCAAGCGCTGCTCAAGATCATGGAAGGTACGGTCGCGTCGGTGCCGCCGCAGGGCGGCCGCAAGCATCCCCAGCAGGAGTTCCTCCAGGTCGACACGACCAACATCCTGTTCGTCTGCGGCGGCGCGTTCTCGGGCCTCGACAAGATCATCTCGGCGCGCGGCCGGTCGACCTCGATTGGCTTCGCGGCGCGGGTGCACGCGCCGGAGGACCGCAAGCAGGGCGAGATCTTCCGCGAGGTCGAGCCCGAGGATCTGCTCAAGTACGGCCTTATTCCGGAGTTCGTCGGCCGCCTGCCGGTGGTCGCGACGCTCGAGGATCTCGACGAGGCGGCGCTCAAGCGCATCCTCACCGAGCCGAAGAACGCGCTCGTCAAGCAGTACCAGCGGCTGTTCGAGATGGAGAGCGTCGATCTCACCCTCG
>DASXCK010000340.1:0-2510 GCA_036491235.1 Xanthobacteraceae bacterium | reverse complement strand
TCGCCGCTGTTCGTCACCGCGCTGTCGATCGTCTTCCTGTCCGAGAAGGTCGGCGTGCGCCGCTGGCTTGCGACCGCCGTCGGCCTGCTCGGCGTCTTGATTATCCTGCGGCCGGGCAGCAGCGCGTTTCACCCCGCGGCGTTCTTCCCGATCGTCTCGGCGCTCGCCTGGGCCGCGACGCTGATCATGACGCGCATGATGAGCGGCAAGGAGCACGCCATCACCATCATGACCTATTCGTCGATTGCAGGCGTCGCGATCCTGACGGCGCTGGTGCCGTTCGTCTGGGTTGCGCCGAGCTGGCAGGCGATCGCGCTCGGCGTGCTGATCGGCATTTTCTCGACCGCGGGCCAGTGGATCGTGGTGCTGGCGTTCCGCTACGCTGACGCTTCCGTGCTCGCGCCGTTCTCCTACACCCAGCTCGTTTGGGTCAGCATCCTCGGCTTCATGATCTTCGGCGAGGTGCCGGACGTATGGACCGTGGTCGGCGCCGCCTTCATCGTCGGCAGCGGACTCTATACCGCTCATCGCGAGCGGGTACGGCGCTCGCAGCTCCTCGAGGCGGCCGGCGAGCCATCGCCGAACGCCTAGCGGGTATCCCTCGAGCCGACATTGATCGCGCGAGTTCAGCTAGCTTTGGCCAGCCGCTCGAGATCGGCGGTAGCGCGGCGCTCGACCAGCATTGAACCCTGTTGCACGGCAATCCGCTGCGCCTCGGCAACGTCGTCGAGGCCGCCCGCGCTGTCGCCGGCTTGCAGCCGCAACAGGCCGCGTAACCGATAAAACTCGCCTGCGGTCCAGCGCTCGCCGGTTTCGATTTCCTCGGCGATGCCCGCGAGCGTGGCGAGGCCTTCCTGCGGACGATGCGCCCTCACGCAGCCGCCGGCAAACACCACGCACCAGGCCGTCAATGACGGCAGGCGCTCGGCGATCATCCGTTCCATGCCGTGCTGCGCCAGCGGGAAACCTTTTTCGACCGCGCCGCGGCGAATATCGGCGACGCCGGCCAGCAGATCGGCATGCGGCCGCCAATAGGGCAGGTCATGCAGCAAGGTCAGGTCGCGCAATCGCGCGGCATGGAAGGCGAGATCGTCGGCCTCTTCCATGAAGGCGGCGAGCAGGCCTCCGGCAAAAGCGGCGGTGTGGCAGATCGTCTGGTAGTGTCCGCTGGCCTCGGCATCGCCGAGCGCGGCCTCGCGCCAGAAGCCGGCGCGCTCGGCGTCACCGAGCACGGTCCAGGCTTCGGCAAGTCCGACCTTGACGATGACGGCGTGGATCGTGGCGCCGGTCCTGTTGAGCGCCTCGTTGTGCGCTTCCGGAACGAACAATGCCTGGAAGCGCTCGAACTCGGCGATCGCGGCGAGGAATTCGCCCCTGAACAGCAGCGTCGTGCCCATGCAGCGATGCGCCATCAGTTTGTCGAGCGTGCTGCCTTGCGCCGCCACCTGGGCGATCTGGCGCGCCACCTCGAACCGCACGTCGGTTTCGTTAAAACGGGCGATCCAGTTCAGGAACAGCGCCGGCACGATACGGTCGCTGGCGCCGAGGCGCGCCGACAGCTCGACCGCGTGTGCGATCTGCCGCTCGACCTCGCGCGCGCCGTAGCCGCGCGCGGCGATCAGCGGCCCGAGCATGCCGAGCCGCAGGTCGAACTCACGAAGATCCCGCTCGCGCCCCGGCGGCAATTTGGCGGCCTGCTCCAGTGCCGCGGTGAAATGCGCGACCGCTTCCATGGCCGCCGAGCGGCGCGCTGCGTCGCGGCCGGCGCGCTCCAGATAGATGATGGCGGCGGAAGGATCGCCGGCTTCGGCGAACTGGTGCGCCAGCACGTGCGGCATGCTGTCGGCGATCGCCGGAAAACGCGCCTCGATGGTGTCGGCGATCAGCTTGTGGACGCGCAACCGGTCGCGCCGCAGCAGCAGATGATAGGCGGCGTCGCGGAGCAGCGCGTGGCGGAAATCGACGTCGTCGCCGAAACCGCCGTGGCGCGTGACGAAGATGCCGCTACCGACCAGACGCTCGATGCTCGCGCGCGTCGTGGCCTCGCTGAGCGGCGACACCGCGATCAACAGGTCGAGCGGGATGTCGCGGCCGATCGCGGCCGCAAGCTGCGCGGTCTCGCGGCCGTGCTCGAGCAGGTCGAGCCGCGCCAGCAGGATTTCGTTGAGCGTGACGGGAATGGCGGTGGCATCCGCGGTGCCGGGGGCGGCGTTTTCCATCGCCTGCAGGCCGCGCGCCAGTTCCTCGGCGAAGATCGGAATGCCGTCCGAACGCGCCACGATCGCATCGACCACGCTGGTGGCCATCTTTTGCTCGGCGGCAACGGTGTTTACCAGCCGCCTGATCTCGTCGGGCTGCAGGCGCGTCAGCGGCATGATGCTGGCGTCCGACTGCGCGGCCCATTGCGGCGTCTGCTCCGGCCGCATGGTCGCGACCAGCAGCACCGGGAGACCGCGGATCATGCCCGCGAGCTGCTCCAGCCATTCGTTGGTCGACGGATCGGCCCAGTG
>DASXCK010000339.1:0-3178 GCA_036491235.1 Xanthobacteraceae bacterium | reverse complement strand
GTTGTAGGGGTTGGACGAACCGAGGGACTTTGCCACCACGTCCTGCACGCCGAGCGTCTCGAACACGGCGCGCATCGGGCCGCCCGCGATGATGCCGGTGCCGGGAGGCGCCGCACGCAGGACGACCTTGCCGGCGCCATGCCGGCCCGCGACGTCATGGTGCAGCGTGCGGCCCTCGCGCAGCGGCACGCGCGTGAGGTTGCGCTTGGCCGCTTCGGTCGCCTTGCGGATCGCCTCGGGCACCTCGCGCGCCTTGCCGTGACCGTGGCCGACCCGGCCCTTCTGGTCGCCCACGACGACGAGCGCCGCGAAGCCGAATCGCCGGCCGCCCTTCACCACCTTGGCGACGCGGTTGATCGCGACGAGCTTCTCGGTGAACTCATTGTCCCGGTCGTCGCGGTCGCGATGACGTTCGCGTGGTTCACGTGCCATGACAGAAATCCGTTTCCGTTGCCGGTCCTATTGCGCCGTTCAGAACTTGAGCCCGCCCTCGCGGGCAGCCTCGGCGAGTGCCTTGACGCGCCCGTGGAACATGTAGCCGCCGCGATCGAACACGACGTCCTTGATGCCTTTGGCCGAAGCGCGTTCCGCCAGCGCCTTGCCGACCGCCTTGGCGGCCTCGATGTTGGCGCCCGTCTTGAGCGATCCGCGCATGTCCTTCTCCATCGACGACGCGGCGGCGAGCGTCTCGCCTTTGCGGTCGTCGATGACCTGCGCGTAGATGTGCTTCGACGAGCGGAAGACCGAGAGGCGCACGCGATCGCCGGCCACCGCCTTGAGGTGGCGGCGGACGCGCGCGGTGCGCCGCACACTCTGCTTCTTGACCTTCGCCATGATCGGCTCCGTTACTTCTTCTTGCCTTCCTTGCGGAAGATGTACTCGCCTTCGTATTTCACGCCCTTGCCCTTGTAGGGCTCGGGCTTGCGGAAGGCGCGGATCTCGGCCGCCACCTGCCCGACCTTCTGCCGGTCGATGCCGCTAATCAGCACCTCGGTCGGCTTCGGCGTCGTAATCGCGATGCCGGCCGGGATCGCATAAACCACGTCGTGGCTGTAGCCGAGCGCGATCTGCAGGTTCTTGCCCTGCACGGCCGCACGGTAGCCGACGCCGGTGATCTCGAGCTTGCGCTCGAAGCCCTTAGTGACGCCGGCGACCAGGTTCGACACCAGCGTGCGCGAGGTGCCCCACATGGCGCGCGCGCGCTTGGTCTCGTTGCGCGGATCGACCTTGATGCTGCCCTTGTCGAGCTTTGCCACGACCTCGCCGGGCAGCACCAGCTCGAGGGTGCCTTTCGGCCCCTTCATCTTCACGGTCTGCCCTTCGACGTTCGCGGTGACGCCGGACGGGATAGTGACCGCTCTCTTGCCGATACGAGACATATCAGTCGTCCCTCACGTGTTTCTCTTCGGTCAGCGGTTAGAACACCGTGAACAGGATCTCGCCGCCCACATTGGCGTCGCGCGCCGCGTGGTCGGCCATCACGCCCTTCGGCGTCGAGATGATCGCGACGCCGAGGCCGTTGTTGATGCGCGGCAGTCCCTGCGCCGACGAATAGACGCGCCGGCCGGGCTTCGACACCCGCTCGATCTCGCGGATCACTGGGGCGCCGTCGAAATACTTGAGCTCGATCTCGATCTCGCTGCGCCCGTCGCCGTGTTCGACGGTGGCATAGCCGCGGATGTAGCCTTCGCTCTTGAGCACCTCGAGCACGCGCTCGCGCAGCTTCGAGCCCGGCGTAGATACCTTGGATTTCGCACGCATCTGCGCATTGCGGATGCGTGTGATCAGGTCGCCGATCGGATCCGTCATCGCCATGGCGCGGTCCTCCTCACCAGCTCGACTTCACGAGGCCGGGAACGAGGCCCTTGGAGCCGAGCTCGCGCAGCGCGATACGGCTCATCTTGAGCTTGCGATAGAAGCCGCGCGGACGGCCCGTCACCTCGCAGCGATTGCGGATGCGCGTAGCCGAGCCATTGCGCGGCAGCTCCGCAAGCTTCAGCGAGGCCGCGAAGCGCTCCTCCATCGGCCTGGTCTTGTCCATCGCGATCGCCTTGAGGCGCGAGCGACGACCGAACTGCGACTTGGTCATCTTGCGCCGCCGCTCGTTCTTCTCGATCGAACTCTTCTTAGCCATTCGGCTCTCCTTGCCCTTTCCGCGTCTGAAGCGACCTAGCGTCGCCTCACTGCCGGAACGGAAAATTGAATGCGATGAGCAGCGCGCGCGCTTCCTCGTCGGTGCGCGCCGTAGTGCAGACCGTGACGTCCATGCCCCAGATCTCGGCCGCCTTGTCGTAATCGATCTCCGGGAAGATGATGTGCTCCTTGATGCCGATCGTGTAATTGCCGCGGCCGTCGAAGCTCTTCGGATTGAGCCCGCGGAAGTCGCGCACGCGCGGCAACGCGATGTTGATCAGGCGATCGAGAAACTCGTACATGCGCGCCTTGCGCAGCGTGACCTTGCAGCCGATCGGCTGGTTCTCGCGCAGCTTGAAGGTCGCGATCGACTTGCGTGAGCTGGTGATCACCGCCTTCTGGCCCGCGATCAGCCCGAGATCGGCGGCGGCCGATTCGACCTTCTTGCGGTCGTTGACGCCCTCGCCGATGCCCATGTTGAGCACGATCTTGTCGAGCCCCGGCACCTGCATGCCGTTCTTGTAGCCGAACTTCTCGGTCATCGTCTTGCGCACGACGCTGTCGTAATGCGTACGCATGCGCACGGGACCGCCGCCGGGCGAGGCCTTCGGCTTGCCCTTGCCGGCCGGCTTGTCGCCGCCCTTGTCCGCCTTGCCCTTCGGCGCGCGCTCACCCTTGGCGGCAGGCGCGCCTTCGGCCGCAGCGGCCGCCGGCTTCTTCTCGGCCTTCGGCGCCTTCGCGGGCTTGTCGTCCTTCGGGGCCTTCTCGGCCTTGGGTTTCTTGTCGGTATCAGCCATCGATCTCGGCTCCCGAGCGCTTGGCGATTCTGATCTTCTTGCCGTCCGGCTGGACCTTGAAGCCGACGCGGGTCGGCTTACCGTCCTTCGGATCGGCGAGCGCGATGTTGGAGAGGTGGACGGCCAGCTCCTTGGAGATGATGCCGCCTTCCTGCTGCGCGGTCTGACGCTGGTGGCGCTTGACCATGTTGATGCCGCGCACCACGGCGCGGTTCTCGGCCGGACGCACCTCGATCACCTCGCCGCTG
>DASXCK010000338.1:0-4037 GCA_036491235.1 Xanthobacteraceae bacterium | reverse complement strand
ATTTGTCAAGCTTGCGGGATAAGCTGCGATCTCATCATAATGATGCGCCATGAAATTCGACTCGCCCCTGTTTGATCGTATTCGCGTCAAGCCGGACCAGGACCGCCGGCTGCGCAGTTCGTTGCCGTCCTGCGAGTGGCCGGGCTGCGCGCATGCGGCGACACATCGGGCGCCCAAGGGGCGCACGCAGGAGCGCGAGTACTGGCGCTTCTGCCTCGATCACGTGCGCGAGTACAACGGTTCCTACAATTTTTTTGCCGGCATGAGCGACGATGCGGTCGCGCGCTATCAGAAGGACTCGATTACCGGCCATCGTCCGACCTGGAAGATGGGCATGGTCGGCGGCCAGCGGGCCGCAAAGCCGCGGTCGCGCCGCTTCTTCAACGACCATGACGGTGCCGACGATCCGTTTGAGGTGTTTGGCGAGCAGGGCGGGCGGTCGCGGCAGGGCCAGACGCGGCCGGAGGCCGAGCGCCGCATGGTGCGCAACGCCGAGCGCAAGGCGCTGCATGCGCTCGGCCTCGAGACCGACGCGCAACGTCCCGAAATCAAGTCGCGCTTCAAGGAGCTGGTGAAGCGCCATCATCCGGACGCCAACGGCGGCGACCGCGGCTCCGAGGACAAGCTGCGCGAGATCATCGAGGCGTACAATTATTTGAAATCGGTCGGGTATTGCTGACGCCCGTTTAATTCGGGTTGAGCGCAGAGGCCCATCGCCCTACCGCAACTCACAGATGATGGGTTTCGCTGCCCTCAACCCATCCGATGCGCGCCGGGAGAAGTATCATGCAACGCACGAAGCCTCCCTTTCGCGCCGACCACGTCGGCAGCCTGTTGCGTAGCGCGGCCGTGAAGGAAACGCGTGGTCGGCGCGCGAAGGGCGAGGTCACCGCCGAGGAGCTCAAGGCGGTCGAGGATCGCGAGATCGAGCGCATCATCAGGAAGCAGGAAGAGGTCGGCCTCAATTCAATCACCGACGGCGAATTCCGCCGCTCTTGGTGGCATCTCGATTTCCTCTGGGGTCTCGCTGGCGTCGAGCGCCACGCGATGGATCAGGGCATCGCGTTCGCGGGCGTGACCACACGGGCCGAGGGTGCCCGCGTCACCGGCAAGCTCGACTTCGACGGCCACCCGATGCTCGAGCATTTCCGCTTCCTCAAAGCGCACACCAAGGGCACGCCGAAGATGACGATCCCGGCGCCGTCCGCGCTCTACGGCCGCGTCGGACGCAAGCCGATCAGCGAAGCGGTCTATCCGCGGCTCGACGCGTTCTTCGCCGATCTCGGCAAAGCCTACGCCAAGGCGGTGCGCGCCTTCGCGGACGCGGGCTGCCGCTACCTGCAGCTCGACGAGGTCTTCATCGCGATGCTGTGCGACGCGAACTACCGCGCGCAAGTCACGGCGCGCGGCGACGATCCGGAGAAGCTCGGCGGCATCTATGCGGATCTCATCAACGCCGCGATCGCCGACATCCCGCCCGACATGACGATCACGATGCATCTATGTCGCGGCAACTACAAATCGACCCACATGGGCACCGGCGGCTATGAGGCCGTGCAGGAAGTGCTCTTTCACCGCGCCAACGTGCACGGCTACTTCATGGAGTTCGACACCGAGCGAGCCGGCTCGTTCGCGCCGCTGCGCCTGCTGCCCAAGGGCAAGACCGCCGTGCTCGGGCTCGTCACGACCAAGACCGGTGCGATCGAGAGCAAGGATGTGATCAAGCGCCGCCTCGACGAGGCGGCGAAATTTGCCGATCTCGACCAGCTGGCCTTGAGCCCGCAATGCGGCTTCGCCTCGACTGAGGAGGGCAACGTGCTCGCCGAGGATGCGCAGTGGGCAAAGCTCGCCATGATCGTCGAGATCGCGCGCGAGGTCTGGGGCTGAGGAGTCCCGGCGGCCATCGGACGGCGGGCAGATTGTGATACCCGCCCGCCGTCGGCGGGTCTTGTGCCGCCCCCTCGTCATAACCATTTGATATACATTGGATTTAGCGTGGAATTTGGACACGCGCGCGCGGCGGCAGATAGTCGTTTGCGGCGACTCTGAAACCCGATCCGGCCGCTTCCGCGGGCCACCGGCTTTCTGCTAGGTTGCGGCCAATTCCGACCCGCACAGTGAGCCGTTCTGCGCCTCGGACATGCGAGGCCACGGAGGAGCAATGACTGCCGAAGTTGACACCCGCCTGCCGGACATGAAGGTTTCGATCCGACAAGTCTTTGGAATCGATAGCGATATGGAAGTGCCGGCCTATTCGGAGGCCGACGAGCATGTGCCCGATATCGACTCCGACTATCGTTTTGATCGCCCGACCACGCTCGCGGTCCTGGCCGGCTTTGCCAAGAACCGGCGCGTGATCGTCACGGGCTATCACGGAACGGGGAAGTCGACCCATATCGAGCAGGTGGCGGCGCGGCTCAACTGGCCGTGCGTGCGAGTCAATCTCGACAGCCACATCAGCCGTATCGATCTCATCGGCAAGGACGCCATCGTCATCAAGGACGGCCAGCAGGTCACCGAATTCCGCGACGGCATCCTCCCCTGGGCCTATCAGCACAACGTCGCGCTCGTGTTCGACGAATACGACGCCGGCCGTCCTGATGTGATGTTCGTGATCCAGCGCGTGCTCGAGTCGTCGGGCCGCCTGACGCTCCTAGACCAGAGCCGCGTGATCCGACCGCACGCCGCGTTCCGCCTGTTCGCGACCGCCAACACGGTCGGGCTCGGCGACACCTCCGGCCTCTATCACGGCACGCAGCAGATCAATCAGGCGCAGATGGACCGCTGGTCGATCGTCACCACGCTCAACTACCTGCCGCACGACAACGAGGTCGAGATCGTGCTCGCCAAGGCGAAGCACTATCGCACCGACGAGGGGCGCGAAATCGTCAGCAAGATGGTGCGTGTCGCCGATCTCACCCGCAATGCGTTCGTCAATGGCGACCTCTCGACCGTGATGAGCCCGCGCACCGTGATCACCTGGTCGGAGAACGCCGATATCTTCAAGGACGTCGGCTTCGCGTTCCGGCTCACCTTCCTCAACAAGTGCGACGAGCTGGAACGCCCGATCGTCGCCGAGTTCTATCAGCGTTGCTTCGGTCAGGAGCTGCCGGAGAGCTCGGTGAACGTTGCGTTGAGCTGATTTTTCTTTCCCTCTCCCCGGCGGGGAGAGGGCGGCGAGTGAAGCGAGCCGGGTGGGGGGAGCTCGGCCCATCGAGAGTCTTAGTGCCCCTCACCCCGCCCCTCTCCCCTCTCGAGAGAGGGGGAAGAGACGCAGATCGCGGCATGACCTCCAACATCAAGCCCAAGACGCCAACCAAGGAAGCGCCGACCGAACCGTTCAAGCGCGCGGTGACGAGCTGCCTGCGCGCGATCGCGCGCCAGCCCGAGCTCGAAGTGTCGTTCGCGGCCGAGCGTCCCGGCATGGTCGGCGGCAAGGCGCGGCTGCCCGAGCCGCCGCGCAAGCTCACCCGCGCCGAGGCCGCGATCGTGCGCGGCCATGCCGACTCGATTGCGCTGCGCATGGCTTGCCATGATGCCTCGACGCACCGCCGCCTGATGCCGGGCGGCCAGCAGGCGCGTGCGGTGTTCGAGGCGGTCGAGCAGGCGCGTGTCGAGGCGATTGGCGCGCGCCGCATGCAGGGCGTTGCGACCAATCTCTCCGCCATGCTGGACGACAAGTTTCATCGCGGCAAGTTCGACGAGATCACCGATCGCGCCGACGCGCCGATCGAAGAGGCGGTCGCCATGATGGTGCGCGAGCGTCTCACCGGCCTGCCGCCGCCGCCGGCCGCGCGCCGCCTGGTCGACCTGTGGCGCCCATGGATCGAGGGCCGCGCCGGCCGCGATCTCGACAAGCTGGAGAGGCTCGTCGAGAATCAGCGCGGCTTCGGCGATGTGGTGCATGAGCTTCTCGATTCGCTCGACATGGGCGAAGAGCGCACGCGCGACGACGACGATGAAGAGAGTGACGAGAGTCAGAACGAGGAAGGCCGCAAGGACGAGGAGGGGCAGGACGGCGAGGCCGCCGACAGCGA
>DASXCK010000337.1:0-2705 GCA_036491235.1 Xanthobacteraceae bacterium | reverse complement strand
GGCGGTGCTGTCGGAGGAGTTGAAGTCGCATGCCGGGATTACCGACGCAGTCGCGTTCGTCGGGCTCGGCCACAAGTTCCAGATCTGGGAGCCGCAGCGTTTCCGCGCCCACCTCGCGCAGGCCACCGCGACGGTACGGGCTCTGACGAAACGCCTCGGCGCCGAGAGTCCGGTCTCGGACGAGGGGGCACGGGAATGACGACGGGCCGCGGCATCGGGTCTTCCGAGGTCGCTGGCGGACCGGCCCGCCACATTCCCGTGCTCGTCCGGCCGGTGGTCGAGCATCTCCATATCCGTGACGGCGGCCGCTACATCGACGGCACTTTCGGCGCCGGCGGCTATGCGCGCGCGATCCTCGGCGCCGCCGACTGCCACGTGCTGGCGCTCGACCGCGACCAGAGCGCAGTCGCCAATGCGGCCGACCTGGTCGAGGAAATTGGCGGCCGGCTCACGGTCGCGGAAAGCCGATTTTCGGCGCTCGACGAGACTGCGGCGAGCTTCGGCCTGACGGCCGTCGATGGGGTCGTGCTCGATCTCGGCGTTTCCTCGATGCAGCTCGACCAGGCCGAGCGCGGGTTCTCGTTCCGCCTCGACGGACCACTCGACATGCGCATGGGCTCGCAAGGCCCGAGCGCCGCCGACGTGGTCGCGGCGGCCTCCGAGCGCACGCTCGCCGACATCATCTTCCAGCTCGGCGAGGAGCGGCATTCGCGTGCGGTCGCGCGTGCGATCGTCAAGGCGCGCGACGCGCGCGCTATCCAAACGACGGCGCAGCTCGCCGAGATCGTGGCGCGGGTGGTGCGCACGCGGCCGGGCGACATCCATCCGGCGACGCGTACGTTCCAGGCGCTGCGCCTCTTCGTCAATGACGAGCTCGGCGAGCTTGCGGCCGGCCTGATGGCGGCGGAACGGATTCTGAAAGTCGGCGGCCGGCTGGTGGTGGTCTCGTTCCACTCGCTCGAAGACCGCATGGTGAAGACGTTTTTCGCCAGCCGCGCCGGCAGCCGCATGGGCTCGCGTCACCTGCCGCAGGCGGCACCGCGCCCGGCGAGCTTCCAGGTCCTGACCAAGCATCCGGTCGGGCCCGACGAGGCGGAGATCGCGGCCAATCCGCGCGCGCGCTCCGCCAAGCTGCGCGCCGGCGCGCGCACCGACGCGCCCGCAGACACGGCCGATCGGCCGGGCTTGCCGCGGCTGCCGTCGCTCGCCGACGCGCTGCGGGGGAGGTGAGGCCATGCGGTTCCTGCACCTCATCGTCGTGGTGTTGCTCGTGAGCGCGGCGGTCTACGTCTACAAGATCAAGTTCAATGCGACGCAGCAGGCGGAGCGTATCGCCAAGCTGACCACGGACCTGCGCCGCACGCGCGACAACATCGCGTCGCTGCGCGCCGAGTGGTCGCGTCTCGACAATCCGATTCGCATCCAGAGCCTGACCGAGCGGCACCTCAAGCTGCGCCCGGTCGAGGCAACGCAGTTCGACACGCTCGGCCATCTGCCGGACCGTGCGCCGCAGGCGGCGCCGGCAGACTTGCCTGAGGTGCCTGATGCGCTCGCCGCGATGATCGACAAGCAGGTGCTCGACCGTCCGACCGGCAGCACCCGGAAACCGGCGCCCGCGAGGTGATCGCATGAACGACGCATCGCCTCCCGCTTCAGTTTCCGGGCCGTCGCCGCGCCGGGCCCCTGAGGTGCCGTGGCATCGCCGCCTCGTGCAGGGGCTGCTCTACGGGCGCAACGTCGACCGCGACCGCAAGGCACGAGCGCGGCTTGGCCTCGCCATGGTCGGCTTTGCGGTGGTCTACGCGATCATCGCCGGCAAGCTGATGATCTTCGCGGTCGCGCCCGACAGCCATGCGGCGAGGCGCGGCAGCACCGACGCGGTCGCGACCGCGCGCCCGGACATTCTCGACCGCAACGGCGAGATTCTCGCGACCGACGTCAAGCGCCCCTCGCTCTTCGCCGAGCCGCGCCACGTCTACGATGTCGACGTCGACGTCGAACGCCTGCTCTCGGTGCTGCCCGATCTCGACGTCAACGAGTTGCGTCAGCGCCTCAGCAGCAAGCGCGGCTTCGCCTGGCTCAAGCGCGAGATCACGCCGCAACAACAGGCCGAGATCCGCCGGCTCGGCATTCCGGCGATCGGCTTCCTCAGCGAGAACAAGCGTGTCTATCCCAACGGACCCGAGGTCTCGCACGAGCTCGGCTACGTCAACGTGGACAACCAGGGCGTCGCCGGCATCGAGAAATGGCTGGACAGCCAGGGGCTCGCCGATCTGCATCGCGCCGGCTTCGCATCGGATCGCCAGCAGGAGCCGGTCGAGCTCTCGCTCGACCTGCGCGTCCAGCACGTGTTGCGCGACGAGCTCGTCGCCGCGAAAACGAAATTCAAGGCCAAGGCCGCGGCCGGCATGATCTATGCCGTGCGCACCGGCGAAGTGATCGCCATGGCGTCCGAGCCCGACTACGACCCGAACAATGCGCAGGCCGCGGCCGAGCGGGATCGCCTCCTTCGCGTCAAATACGGGCCGGGCGTGATGGGCGAGACGTTCGACCGCCTGACCAACGGCCTGTTCGAGATGGGCTCGACGTTCAAGGCCTTCACCATCGCGATGGCGCTTGATTCCGGGCGGTTCACGCTCAAGTCCATGGTCGATGTGCGCAACCCGCTGCACTATGGGCGATTCTTCATCCATGACTATCACCCG
>DASXCK010000336.1:0-5746 GCA_036491235.1 Xanthobacteraceae bacterium | reverse complement strand
GATGCCGTCGCGGATCGGATAGGCGAGCTTGGCGGCGCGCGAGATCAGCTCCTGCTTCTCGGCATCGTACTCGAGCCGGCTCTTGGTGAGCGGGCAGACGAGGATCTCGAGGAGTTTGGGGTCGACGCTGTTGGCAGGGCGCTCGGTCACGTGATGACTTCCAAGCCGAAGAGGGTAGGGCAGCTTAGCATGTCCGGCCGCATTGAATTCAAGCCGTCCCACTTGCACCGAACAGGCGGCGCCTCCCACCCCCGACCCTCCCCACCACTCGCTTCGCTCGCCGGCGGAGGGAAACAGAAACGTGGCATGCCGCTGCGCTATTGCAGCGGCGGCTCGTCTCCGTCCTTATCCTTGGCGAGCTCGATCTCGGTGACGGCGATGAGGATCTCGGCGCGGGTCTTGAGGTTCGGCGCTTCCAGCAACGCCTGCTTTTCGGGCGGACCGTAGGACGACATCATGGCGAGCGCGTTGACCAACGCCTCGTTGGGCGCGCTTTCGATGCCCTGCCAGTCGGCCTTGAGGTTGTTCGCCTTGAGAAAGGCCTTCAGTGTCTCGAGCAGGTGATCGCGGTCGACCGCCTCCTCGCCGCGGCGGGCGACGAAATCGTCGGCGAACGGCGCAAAAGTTACGCGGCATTGCCGATAGGCGGTCGCGACGGTGAGCTCCTCCTCGAGGCGGAAGCGGGCGACGCCGGTGAGCTGGATCAGGTAGCGGCCGTCGCCGGTCTCGGCGAGCTGGGTGATGCGGCCGGCACAGCCGACGCGGTAGAGATTGGGCTTCTGCTCCGAGCCCGGATGCGCGGTGTCGGGCTGGATCATGCCGATCAGCCGGTGGCCGTCGCGCAGGCTGTCGTCGATCATCGCGAGGTAGCGTGGCTCGAAAATGTTGAGCGGCATCTGCCCGCGCGGCAGCAGCAACGCGCCCGGCAACGGAAACACCGGGATCGTCTCCGGCAGATCGGCAGGGCCGCGATAGACCGCGTTCATCGGCATCGCGTGATCACTTCCCCATCGGCTACGCGTCGGGTGGGTCAGGCGCGAAGCGCCGTGACCCACCGGCGGCGTATCGTCTTGAGATTCAGCCGGTGGGTTATGCGCCTTCGGCGCCAACCCACCCTACGCGCCAGTCCTTTATGCGAACAGTATCGACGACAGCCGCTTGCGTCCCGCGACCGTCGCCTCGTCGGTCGGCCCCCAGGCTTCGAACAACTGCACGAGCTGCTTGCGCGCGCCGTCATCGTTCCATTTGCGGTCGCGCCGCACGATCTCGATCAAATGATCGAGCGCTTGCGCGCGCTCGCCCTTCGAATTGTACGCGAGCGCGAGATCGAACCGCGCCTGATGGTCGAGCGGGTTCGCGGCGACCGTCTTTTCCAGCTCTGCGACAGGCCCGAGCGAGGCTGCCTGCTCGGCAAGCTCGATCTGCGAGCGCACCGCCGCGACCGCGGGATCGTTGCGTTTGGCCTCCGGGACCTGCGCGAGCGTCTGCTTGGCCTTGTCGACCGCGCCGGTCTCGAAATAGCAGCGCGCGAGGCCGGCGAGCGCCGCCACATTGCCGGGCTCCTCGGCGAGCAGCTCGGCGTAGATTTCGGCGGCGGCCGCCGGATCGTTTTGCGCAAGCGCGGCTTCTGCCTCCTTCAGCAGGTCCTGGGCGGCGCCGCCGAGCTTGTCCTTGGTCAGCCGTTCGATGAAGGCCACGACCTGGCTCTCCGGCAGGGCGCCCATGAAGCCGTCGGCCGGCTGGCCGCTGACGAAGGCGATCACGGCGGGGATCGACTGAATGCCCATCTGGCCGGGAATCGACGGATGCTTGTCGATGTCCATCTTGACGAGCTTGACCTTGCCCTTGGCGGCGCGGACGACTTTTTCGAGCACCGGCGTGAGCTGCTTGCACGGGCCGCACCACTCGGCCCAGAAGTCGATCAGCACCGGCTGGCGCTTCGATTCCTCGATCACGTCCTTGACGAAAGCCTGGGTGGTCGTTTCCTTGATCAGACCATCCGGGGCCGCCGTCGTCGTGCCCGCGTCCTGCAGCATGTCGTTTCGTCCCTCGGCCCCGCGGGGCCGGCCAAATGTCCGGTTCCGCAATTAAATGGTGAATGCCGTGGCCGAATGCAATCGCGCCCGGCCGCGCAAGCGTTTCCAACCGCTTCCAAGCCTTTGGGATTAAACCTCTTCCCGGCCTGCCGCAACCGGCTCGATGCGGGCCGGGTGGCCGGTGGCGGCGAGGAAGCGGACGAGGTCGTCGCGCCCGATCGCGGTCGTCATGGTGTTGATCAGCGGGTGAAAATTCAGGGTGGCGTGAATCATCATGGTGGCGTCGAGCACCACCGTGACGCGGCCAGCCGTGTCGTTGAGTGCCGCAAACGGCGTGACCGAGCCCGGTTCGACGCCCAGCATCTCACGCATCAGCTCAGCCGAGCCGAACGAGAAGCGGCCGCTCGCGCCCAAGAGCCGGTGCAGGGATTTGAGCTCGATCGCGGCATCCTCGGGCGCGACCACCAGGAAGAGCGCGCCGCGCTTGTCCTTGAGAAAAAGGTTCTTGGTGTGGCCACCCGGGATTTGCCCCCGCAGGCTGCGGCTCTGCTCCACCGTGAACAGCGGCGGATGGTGCACTGTCTGGTGCGCAATGCCGAGCTTGTCGAGGAAGGCGAACAGATCGTCGGGTGTGGCGGCCATGGTAGCAGAGTAGGGCTCATTCCCGCCGTGAGAGCTTGCGCCGAAAGGGATATCGTTGTGCGTGACGGTTCCGTTCAGCAACGAATCCACACCCCGACTTTGGTCGGGATTGGCGCTAACTGTAAATGCCTCGAAGCTGTTGCAAAGCTTGGGGGCATTTGGCATACGGAGCGTTCCGGTGAGGCCAGCCGGAAATAGGATGCGGGTGTAGCTCAGGGGTAGAGCACAACCTTGCCAAGGTTGGGGTCGAGGGTTCGAATCCCTTCGCCCGCTCCAAATGTCCAAACTCCCGAGCATGATGTGGCGTAAGTCACGTGGGGAACCTGCATGCAACGTCGGCTGGGCGGAATAATGCCGGGCGACTCGATCGACCGGACACGCGGCGGATATCAGCGCGTGGCCCGCTATTTTCTTCCGCCATGTCCGGCCGCAAATCTCATTCGACTCGCGGCCTATGACCCGCGGCGCGCGCTCAGCCGCCGCCGGCTCGCGCGCCTGATCGATCCGCGCCGCGTCGTTTCCTAGCTCGACCGATTTAATGTCCGTCATGGCCGCGCTTGTCCCGGCCATCCACGTCTTGCTGCATGGCCAAGGCGTGGATGCCCGGCATTCGCCGGGCATGACGCCGTCCTTTTCGCATCGCGCGCTCACCTAGACAACCGCTGGTCCGAAGTGCAGCATGTTGCTGCTGTCGCGATGCAGGCATATGGCGCCATCGCGACGGGGAGGGCGCTCAAAGACGCCCCTCCGGCAGGGAGGACATCGATGGACATCAAACGCCGAGGGCGCACGCCTTCGCTCGATGCCGTTGCGGGCAACGGCCTGATCAATCGCCGCGCACTGTTGGGACAAGGGATCGCGCTCGCGGGTGCCGCGGGCGTTGCAGGAGCGACCGGCGCCGCCGCCGAGCCGCTCAAGGACGAAGCCTGGAGCCAGGCGTTCGGCGAGGCCACGCCACCGCTGCAAGTGCCGTCGCGCTTCGAGAAGAACGTGGTGCGGGCGCTGAGCAATCCCAACAACGAAATGCGCAACTCGCACGCGCGCACGCCGCATCAGCTGCTCAACGGCACCATCACGCCGAACGCGCTGCACTTCTCGATCAACCACTGCGGCATCCCGGATATCGATCCGGCAAAACACAAGCTGGTCATCCACGGCAAGGTGAAGCAGCCGCTCGAGTTCACGCTCGAGACGCTGTCGCGCTATCCGCTGGTGACGCGGCCGCACTTCGTCGAGTGCGCCGGCAATTCCGCCGGCATGTTCTCCAACGAGCCGCTCCAGGCGCCGGCCGGGCTGATCCACGGCCTCGTGTCCAACTCGGAATGGACCGGCGTGCCGCTCTCGGTCCTGCTCGACGAGGCCGGCATCGACCCCGCCGCGAAGTGGCTGGTGGCGGAAGGCGGCGACGCGCAATTCCTCGACCGCAGCATCCCGGTGAAGAAGGCCTACGACGACGCGATGATCGCGATCTACCAGAACGGCGAGCGGCTGATGCCGGGCAACGGCTATCCGATGCGCCTGCTGGTGCCCGGCTATCAGGGCAACATGAACGTGAAATTCCTGCGCCGCCTCAAGGCGGTCGACCAGCCCGCCTATACGTACTTCGAGAGCAAGAACTACTCGCAGATCCTGCCGGGCGGAAAGACGTGGCGCTTCCACTTTCTCATGGAGGTGAAGAGCTTCATCACAAACCCATCGTTCGGCCAGCACCTCAAGGAGCCCGGCTTCTACGCCATCTCGGGCGTCGCCTATTCGGGCGCCGGGCGCATCGCCAAGGTGATGGTGTCGGCCGATGGCGGCAAGAGCTGGGGCGAGGCTGCGCTGCAGGGCCCGGTGCACGACAAGGCGTTCACGCGCTTCGTCATGCCGTGGCGCTGGGACGGTCAGCCCGCGGTGCTGCAGAGCCGCGCCTGGGACGAGGCCGGCAACGTGCAGCCGCTGCGCGCCGAGTTCGTCGCGATGCGCGGACAGACCAAGACACCGGTGAAGACCCCACTGGCGTTCCCCAACCAGCACTACAACAGCATCACGAGCTGGGGCGTCGACGGCAAAGGGGAGGTCGCGCATGTCTACGCCTAGGATGTCTCCGCGTAAGGCGCTGGCCGCCACGTTCCTCGCCGTCACGCTCGGCGCGGTCGCGGCGCTCGCGCAATCGCCACCCGCGGCATCGCCTCATCTCGGTCGGCCGATCGCGGAATCCGACATCAAGGATTGGGACATCGCGGTGCTGCCGAACGGCGCCGGCCTGCCGGCCGGGCAGGGCACGCCGCAGGAGGGTGCGAAGATCTTTGCGGAAAAATGCTCGGCCTGCCACGGCGAGGCTGCGCGCGGCGGCGTCGCGCCATTCTATCCGAGGCTCGTCGGGGGCGCGCCGCTCACCGACGGCATCGAAACGCAGAAGACCATCGCCAACTACTACGCTTACGCGACGACGATCTTCGACTACATCCGGCGCTCCATGCCCTACAACGCGCCGCGCTCGCTCAGCGATCACGAGGTCTACGCGCTCACCGCCTACATCCTGAGCCTCAACAAGCTCATCGGCGACAACGACACCATGGACGCGCAGACCTTGCCGAAGGTGAAGATGCCGAACCGCGACAACTTCATAATGCCGTACCCGGATCGGATTTGAAGGCTTGCGTCGCTCGCCAAGCGCTGCCACACGGTTCGCTGCGGAGTACTGGATCGCCCGCTTGAAGCGGGCGATAACGGCAGCAGCTGATGGAAGCTTATGAGATCCTGACGGCTACGGCTTGCCGCACTTCTTCCCGATCGCCGCGAGCACGCCGCGCAGCAGCCCGCCCAGCTCCGGATCGCCCGCGATCGCGGCGGCATCGAGTTGGCGGCCGAGCAGCGGGATGTCGACCGGCGCGGGCGGCGCCAGCACGGCGTTCATGGTCGTGAGGATTTCGACGAGCTGCGCTTGCGCGTGACGCGCGCGCGGCGACGCATTGATGAGCGCCACTGGCTTGCCGGGAAACTCGACGCTCGCCACCAGCCAGTCGAGCAGGTTCTTGAGCGTGCCCGGGACGCCGTGCGCATATTCGGGCGACGAGATGATGAGT
>DASXCK010000335.1:0-10453 GCA_036491235.1 Xanthobacteraceae bacterium | reverse complement strand
GCGACCCGCGCGGCCGTCGAGGAAGGCATTCTTCCGGGCGGCGGCGTCGCGCTCCTGCGCGCGATCGAATCGCTGAAGAAGATCCGCACGCAGAACGACGACCAGAAGACCGGCGTCGAGATCGTGCGCAAGGCGCTGTCCGCGCCGGCCCGCCAGATCGCCCTCAATGCGGGTGACGATGGCTCGGTGATCGTCGGCAAGGTGCTCGAGAAGGACCAGTACTCGTACGGCTACGACGCGCAGTCGGGCGAGTACGTGAACATGATGTCCAAGGGCATCATCGACCCGACCAAGGTGGTGCGCGCTGCCCTGCAGAACGCCGCCTCGGTCGCGGGCCTTCTGATCACGACGGAAGCGATGGTCGCCGAACTGCCGAAGAAGCAGTCCGCGGCTCCGGCGATGCCGGGCGGCGGCGGCATGGACTTCTGATCGGCGCATCATCCGATCGCAACAACGAGGCCCGGGCGATGAGCCCGGGCCTTTTTATTGATGGTGGGACACGCATCAGCATCTTGCCGAGCACTAATTCCGTCCTCATCCTCAAGAGCACTCGCGAAGCGTGGCATCTCGAAGGATGGGCCGCGGGCACAAGCGGCGCGGCACCGGCCCCCGTCCTTCGAGACGACCGTCCTCGAAGACGAGGACGGTCTCCTTGGCATAAGGGCGGACGGAGTCAACAAGTGCGGAAGAGCCCCAAAAATGCCAACGACCACGAACAACGGGCGCGCGTACATCCGGCGTCGCCAATCGTCTCGTGGTCGTCACATAACGATGGAACGCTACGGCTCAACATCGTTATGATGAGATAGATAAGCGAGGATCGCGACGTTTACAAGGCAGCGCGATGACGGTTCGATGACAGCAAAGCAGGGACATATCTACACCGGCATCGGCGGATGGAATTTTCCGCCGTGGCGCGGCGTGTTTTATCCGAAAGGCCTGCCGCAGGCGAAGGAACTCGCTTACGCCGGCCAGCACCTGACCGCGATCGAGATCAACGCGACCTATTATGGCTCGCAGAAGCCGGAAAGCTTCCGTAAGTGGGCCGCGGCGGTCCCCGACGGTTTCAAGTTCTCGGTCAAGGCGTCGCGCTTCGCCACCAACCGAAAGGTGCTGCGCGAAGCCGGCGACTCGATCAAGCGCTTCGTGGGCTCGGGCGTGACCGAGCTCGGCGATCGGCTCGGCCCGCTGCTCTGGCAGTTCGCGCCGTTCAAGAAGTTCGACGAAGCCGATTTCGGCGGATTCCTCGAATTGCTGCCGCGCGAGGCCGACGGGCTCAAGTTGCGCCACGTCGTCGAGGTGCGCCACGACAGCTTCCGCGCGCCGGCCTTCGTCAAGCTGATCCGCGACCACGACGTCGCGGTCGTCTATGCCGAGCACGCAAAATATCCGGGCATCCCCGACGTGACGACCGATTTCGTCTATGCGCGCCTGCAGAAGGGCCAGGACGACGTGCCGACCGCGTATGCGCCCAAGGCGCTCGACGACTGGGCCGGGCGCGTGCAGGCCTGGGCGCAAGGCGGCGCGCCCGACGATCTCGACGTCGTCGATGCAGATTACAAGCCGCAGAAGACGCCGCGCGACGTCTACGCCTATTTCATCCACGAGGGCAAAGTGCGCGCCCCCGCTGCCGCGATGGCGCTGATTGAAAGGCTGAGGTCGTAATCGTCCTTGCGAGGAGCGCGAAGCGCGACGGAGAATCGCGCGCATCACATTCCGCGGCCCGAGATTGCTTCCGTTTCGCCGGCTTTTTCTTGGCAGGCGCACGAGCGGCGCCCGCGGTGCATAAGAGTCGAAAGGTTTTTCGAATGACAAAGCCCCTTTTCACCGTCGGCTACGAGCACGCAACGACGCAGGCCATGCTCGACGAGCTCGCCGGCGCCAAGGTCGACGTAGTGGTCGACGTACGCGCCGTCACGTCCTCGCGCCGTCCCGGCTTCTCCAAGCGCCAGCTCGCCGCCGGCCTCGACGAGCGCGGCATCGCCTACATCCATCTGCGTGCGCTCGGCACGCCGAAAGAGGGCCGGCTGGCGGCGCGCGCCGGCCGCCACGACGAGCTCTTCCGGATCTTCGAGAAGCACCTGAAGACGCCCGATGCCAGAACGGAGCTCGACGAACTCGCGGCGCTCGCGAAATCCGGCCGCCGTCTCTGTCTTCTCTGCTACGAGCGCAACCCGGAGGGTTGCCACCGCCGCCGCGTCGCCGAGCTGATCAACGAGCGCACGGGGGCGAAGGTGGAGCACCTTTTCTGCGCACCGGTGTAAGGCACGGGCCCGCAGCACTCTCCGCCGTCATCACCCGTGAAAGCGAAAGCGGGTGATCCGGTCATCACCGGCGCTTGCGATCTGTCATCAGCACGGCGGCGTACTGGATGCCCCTTTCGCGGGGCACGCCGACGCGGAGTGCCGAAGTCACTCCGCCGGCTGCACCGCGGTCCGCTGACGGTTCTCCACCGCGAACGCGAGGCCCGCGAAGCCGTAGACGCCGGCGAGCATGATGCCGGCGCAGACCGCGATCACGGCCAGCACGAGCGCAAAGCCGCCGCGGTCGTGCAGAAAGGCGATCAACCCGACGGCACCCGCGGACGAGGTGAAATTGAGGAAATAGCGCACCGAATAGATGCGTCCGCGCCAGGCGTCGGCCGTGAAGCGCGCCACCACGATGTCGCCGACGGTCACTTGGCCGTAGATCGCCGCCATCGCGATCGCGAGCGAGACGAGCAGCATCGCACCGGTCGCATGCGACGCCAGGAGGACACCGGCGAACTGGATGGTGACCACGACCGCGAACAGCATCGGCGCCGAGAAACGCTCGACCAGCCGGCCGACCGCAACCTGCGCCAGCGCCCCGCAGAGGAAGACCGCGGTCGCAAGCCCGCCCACAATCGTCAGGTTGGCGGTGTCGCCGAGCTGCTCGTCGACGAGCTTCGGCAAGGCGACCAGCACGGTGTTGAACACGAGCCCGCTCGACACCGAGATGACGACGAAGAACAGGAACATGGCGATCGCGGCGCGCGGCGTCAGCGGAACCGCGGCGGTCTTCTTGCGCTGAGCGATCGTGTGACGGTCGTCGGCGACGATCGCGCGATAAGCAAAGCCGGTCGCGACGCAGATCACCGCCGGCACCAGGAAGGCGGCGCGCCAGCCGAACCACGACGCGAGGATGCCGGTGATGCCGGCCGCCAGCGCGACGCCAAAATTCCCGCACACGCCGTTGAAGGCGAGGACCCGGCCCTTGGCCTGCGATATCTCGATCAGCATCGCCATGCCGACCGGGTGGTAGATCGCGGCGAAGACGCCGAGCGCGAACAATGCCGCCGCCATCACGGGCATGTTGGGCGCGAACGCCGCGGCAGCAAGCGAGAGCCCACAGCCGATGAAGAAGGCGACCATCATGTTGCGCCGACTCCAGCGATCGGCGAGCCAGCCGGCCGGCAGCGAGAACACGCCGAACGCGATGAACATCGCGGTGGCGAGCGCGATCAGCTCCGAATATGGCCGGTGGTAGATCACCTCGAGGCCGATCACGATGGTCGGATAGATGCCAAGCACGAAATGGTCGATCGCGTGGCCCCAGTTGAGAAAGGCGATCTGGACACGCTTTGTGGCCGTCGCGGGGGTGTCAGTGGCGATGTCCATGGGCCTCGGGATCTTTCCGCGGAATCTTGCGGGTTGGCCGGCCGAGCGTCCTGGCCGACAGAGCCTTGCCAAGTTTCGGCCGACACCCTACCCTTGCGCGTTCGCGATGTTCTGCCGATTTTCATCGCGTTCGGGCCAAAACTGATGACTAGATTCCAGCAGGTCGAGCTGCACCCTATCCGCGATGACGCCCCCCGCCCGGTCGCCGCCATGGGCAAATCCTTTGCGGACGGCGACCGCACGAGCGTGCACCAGCATCGCCGCGGCCAACTCCTGCATGCGGTCAGCGGCATCATGCGGATCGAGACCGCGGACGCGGCGTGGCTGGTGCCGCCGGCACGCGCGCTGTGGATGCCACCCAGCATGGCGCATCGCGTGACCATGCGCAGTCGCGTCGAGATGCGCACCCTCTACATCGACCCGCATGCCGCCGAGGCGCTGCCGCGCGCCCCGACCCTGGTCGAGGTGTCAGGCCTCTTGCGCGAACTGATCCTGGCGGCGCTGGAAGAGCCCGCCGCCTACGACGAGGCCGGTCGCGGCGGCCTGGTGGCGCAGCTGATCCTGGTCGAGCTTTCCCGCATCAGGGACCGCCCGCTCGAACTGCCCATGCCGCGCGACCCGCGCGCGGTCCGTGTCGCGCGCGATCTGCTCGATCGCCCCGCCCTGCCGCTCGATCTCGACCAATGGGCCGAGCGTTCCGGCGCAAGTCGGCGCACGCTGGCGCGGCTCTTTCGCCATGAGACGGGACTGAGCTTTGCCGAATGGCGCGCGAGGTTGCGTGCGGTCGAGGGGCTGGCGCGGCTGTCGGCGGGCGCATCCGTCGCGGCCTCCGCGCAGGCCGTCGGCTATGACAGCCCGAGCGCGTTTTCCGCGATGGTGCGGCGGAGTCTCGGCGAGGCGCCGCGGCGGTTGGTGCGCGTCGCGCCGTAATCACAACCCATTCCCTCATGGTGAGGAGCGTTACGAACCGACGCGTCTCGAATCATGGGCTGCAAGTCAATAAGGCGTGACACGGGCATTCAATCTAGCGTCCTTCTGAACCGCGTCACCGCGATCAGCATCGCGACGAGCATCAGCGCCGCCAGCGCCAATGTGTCGTACCGCAGCTCCGCAAGCCCCGCGCCCTTGAGCATGATCGCGCGCACGATGCGCAGGTAGTGCGTGAGCGGCAGGCACTCGCCGACATAGCGCGCCCAGGCCGGCATGCCGGCGAAGGGAAACAAAAATCCCGACAGCAGCATATTGGGCAGAAAGTACATCATCGCCATCTGCACCGCCTGCAGCTGGTTCTGGGCGAGCGTGGAAAATGTGTAGCCGGTCGCGAGGTTGGTGGCGATGAAGAGGGTCGTGAGCGCGGCGAGCAGAACGAGGTTGCCGACGATCGGCACCGCGAACAGCGCGATGCCGGCGAGTACGATGACGGTCGCTTGCAGGAAGCCGACCAGCACGTAGGGCGTGATCTTGCCGAGCATGATCTCGATCGGCGTCACCGGCATCGAGAGCAGATTTTCCATGGTGCCGCGCTCGGTCTCGCGCGTGACCGAGAGTGCCGTGAAGATCAGCATAGTGAGCGTGAGGATCGTGCCGAGCAGGCCCGGCACGATGTTGAGCTGGCTCGACTGCGCCGGGTTGTAGCGCGCGTGCGTCACGATGGTGAACGGCGGCGGCCCGCTCGCCGGGATCTCGCGATCGTTGACGAGCGCGGTCTGGACGATCTGGTTGAGCGCTCCGAGCGCGTTGCCCGACGCCACCGGATCGGTCGCGTCGGCCGCGACCAGGATCGCGGGCTGGTCGCCGCGGCGCAGGTCACGCTCGAAATTCTGAGGGATCTCGATGCCGAACAGCACCTGGCCGGACATGAGCACGCGGTCGAACTCGGCCTCGTCGCGCAGGCGCCGCGTCACCTGGAAGTAGCGGGTGTTCTCCAGCGCCTTGAGGATGGTGCGCCCGACGTCGCTCGATTCCTGTATCAGCACCGCCGTCGGCAGGTCGCGCGGCACCGTATTGATGGCGTAGCCGAACAGCACGAGCTGCATGATCGGGATCGAGATCATGGTCGCGAACGTGACGCGGTCGCGGCGCAGCTGCAAAAATTCCTTGAGCAGCATCGCGCCGGTCCGCCGCCAGAAGCCGGAGCGGAAGGCGATCGCACTGCTCATTGGCGCCTCTTCATCCGCGCCTCCTCATTGCCGGTTGTCTTTCGCCTGCCCCATCAGCTCGATGAACACGTCTTCGAGCGAGGCCTCCGATTTCTCCCAGCGCACCGCCGGATCGGCGCGGTAGGGCGCGATCGCCCCCTCGAGCGCGGCGGCGTCGCGCCCCGACACGTGCAGGCTCGCGCCGAACGGCGCCACCATGGTGATGCCGTCCCGATGCGTGAGCTCCTCGCCGAGCCGCATGAGATCGCCGCCGCTGACTGTGTAAGTCGCAAGATGCGCGTTCGCGATCACCTCCGCGACCGTCCCTTGGGCAAGCAGCTGGCCGTACGCGATATAGGCGATCTCGTGGCAGCGTTCGGCCTCGTCCATGTAATGGGTCGAGACCAGCACGGTCAGGCCTTGGCCGGCGAGCGCGTGGATCTCGTTCCAGAACTCGCGCCGCGCTTTTGGGTCGACGCCCGCGGTCGGCTCGTCGAGCAGCAGGAGCTGCGGGTTCGGCAGGGTGCACGCGCCGAGCGCGAGCCGCTGCTTCCAGCCGCCCGAAAGGCTGCCGGCGATTTGCTCCTCGCGGCCCTTGAGGCCGAGCCGCTCGATCGCGCCGCGCGCGGCCGCACGTGGGTTGGGAATGCCATAGATGCGCGCGACGAACTCGAGGTTCTCACGCACCGAAAGGTCATCGTAGAGGCTGAAGCGCTGCGTCATGTAGCCGACATGGACCTTGATCTTTTCAGCGTCGGTGCGGATGTCGAAGCCGAGGCAGGTGCCGCGGCCGGAGTCGGGCGTGAGCAGACCGCATAGCATGCGGATGGTGGTGGTCTTGCCCGAGCCGTTGGGCCCGAGGAAGCCGTAGATGAGCCCACGCTTGACGCGCATCGTGAGATTGCTGACCGCCGGATGCCCATCGAACGACTTGCTAAGACCCTCGACCTCGATTGCGATGTCGGACGCCGGCGCGCTCGCGTCACTGCGAGCGATAGCGGCCGCGGCGCTCACCGCTTCGCCTCCGTGCCGGCTTTGGTGTTGCCCTGGGCGGGAAGCCTCACGTCGACCGGCTGGCCGACCCGCAGGCTGCCGGGATTCTCGGGCAGCGCCTCGATCAGGTAGACGAGCTTTGCCCGCTCGTCCTGACTGTAGATCACCGGCGGCGTGAACTCGGCGCTCTTGGCGATGAAACTTACTTTCGCGCTGATGTCGGCCGCGCAGCCGTCGCAACGCACCTTGACCTCCTCGCCGTAGGAGACGCGCGCGAGCACGGTCTCGGGGACGAAAAAACGGATCTTGATGTTGCCAGGCGGCAGCAGCGCGACGATCGGCTTCGATGCCGTCACGACCTCGCCTGGGCGGAAGTAGACCTGCTCGACCGAGCCGCTGACCGGGCTCGCGATACTGCGCCGCGCGAGCCGTGTCTGCGCCGTGTTCACCTGTGCCTCGGCCTGGCGCAGCGTCGCCTGAGCGGCGTCGAAATCCTTCTGTGTACCGGCGCCGGTTTTCAAGAGCTGCTGGGCGCGGTCAAACGTCTGCCGCGCGTTGGCGAGCGTCGCGAGGTTCATGTTCAGGTCGGCCTTGAACAGATCGGCGTCGAGGCTGAACAGCCGCGCGCCCTTCTGGATCCGATCGCCTTCCTTGACGGCCAGCGTCTCGACCCGTCCGTTCTCGTCTGCTCCGACGAAGATGAGGTTCGCCTCGACCCAGCCCTGGAAGGACGGATCCTTGTCGCCACAGGCGCCAAGCAGCGGCGCGAGCGCGACGAGGATGACGAAAGCGAGAGCAGCGCTTGGTCCGCGCACTGCGCCCGAGCTGCCTTTCCCCGCAGGGGAGAGGGTTGGGGTGAGGGGCTTTCGGAATCTCGATCGCGACTCCGAGCGCCCCTCACCCGGATCGCTTCGCTCGCCACCTTCTTCCCTGCGGGGAGACGGGAAAAAGATACGCATCGTCATGGCGCGCATCCCTCGAACAGCGTGTCGATGTGTGCGCGCATCATCGCGGCGACGTCGAGCGGCGCGAAGCGGTCGAAGAGGCCGCTCCAGACGATCGCCATCATGCCGGGCGCAACAATCAGCTGGGGGAAGCGAGTGAGCGTGTCGTCCTTGAGCTCGCCGCGCTCATGCGCGCGCGCGAGCAGCGTCCGCATTGCCGACATCGCGCGCTCGACCACGTTGCGATAGTGGAATTCCGCGAGCTCGGGAAAGCGCGGGCCTTCGGTCATGACGAGGCGCAGCACGTTGCGCCGCTGCGTCGAATAGATTTCGTGCACGAACAGTTCCATGAACCGCGTGATCACATCGCGGATCGCGATTTCGGGCGGCGGCGCCTCGAGCACCGAGATGAGCGGCACCAGCATGGTGGTGACGATCTCGCGAAACAGGGCTTCCTTGTCATCGAAGTAGAGGTAGATCGTGCCCTTGGCGACGCCGGCGCGCGACGCCACGTCGTCGATGCGGGTGGCCGCAAAGCCGCGCGCGCAGAATTCGTCGAGTGCCGCCTGTACGATCGCGGCGCGCCGCGCCTCGCTCTTGGCGGCGCGGTTGGTCGCCGGCTTGCGCGCCGCGCGCATCGTCTTGTCGGCTGCCTGGCGCAACGGTGAGGCGCGGTGAAGCGCCGGCCGTCCGCTGCCGCGCCCTCTCGGATTGCTTGTGCGCATTGGCCTGCCTTCGCAGCCTGCATTACCCGCCGGCTTGAAATTATGACTGACCCGTCAGTCATAATTTCGCACAAAGGCGGCCACGCGTCAAGATGACTGACTAGTCAGTCATAAATGTAGCGGCGACATCTGATCGGAAATAGCGCCGAAAGCGGGAAACACCAGAAATTTCAGTCGAATGTTCCGGAAGCAACTGGGTCCGGGGAAACCGGCGAGCGGCCTCGCCGCCTCACCCCTTCACGTCACACGCGAAGGCGCGGATCACGCAGTCGTGGCCGCCATACTTGTAGCAGCTCTTGAGCGCGACATTCTCGGCCTGGCCCAGCCGGCGCGCCGACGCGTAGCCGTGCGGGCCGCATGGGCTGTGGCCATCGATCGCGAACGCGCCGCAGCTGTGACGAAGCATCATCACCACCTTGCAGCTCGCGCCGTGGCATCTGCCGGCCGCCGCCGTACGCGCCACATCGGCGTTCCGGTAGTCGAAGGCATAACCGTAGGCCGCACAGGCGCCGACCGCCATTGCGCCCGCCGCCTGGCCGGGCGCAACGCTCGCCGCCCATACGCTGATGGAGGCCGCCGCGAAGGCCGCAGCTCGCAAAACGCGCGTCATGGAATCCTCCCCCGAGGAAGGAGGTAAGGTTATGCGCGAATCGTTGCGAGTTGGTGAAGAGAGCAGCCGAATGGGCGTCTGCTACGCACGTTCCCGCTCGATCTCCGCCTTGACGGCGGAGAGGGCGTCCGGCGTGTCGACGTCGATCAGCGCGCCGCGGCCCGTCACCGGAACCTCGGCAACCGCCTCCGGATAGCTGCCGATCAGGTGGCGCGCACCGACGTCGCCGTCGAGCTTGGCGAGGTCGCCGAAGAAGCGGCGTGACCACACCACTGGATTGCCGCGCTTGCCCGCGATCGTCGGCACCACGACGAGCGCGCCCTTCTCGGGATCGAACGCCGCGATCAGCCGGTCGATCAGCGCCGCATCGACCTGCGGCATGTCGCCGAGGCAAATGATGGCGCCGTCGACATCCGCGGGCAGCACCGCGATGCCGGCCTTGAGCGAGGTCGACAGCCCGTCCACATAATCCGGATTGTGCACGCACGTCACGTCGAGCCCTTTAAGCGCGGTTTCGACCTCTGCGCGCTGGTGCCCGGTCACGACCACCACGGGCTTCGCCCGCGATGCCAGCACCTGCTCGGCCGCGATGCGCACCAGCGGCTTGCCGCCGATCTCGGCGGTGAGCTTGTTCGGGCCCCCCATGCGGGTGGAGCGACCGGCAGCGAGCACGATTCCGGCGACGCGCCGGCCGACCGGCGGCTCGCTCTCGCGCGGCTGCGGGCGCGTAACGATCTCCATCAAGAGCCCGCCGACGCCCATGCCGGTGATGTCGCGCCGCGTCACCGGCAGCCCGCACAGGAGCCGCGCCAGGATCCAGTCGAAGCCGTTCTCCTTCGGGCTGCGGGCACAGCCCGGCGCGCCGAGCACCGGGGTGCCGTTCGCGGCGGCGACCAGCATGAGATTGCCGGGATCGACCGGCATACCGAAATGCTCGATTTTCCCGCCGACCGCCTCGACCGCGGCCGGGATTACGTCGCGCTTGTCGGCGATCGCCGAGGCGCCGAACACGATGACGAGTTCGGCGCCGCTCTTGAGCACCTCGTCGAGCGCGCGCGCGAGGGCCTGCGTCTCGTGCGTCACGCGTCGCTCCGCGACGATCGTCGCATTGGCGGGGGCGAGGCGGTCAAGCGTAACGCGCAGCGTCTTGTCGATCACCTTGTCGGCGAGCCCCGGCAGCAACGTCGAGATCACGCCGACCTTGCGGATCCGATACGGCGCGATGCGCACCAGCGGCACCGCGGCACGCGCGGCGGCAAGCGCCTTGTCGCAGGCCGCCTTGGACACCGCGAACGGAATGATCTTCACGGTCGCGATCATTTTGCCGACCACGACCGGCGCAAACGCCTCGAGCGTCGCAAATGTGATGTCGGGATCGACTTCGTTGAGCTGGTCGATGGCATCC
>DASXCK010000334.1:0-17398 GCA_036491235.1 Xanthobacteraceae bacterium | reverse complement strand
CAGCTGGATCGCGCGGCGCCTCGGCGGCCGGCGCAGGCTTGCGGCGGCCGTGGTCACCGTCTTCGGCCTCCTCATCGTGATCGGGCCGGCCACATGGCTTGCGATCGGGCTGATCGACAGCATCCGCGTCGTCGCCGAGCGGCTCGAGCCGACACGCCTGGCGCTCCCACCGCCCTTCCCGTCGGTGAAGACCTGGCCCCTGATCGGCGATCGGATCTATGATTTCTGGATGCTGGCGTCGACCAACCTGCAGGCGGCCACCGCCAAGATCGCACCGCAGCTCAAGCCACTCGGCAGCAGCCTCTTGCATACCGTGGCCGGCACCGGCACCGCGACCGTCAAATTCCTGATCGCGATCGTGCTTGCCGGAATCCTTCTTCCGCCCGCGCCCGCATTGGTCACCGCGACCAAGCGCGTCGCGCACAGGATCCTCCCGACGCGCGGCGACGCGTTCGTCGATCTTGCCGGCGCCACCATCCGCACGGTCGCGCGCGGCGTGATCGGCATCTCGGCACTGCAGGCGTTGCTCGCCGGCATCGGCCTTCTGGCCGCCGGCATTCCGGGCGCGAGCCTGATCACGTCCGCGGTGCTCATTCTCGGCATCATCCAGATCGGCCCGGGCATTGTCCTGCTGCCGGTCGTGATCTGGGCGTGGACCGCCATGGCGGCGACCCCGGCGCTGCTGTTCACATTATATATGGTGCCGGTGGCGCTGCTCGATAACGTGCTGCGGCCGATCCTGATGGGCCGCGGGCTGAGCGTTCCGATGCCGGTCATTCTGATCGGCGTGATCGGCGGCACGTTCGCCTATGGCATCACGGGCCTCTTTCTCGGGCCGATCGTGCTGTCGGTGATGTGGGAGCTAGCCGCCGCGTGGATCGAGACGCGCGAGGAAGCGTGAGCGTGGTGCCCCCCGCGTAGGTCCTGAGTAACCCGGATGGGCGGAGCGACATCGTGGAAAGAGAGGCTCCGCATATAGCAGAGCCCATCATAGGACCTGCCGAAGGCAGGACCCGAGAGGCTCATGCGGGGCTAAGGCGCTGAAACGAAAGGCAAGCGCGCCCGTCGGCACGCCTGCCACCAGGAGATGCGATGGCTTCGCGGCGCAGCGGCAACCGCCGCGCCAACCGCCTTCACTCGTCGTCGATATCCTCGTCGCGCGCCTGACCGGCGGCATCACGCACCTTGGCGATCAGGAACATCGCCACAAAGCGCATGCGCTGTTTCTGGTCGGCATCGAGCGTCTGGTAGAGCGGCTGCCAGGCGTCGGCGAGCTTCTTCAAGTCGGCGGAGCGCTGCGCCAGGGTGCCGGAGCGCGAATTGAGGAATTCGACCGGATCTGGATTGCGCAAGAATTCCGCCGGCCCCCCTTCATGCAGGTGCTCGATCCGTTCCTTGAGCTTGGCCACGCGTTCCTGCCTGTCCTTGGCGCGGAAACGAATGGCCTGCTCAACGGCCGGCCAGTATTTTTCCTGCGCGGGCGTAAGCTGCAACGCGGCCTTGATGACCTGGATCCGCACGTCGGTGAGCATGGTCGAGTCGTTGGCCGACGCATCGGTCTTGCTGGTTGGGGCGCTCTGCGCATGCGCGATGGGCGACGCGGCGACAAGAAGTACGGTGATTGCAGCAGCTGCAGTCTTCAACATGGTGACCTCCTGGAGGAAACGGCCACCCCTGACCCCGCGCCACCATAGCGGCGTGGCGGTGGGCATTTTTTGATTTGCATCAATGCGGCGGAAGACGGCCCGGATGTCGGTCGTGCTTGGATCGGTTCTGATTCGGCTTTGATTGCCCACCGCTGGTGCGGCCGCGATGATCGCGAAACGGGCGTTGCCGCGCCGTCGGGAGCCGGCTAATCGTCGCTCTTCCCACTACGGTTGGTGAAACGAGCGTTGCCCAGACCGGTCCCGATCGTCAGCACGCCCCAGCGCTTGACGTCCTGCATGAAGGGGACTTCGGAGAGGCCCTGCACCACGCCATCGTTATGCATGACGATGGCGGTGTCGTGCCCTCCGATCCGCGGAATGCCTTCGATCAGGCTTGCGGGCAGATGAAACTTGCTGCTTTCCCAATTGCCCGGAAGGTTCTGAGCCCCCTTTTCGATGGTGCCTTCGCTGGTGATCACGCCGGGGCATGCAATGCCGATGAAGGGCGCAAGCTTGAACCCTTCGGCATCGGCTTTGCCGATGAGCTCCCTGAGCATCTTGATCAGCCGCTTCACCAACTGGCCGCGGCTCGGTTCGTCATCGGCATGGCGCCACAACTCGGATTTCCACACGGCCGCCTTGGCGAGGTCCGGCGATTTGCGGCTGCGCGTCTCGACGACGCCACAGCGGATGTTGGTGCCGCCGATGTCGACGGCGAGGATGGAATCATGGCCCTGAAAGATCCAGGAGGGGGCGAGGTGAAGGGCGCCGATCAGTCCCGCCTCGTCGGGGTCATGGTGGATCGGCAGCATGTCGAACTTGGAATCCTCCGCCTTGAGGATGATCGCCGTGCGGGCGATGGCGAGCTCGCCGAGGCGGCTGTCGCGGAAGCCGCCGCCGACGACGACGCGTTCGGTTTTCTCCCACGCCTTGGTCCGAACGAAGCGCCGCGTGATGGCGGCCAGCGCCTGCGCGAAATCCTCGATCGCGCTGTGGACGATGGCCGAAGCCTCGGTGTCGTCGCCGACCAGCATGGCGTCGAGCACCTTCTTGCTGATCTTCTCCGACGGCTCCTTGCCGAACGGGTCTTCGCCCGATTTGCGCAGGGGCTTGCGCCATTTGTCGAGGATATCGCGAAACGCGGCCTTGTTGGCGCGGTCACCCAAGAATCCCTTGTCGTCCTTGAGCTCGATATTGAAGCTGTCCACGTCCACCGACGGGAGGCGCGAGGCTCCGTGGGCCGCAATCCCCGTCGTGCTGGTCGTGACGTCGGTCATCCTCGGCCCTGATCCGCCCTCACAAGCAGCTTGGCCTCCGAAAACGTGCGGCCTGCCGGCCGGTTCCCTCGCGGGCCGGATTGGGTGCGCCCCCCGGGTGGGACAGGCCGGAGAAAGCCGCCGTGGTCGCACCGCAACCATCGACATTAAGGCGTGGATTCGCTCAGAGATGTTGTTCCGTCTGAGGCGTCGCTGCTCTACTTCAAATGTCAAAAACGGACTGCCCCAGCCGCGCTCGGCTGTGGACGAGGTCTGCAATGCGCGGTGAGTGACTTCGGCAAACTTGGTAGCGGAGGAGGGATTTGAACCCCCGACACACGGATTATGATTCCGCTGCTCTGACCAACTGAGCTACTCCGCCAGCCGCCGATGACCCGGGAGGCCGGGTTATAAAGAGCCGGTCAAACCCAAGTCAAGCTGATGGCTTGAGCCCGTCAGCACGCCCTGTGGCCGACCATTTGGCAAAACAAACCTAGAAAACGTAATGATTTCAGGGGGAGCGACTGGCGGACTGCTCGAACGCCCAGATGGCCCGCACCCTGGACGACATTTCGGCAGATTGAACCCAACTCGGATAACAGCAACGATTTCAACATAATCGCGAGAGACCTTAAGCCGCCGCTGCAAGCATGTCCTTGCCGAACCGGATGAGCGAGAAATGCCCGAGCGGCGGCATGGGACGGCGCTCGATCAAGCGCACCGCCGGGGTGCGGTCGAGCCAGCCGGCAAGCCGCGCCCACGGAAACTCCACCCGCCAGCCGAGCTGCCGGGCGACCGGCGCAAAGCCCTGCTCGAAGGCACGCCGCAGGCCAGCGTCGGCACCGATGTGGTTGATCAGCACGATCTCGCCGCCCGGCTTGAGGACGCGAGCGAACTCGTCGAGCGTCGCCTCGGGATGCGGCACCGTCGTGATGACGTACTGCCCGACGACGACGTCAAAGCTCGCGTCGGCAAGCCCGAGGCGCTCGGCGTCCATCACGGCGAGGGTCTCGACATTGGCGAGCCGCTGCGTCGCGACGCGCTCGCGCGCCTTCTTGAGCATCGGCAGCGAGAGATCGACGCCGGTCAGGCGGATGTCGCGCCGGTAGTGCGGCAGCGAGATGCCGGTGCCGACGCCGACCTCGAGCACGCGGCCGCCGATGCGCTCGGCCGCCTCGATCGCGGCCTGGCGGCCGCGGTCGAACACCGCGCCGAACACGATGTCGTAGACCGGCGCCCAGCGCGCGTAGGCTTTCTCGATGGTCCCCTTGTCGAGGTCCGTGACGGTCATCGTCGCCCCACGCTCAACCTATACAACAAGTGCAAGCGCTCGAATTGTAGACGCTCGACATAGGCTCAACCTGCACAATAACGGCAAGTTCCGAGAACTGAAAGTTCCTCGCCCCGCGCAACCTGAACCGCAACTGCAATCGCCTGCCGCATGTCCTTGCTGGCGATTCGGTTTCTCGGCTGCCGCAACATACACCGTCAACCGCGCACCGTCGCCCCCGCGCGCTCAGGCGCCCGCGCCGCGACCGCCTCGACCGGCGCCGCGACGCTCTTGATGAAGCCGCCGCCGAGCACGCGCGCCTGCCCTTCGCGCGCGTCGTAGAAAACGCAGGCCTGGCCGGGCGCGACGCCCTCCTCGCCTTCGACGAGTTCGACCTCGACGCCGTCACGGGTGACGCCGAGCCAGGCCGGTTGCGGCGGACGTGTCGAGCGCACCTTGACGAACACGTCGCGGCGCATGACCGGGCATTCTTGCGCGATCGCGCCGTCGCCGAGCCAGTTCACGTCGCGCAGCCGCATGCGCATGGTGCGCAGCGCTTCGCGCGGACCGACCACGACGCGGTGACGCTCGGCATCGAGCCGCACCACATAGAGGGGCGCGGCGGACGCGATGCCGAGGCCGCGGCGCTGGCCGACCGTGAAGTGCACGATGCCACGATGGCGCCCGAGCACGCGGCCCGCGAGGTCGACGATGTCGCCCGGCACGGCCGAGCCGGGCTTGAGCCGCTCGATCACGTCGGTGTAGCGCCCGGCCGGCACGAAGCAGATGTCCTGGCTGTCCTCCTTGTCGGCGACCGCGAGGCCGAACCGGCGCGCGAGCTCGCGCGTCTCGGCCTTGGTCTTGTCGCCGAGCGGGAAGCGCGCGAAATCGAGCTGCTCGCGCGTGGTCGCGAAGAGGAAGTAGCTCTGGTCGCGCTCCGCCTCGCGGGCGCGGAAAAGCCCACGCTCGCCGGAAGGGAGCCGGCGCGACGCAACGTAGTGGCCGGTCGCCAGCGCCTGCGCGCCGAGGTCACGCGCGGTCGCGAGCAGGTCGTGGAATTTGATCGACTGGTTGCACTCGACGCACGGCACCGGCGTCTCGCCGGCCACGTAGCTTTCGGCGAAACGGTCGATCACGGCTTCCTTGAAGCGGTGCTCGTAATCGAGGACGTAGTGCGGAATGCCGATGTCGGCGGCGACGCGGCGCGCGTCATGAATGTCGCGGCCGGCACAGCAGGCGCCCTTGCGATGCGTCGCTTCGCCGTGGTCGTAGAGCTGCAGCGTCACGCCGACGACGTCGTAGCCCTCGGCCCGCAACAGCGCGGCCGTCACCGACGAGTCGACGCCGCCCGACATGGCGACGACGACGCGGGCGTCCTGCGGCGCACCGGTGAGATCGAGACTGTTGCGCATCGAGACCCGCGGCCCGGCAAGCCGCACTCCTTGGCCGAATGTCCGTCTGGCCGAACAAGCACTCGCACGGCCGCCGGCCGGCAGCGACCACGGATCGAAAGGGTGAGAACCTCGTCATTACTATAGGAAGCGCCGCCGCGGACGCAATGCGCGGCAGCCCATGGCGAGGCGGCAGATCTTGCCGGGCGGAGTGGAAGGGGTTGCCCGTACGGCACTGGACACCTCCGGTCAGGTTTCGCAACCCATTGTGAATGCGGTGTTTTCTCGCGGCGGCCGGGTGGCCCGGCGATTGCAGGCCGATGGCGGTCCAGTTCCGGATTGAGGTCACCTTCGTGTCTGCAGTCGCGTCACCCACTCCTGCGCCGCCGTCGAACCTGCATTCGACCTTTTCGTCCCAGACGCCGCCGGCGCCGGGCGACGCCCCCGACACTCCGTTTTCGGCCCTGATGGATGCGGCCGCCCCGCCCGATCCGCCGCCAGCCCCGCCGGCCCCGCCCTCGCCGTCTTCACAATCTTCGCAGCCGTCGCCGGCGCCCGCCCCTTCGTCCGCGTCGTCCTCATCCACCTCGTCCGCGTCGTCGACCACCGCCACGTCCGCGCCTCCTGCGGCGGCGAACAGCCACACGAGCGCGAAAACCAACACGGCGGGCAACGCTTCGTCGAGCGGGTCGTCCGCAGGCGTGTCCGGCAACTCCCCCGGCGGCGCGTCATCCGACGCCGACACGGTCAATGCGACCGCCTCTGCCGACGCCACCGCCCCCGTCGACCCCAAGCTCGCGGCGCTCGAGGCCGCGATCGCGGCGGCGCAAGGCAACAAGACCTCGTCATCGACCGGCACGGACGCGGGCACGACCACGACCTCCGACCCCAAGGCCAAGCCCGGCGATCACCACGACGCCGACACGCCCGCGGCTGCCGCGGTGCCGACCGGGACCGTCACGGCCGCGATCATCGCGCCTACGATGCCGTTGCTTGCGGTCGCGGCCGTCGATGCAAGTGGCGGCGCGAGCACGGCTTCGGCCACGGGCGCAACCGACGCGATCGCGGCGATCGGCGCCAGCGCTACCGCGGGCGCGCAGGCCGCCGCCGCCGGCCAGAAGGCGGCCGGAAGCATCCCGACCGGATCAACGCAGGGTTCCGACAAGGCTGATGGCAACGGCAATGGCGCGCAGCCGACCGCGCCCGCAACCGCCGATGCAGGCACGAGCGCGCAGGCCCAGTTCGCGGCCGGCATCCAGGGCGCCAACGCCAACACGGACGCCAAAGCCGCAGGCGGCGCACACGCCGGCGCCGACCCGACCGCCAACCCGCAGAGCGGCAGCGGCAATAATCACACGGGCGACACCAGCAGCGCGTCGAGCCAACCCGCGCCGGTCGCGTCGAATCTCATGGCGCAGTCCGGCCTGACCGCAGCGACAAACGGCCCGGCCGCCTCCACAGCCGCGATGCAGCCGCTCACCGCCGCCGCAACGGGCTCGGCCAATGCCGCAACACCGCCGGCGACGCCGGCGGCGGCGCAGAACACCGCTGCCGCCGCGATGGCGGTCCCGTTCGCCGCCGTGCCGATCGAGATCGCGGCACGCGCGGTCTCCGGAACCAATCAATTCGAGATCCGCCTCGATCCGCCCGACCTCGGCCGCATCGACGTGCAGCTCAGCGTCGACAAGCAGGGCAACGTCACGTCGCATCTCTTGGTCGACCGCTCGAGCACGCTCGACATGCTGCGTCAGGACGCGCCGCAGCTGCAGCGCGCCCTGCAGGATGCCGGCCTCAAGACCAGCAGCGACGGCCTGCAATTCTCGCTGCGCGACCAGAGCGCGAACCCGCAGAGCCAGCAGCAGCAACAGCAGAACTTCCAGAACCCGGCCGCGACGCGCACCGCGCGCATCGCGATACCGACCAACGATGTGCAACCCGTCGAGACCGCCCGCTCCTACGGCCGCCTGTATGGCCTGAACGGCGGCCTCGACATCCGCGTATGAGGTCCAGCCATGACCACCGTAACGCCGCCTGGCGCAACCAACTCGATCAGCACCACCTCCACGTCGACGCCGGCAAGCAGCACGTCCGACACCACGAGCCAGCTCGACCTCAACAACCAGATCGCCGGTAACTTCAACGAATTCCTCTCGCTGCTCACGACCCAGCTGCAGAATCAGAATCCGCTCGATCCGCTCGACACCAACCAGTTCACCCAGCAATTGGTGCAGTTCGCCAGCGTCGAGCAGCAGATCAACATGAACACGCAGCTGCAGACGCTGGTGAGCCTGCAGCAGACCGCCCAGGACACCCAGGCGCTCGCCTTCGTCGGCCAGACGGTCACCGTCAACGGCGCGACCACGGCGCTTGCGAGCGGCGGCCAGGCGCAGTGGACCTACAATCCGACGAGCCCCGCCACCGCGACCTTCACGGTCACCAATTCGACCGGCCAGACCGTGTTCAGCCAGAGCGGGACCGTGCAGCCGGGCAGCCAGCAGTTCACCTGGAACGGCGTCGGCACCGACGGCCAGCAGAACCCGCCCGGCAACTACACGCTCGCCATCACGGCGACCGATACGAGCGGCCAGTCGGTCGCGATCCCGACCACCATCACCGGGGTGGTCAGCTCGGTCGACGTCAGCAAGAACCCGCCGCTGCTGAACGTCGGCGGGCAGAACTTCACCGTGAGCCAGATCATCAACGTGGCGCAGGGCTCGAGCACCCTGAACGGCATCGAAAACAGCCTGAGCGCGGTCACCAGCCAGCTCTCCACGCTGACCACCCAGCTGAGCTCGCTCCTCTGATGGAGCGGGCGCGGGAGCCCACGCACGGCCCCGCACACCAAGCGGACACCTCCCGATTAGCCGGGCCGCTTAGGCAAATTTTAAGCCGGCAGGGCTAGATTTGCCCGGTTAGTTCGTCTGTCCAGTGCGTGAGAGTACCCATGACCGAACCTCATCGCCCGAGGGTCAAGTATGTGATCGGGCCGGATGGTAGCCCGCTCACGATCTCTGACTTGCCTGCGCCGGGCACCAAGCGCTGGGTGATCCGCCGCAAGGCCGAGGTCGTCGCTGCCGTGCGCGGCGGCCTTCTGTCGCTGGAAGAAGCCTGCAGCCGTTACACGCTGACGGTCGAGGAATTCCTCGCCTGGCAGTATTCGATCGATCGCCACGGTCTTGCGGGCCTGCGCACCACGCGCATCCAGCAGTACCGGCAGTAACCGCCTCCGACGGTTCGCCAAAAAATCCACCGGCGCCTCGGAACAGGCGTCCGGGTCCGGCGTTTGATTCACAGTCGGACAGATGCCCCCCCATGCCCCCCCAATCTGTTCGACAGCGCCTTGATCCTGTGTGGCCATAGGCAGGGCTAGAAGGTCGCCGTTTCGGCGGCCTTCTTCTTTTTGGCGCAACAGCGGCCACCGGCGCCGAACACGGCAGGGCTCCTTAAGAACCGCTTAAAGTTTGTGGCCCGTTCGCTACGCGCCGTTCGCCATCCGCGAAGCTTCCACACCCCGTTAACGGAATGGAAACCATGAACCCGGCAAAACTTGCCGGGTCGAACGCGTGCGTCGACAGGACAAAAACCAAGGCCGAATCAGGGGTTTCCGAGTGAAGGGCGTCGTCGATTTCATCAGGGCGCTGGGGCCGACGCGGATCGCCGCCATGTTCGCGGTGACGATCGCGCTGGTCGGCTTCTTCGGATTTGTGATTCTGCGCTTCACGGCGCCCCAGATGACGCCGCTATTCACCGACCTGTCGATGGAGGATAGCGCCGCCATCATCAAGGAACTCGACCGGCAGGTGATCACCTACGAGCTGAAGAACGACGGCGCGATCATCATGGTGCCGAAGGACCGGGTGGCCAAGCTGCGCATGAAATTCGCCGAGGACGGCCTGCCCAAAGGCGGCGGCGTCGGCTACGAGATCTTCGACAAGTCGGAAGCGCTCGGCACCACGAGCTTCGTACAGAATATCAACCACTTGCGGGCGCTCGAGGGCGAGCTCTCGCGCACCATCGCGTCGCTCGATCGCGTGCAGGCGGCGCGCGTCCACCTGGTGCTGCCGGAGCGGCCGCTGTTCTCGCGCGACAAGGTCGAGCCGTCCGCCTCGATCGTGCTCAAGGTGCGCGGCCGGCTCGATGCCTCGCAGGTGCGTGCGATCCGCCACCTCGTCGCCTCCGCCGTCAACGGGCTCAAGCCCGAGCGCGTCTCGATCGTCGACGAGGCCGGGCGTCTGCTCGCCGACGGCGCGGCCGACGACCAGACCGGCGCCGTCGCGGACGAGCGCCAGGCAGGTTACGAGCGGCGTCTGCGCCAGCAGGTCGAGGACATCGTCTCCCGCGTCGTCGGGCCCGGCCACGCGCGGGTCGAAGTCACCGCCGATTTCGACTTCAACCGCATCACCCAGACCTCGGACAAGTTCGATCCGGACGGCCGCGTGGTGCGCTCGACGCAGACGCGCGAGGAAAGTTCCGCCACGGCCGACAGCCAGGGGCAGGTGACGGTCGGCAACCAGCTTCCGGGCACGCAGGACACGCAGAACGGCGCCGGGCGGGACCTCAGCAAGAAATCCGAGGAAATCATCAACTACGACATCTCGCGCACCACCGAGACGCGGGTGACCGAGGGCGGCCGCATCAACCGCATCTCGGTCGCCGTGCTGGTCGACGGCAACTACACCAAGAACGCCAAGGGCGAGCAGGTCTACCAGGAGCGCTCGAAGCAGGACCTCGACCGCATCTCGACGCTGGTGCGTTCCGCCATCGGCTACGACCAGAAGCGCGGCGACCAGGTCGAGGTCGTCAACCTGCGCTTCGCCGAGCCGCCGCCCATCAACGTCAACGAGCCGAGCGGCTTCTGGTCGATGCTGCAGTTCACCAAGGACGACATCATGCACTTCGCCGAACTCGGCGTCATGCTGATGCTCGGCATCGTGGTGCTGCTCATGGTGGTGCGTCCGATGGTCCGCCGCATCATCACGCCAGACAAGCTGGTCGAAGCCGCGCCAACCGCGCTGCCGGACCTCGCAAGCCTGCCGCAGCTGGCCGACGTGCCCCTACCCCAGGCCAAGCCGAGCGCCACGGCCAAGATGATCGACATCGCGCAGGTGCAGGGCCAGGTGCACGCCCAGTCGGTGCAGAAGGTCGGCGATCTCGCCGACAAGAACCCGAACGAGACCGCCGCCATCGTTCGCCAGTGGCTGCACGAGCAGCCCGCTTAAGACACGTGATGTAGAGCGCCATGGCCGCACAAGCCGCCAACCCGAACGCAGACATCGAAAGCGTCGTCGCCGCGCTCGCCCAGCGACAGGCCGCGGCAGGCGGGAAGGCGCGCGCGCTAACGGGCCCGGAGCGTGCCGCGGTCTTCATGCTGGCGCTCGGCGAGCAGTACGGCGGCAAGGTGTGGAACCTGCTCGACGACGACGAGCTGCGCCAGCTCTCGATCACCATGTCGCAGCTCGGCACGGTCGACGCCTCCGCGGTCGAGGGCCTGCTGCTCGAGTTCGTCTCGCGCCTCTCCGCCACCGGCGCGATCATGGGCAACTACGACGCGACCGAGCGGCTGCTGCATCAATACCTGCCGCCCGAGCGCGTCACCGGCATCATGGACGAGATCCGCGGGCCAGCCGGCCGCAACATGTGGGAAAAGCTCTCCAACGTGCAGGAGCAGGTTCTCGCCAACTATCTCAAGAACGAATACCCGCAGACGGTCGCGGTGGTGCTCTCCAAGCTGCGGCCCGAGCATGCGGCGCGCGTGCTGGCGATCCTGCCCGAGGAATTCGCGCTCGACGTTGTCAACCGCATGCTCAAGATGGAGGCGGTGCAGAAGGAAGTGATCGAGCGCGTCGAGGCGACGCTGCGCACCGAATTCATGTCGAACTTGTCGCAGACCCGCCGGCGCGACGCCCACGAGGTGATGGCGGAAATCTTCAACGGCTTCGATCGCCAGACCGAGACGCGCTTCATGACCGCGCTCGAGGAGGCGAACCGCGAGAGCGCCGAGCGCATCAAGAACCTGATGTTCACATTCGACGACCTGGTGAAGCTCGACAACGGCTCGGCGCAGACGCTGATGCGCCATATCGACAAGGACAAGCTCGCCGTCGCGCTCAAGGGCGCCAACGAGGCGGTGCGTGGCTTCTTCATGCAGAACATGTCCTCGCGCGCCGCGAAAATGCTCGCCGACGACATGCAGGCGCTCGGCCCGGTGCGGTTGCGCGACGTCGACGAGGCGCAAGGCCTGCTGGTCAACCTCGCCAAGGATCTCGCCGCCAAGGGCGAGATCATGATCACCAAGAACCGCAGCGACGAAGAGCTGGTGTATTGAGGGCCTGAATGGGCGCAACGGCGAAATTCCTGTTCGACGTCGACTTTGGCACCACCGCCAAGGTGACGACGCCGGCCGTCCCCGCCGTCGAGCACGAGGCGGCGCTCGCCGCCGCCGAGCAACGCGGCTACCGCAACGGCGTCAACGCTGCCGAGGCGCAGGCGCGCACCGAGGCCGAGCGCCGCACGGCCGCCGCCTACGAGCGTATCTCGAGCGCGCTCGATCAATTGCGCGGCGGCCTCAAGAAGGTCGAGGATCGCTTCGAGGCCGAGGCCGTCGAGGTCGCGCTCGCGGTCGGCCGCAAGCTGTCGGCCGACCTGATCGCGCGCGAGCCGTTCGCCGAGATCGCGGCGCTCGCCGACCAATGCTTCCGCGAGCTGATCGCGGCGCCGCACATCGTGGTGCGCGTCAACGGCGCGCTCTACGGCACCGCCAAGGAGAAGCTCGAGGGGATCGCGCGTGCGCGCGGCTTCGAGGGCCGCGTCGTGGTGATCGCCGAGTCGGAGATCGCGCCGGGCGACTGCCGCATCGAATGGGCGGACGGCGGGTTGAAGCGCGACCGCGCCGCGACCGAAGACGCCATCGCCGAAGCCGTCGGGCGCTACATCGCGTCGCGCCGCGGCGAGCCTTCCCGGGAGTGACCGCAATGGCCGATGACAAGGTCCCGTTTCCCAATCTCAGCGAGAACGCCGTGATGGACGACAACAGCGAGCTCTCGGCCGTCGCCGCGGAAGCGACCGCGCGCGGCGCCGCCGACCTCGAGGCGGTGTTCGATGTGCCCGTCCAGGTCTCGGCCGTGCTCGGCCGCGCCCATATGGACGTGGGCGAGCTCCTCAACCTCGGCCCCGGCACCGTGCTCGAGCTCGACCGCAAGGTCGGCGAGGCGATCGACATCTACGTCAACAACCGCTTGGTCGCACGCGGCGAGGTGGTGCTTGTCGAGGACAAGCTCGGCGTGACCATGACGGAAATCATCAAGGCGGACCGCACGTGAGGGCCGACTAGCGAATGGTGAACAGCGAACAGTCGCCAAGCGCTGTTCCCTTTTCGCCAATCGCCTTTCGCAGATCGAACGAACAGACAAATAGACGGAGCCAACAATGCGCCTCCTGATCGTCGGAACCCTGAAGGGCCAGCTGACCACCGCGACCAAGATCGCGATGGACAAGGGTGCGGCCGTCACGCACGCGGAGAGCAACGAACAGGCCATGGCGGTGCTGCGCTCGGGCAAAGGCGCCGACCTCCTGATGGTCGACGTGGCGCTCGACATCCGCGATCTCGTCATGCGCCTCGAGGCCGAGCATATCCACGTGCCGCTGGTCGCCTGCGGCGTCCAGACCGACGCGCGCGCCGCGGTCGCGGCGATCCACGCCGGCGCCAAGGAGTACATCCCGCTTCCGCCCGATCCCGATATGATCGCGGCGGTGCTCGCCGCAGTCGCGAACGACTCTCGCGAGATGGTCTATCGCGACGACGCCATGGCGCATGTGGTCAAGCTCGCTCAGCAGATCGCGCCGAGTGACGCCTCGGTGCTGATCACCGGCGAGTCGGGCACCGGCAAGGAAGTACTGGCGCGCTACGTTCATGCCCGTTCGAGCCGCGCGCGAGGTTCGTTCATTTCGGTCAACTGCGCCGCCATCCCGGAGTCGCTGCTCGAGTCCGAGCTGTTCGGCCACGAGAAGGGTGCGTTCACGGGCGCGATCGCCCGCCGGATCGGCAAGTTCGAGGAGGCGAACGGCGGCACGCTGCTGCTCGACGAGATCTCCGAGATGGACGTGCGCCTGCAGGCAAAACTCCTGCGCGCGCTGCAGGAGCGCGTCATCGACCGCGTCGGCGGTACGCGCCCGGTACCGGTCGACATCCGCATCATCGCAACGTCGAACCGCAACCTCGGCGAAGCGGTGCGCGAGGGCATATTCCGCGAGGACCTGCTCTTCCGCCTCAACGTCGTGAACCTGAAGCTCCCGCCGCTGCGCGAGCGCCCGGCCGACGTGATCGAGCTCGCTCAGCATTTCATCCGGCTCTATTCGCAGGCGAACGGCGTGGCGTTGCGCCCGCTGTCGAACGACGCCAAGCACCAGCTTGCGCTGGCACGCTGGCCTGGCAACGTGCGCGAGCTGGAAAACACCATGCATCGCGCCGTCCTGATGGCGAGCGGCGGCGAGATCGGCGCCGACGCGATCCTCTCGCCGGACGGGCTGCGGCTCGACCAATCGAAGCCCGCCGCGGTCGCTCATGCGGCGCTCGCCGCCGAGGCGGTCACCCGCTCGCTCGTCGGCCGCACGGTCGCGGACGTCGAGCGGGATTTGATTCTCGAGACGCTCAAGCACTGTCTCGGCAACCGCACGCACGCCGCCAACATCCTCGGCATTTCGATCCGCACGCTGCGCAACAAACTCAACGAATACTCGTCCGCCGGCGTAGCGGTCCCCGCCCCGAACGGCGGCGAGGTGCGTGGCGCGGCGTGAGGCTGTGGACGACACGAAAAGAATGAATCTCGAAGACACCCGCGGCGACTAAGCTGGCCAGCATGGCTGCGCCCAAGGGACTCGGTCCATGCCGCTTGCCTGCCGCTCGCGCGTCGCGCCGCCTTCCCGCCGTTGCGCTGATTGCTTGCGGCTCCTTCGCGACCGACCCCGCCTTGGCCCAAATGAAGGAATTCCGCGATTGGCTCGCGGCCTGCGACAATACGCGGAGCTGCACGGCCTATGGCTTCGACACCGACGTTACCGGCAATGCCTACGTGAAGCTCACCCGCGACGGCCGCGGCGACGCGAGCCTGCGCGCGACCATCGCGGTCAACGTGCAGGACGGCTCGACATTCAGGGTGTCGTTCGATGACCCGACGCTCGGCGGCCTGCCGACCGAGGCCTCCACGGGAGCCTCTAATGACGACGATGAACTCAAGCGTCTGGTCATCGCCGACCCGAAGGCGGTCGAGACGCTGGTCGCAAATCTACGCAAGGCGAAGAAGATCGTCGTCACCCGCATCGACCCGCCGGGCGCGACCGCGAGTGATCCGGTAACGACCGAGATATCGCTCACCGGCGTCGTCGCCGCCATGCTGTGGATGGACGACCGGCAGAAACGCCTCGGCACCGTGACGGCGCTGGTCAGCCGCGGCGACAAGCCCGCGCCGGCGATGCCGCCGCCGCCCGCGCCGCCGGTCGTGACCGCGGCGAAGATTCCGCCCGGACCGAAGGCCGACAAGGCTCCCGCCGCCGTGATCGCGAAGGCGCGCGCGGTGTGCGAGGACAAGAAGATCAGCGAGGCCGAAGGCGCGACGCGGCTCGGCGCCGACCAGGTGATGTACTGGTTCCAATGCGCCGACATGAGCGGCGCCTACAACTATGCTTTTGCACTGCTGATCGCGGAGCGCGGCAAGGTGCGCCAAGCCGAGTTCAAACAACCGCGCGAACTTGCCACCAAGGACGACAACGGCATCGAGACGAACATCAATCCAGGCTTCGATGAGTCGACCCAGACCCTGTCCTTGTTCAACAAAGGCCGCGGCATCGCCACTGCGGCCAGTCGAGTGATTGGGTATGGGACGGCCACGCCTTTCGCCTGATCGGCGCAAAATCGATGCCGACCTGCAAAGGGGTCGCGCCGAGAGACTGGGCGGTGCTCTATCGGGCGGAGCGGAAGTGAAGGATTTCAGCGTCATACCCGCGCTCGCCGCGGGCATCCACGTCTTATCTAGCAGCGAAGACGTGAATGGCCGGGACAAGCCCGGCCATGACGTATTCAGCTACAAGATGTTCGCGTCGTTCAGAAAGAAACGCCCATCGAGGATAGCGCATTGCGACCGGCGTTCTTCTGCTCCTCGCTGAGCACGGCGATCAACGGCTGGGCCACGGTGCGCAGACGCTGCATCGTCATCGCGGTCAGCGTGTAGCCGGCGACGCGCGCCCGCGCGCGTTCGACGTAGCCGGCATCGGCCGAGGCCACTTGGTACCGCTGCTGCGCACGTCCGAGCCGGCGCAACGTGGACGCAACCACGAACCAGTGATGCTCCTGCGCGGGCGTGAGACGCAACACCGCGTGCAAGCGTGAAATCTGTGCTTCGGTGACGACGGCTTCCTGGGCGATTGCGGGAGAAACGCCGAAGCCTTGTGGCGAGAACGAAAATGTACCCACCAGCGCGAGCGCAAAGGCGCCCACGAGCGCTGCCTTCCTCATCCCTCTCTCCAATGTGTTTCTGGGTGTAAGCGCGGTGTATCGGCTGCGCCACACGTTCGCAAGCGCGAAGGCTGCTCAATCGCGGCATCCGCAAGGTATTGTTGGGGCATAGAAACTTATCAACCTTAATGGGGCTGCCCGCGCCTCATTGCAATTCGTTCAACCTTCCAGCCGCTATCCGGTTCCATTCCACGAACAAGACATAAAGCGGGCCGCGCTTGCGGCGCGGCCCGTCAAACCGTGTAGCAATTGCGGCGACACTCGGGCAACCGTGTGCGGGCGCCCGCGAAACTCACCCAACGTCAGTCGAGTGAATCCGCCGCATCGGGGCGCCGACCGACTCGAGTTGGTTGCGCTGGCGCCGCGCCATCAGCTTGTTGAGCGCGCCGAGATAGGCCTTGGCCGAGGCGACCAATGTGTCGGGATCGGCGCCTTTCGCTGTGACCGAGCGACCGTCCTCGGAGAGCCGCACCGAGACCTCGGCCTGCGCGTCGGTCCCTTCGGTCACGGCATGCACCTGATAGAGCTCGAGCGTCACCTCGTGCGGCACCAACGCCTTGATGCAGTTGAACACCGCGTCGACCGGACCATTGCCGTCGCACTCCTCGATCATCGTCTTGCCTTCGATGTCGAGCTTCATGGTGGCGCGCTGCGGACCGCGCGTGCCGGCGATCACCGAGAGCGAGACGAGTTTGATGCGGTCGGCCGCGGTCGCGATCTCCTCGTCGACCAATGCCTCGATGTCCTCGTCGTAGACGTGCTTCTTGCGGTCGGCGAGCGCCTTGAAGCGCACGAATGCGTCTTCCAGCTGGTTGGCGGCGAGCTCGTAGCCGAGTTCCTTGAGCTTGTGCACAAAGGCGTGGCGGCCGGAATGCTTGCCCATGACGAGCGAGGTCTGCTTCACGCCGACGCTCTCGGGCGTCATGATCTCATAAGTCTGCGTGTGCTTGAGCATGCCGTCCTGGTGGATGCCGGACTCGTGGGCGAATGCGTTCCGTCCGACGATCGCCTTGTTGTATTGCACCGGGAACGAGGTCGCGGCCGCGACCAGCTTCGAGGCGCGCGTCAACATCGAGCTGTCGATGCCGGTCCAGAACGGCAGCACGTCGTTGCGCACCTTCATCGCCATCACGACTTCCTCGAGTGCCGCGTTGCCGGCCCGCTCGCCGATGCCGTTGACGGTGCACTCGATCTGCCGCGCGCCGGCGCGCACGCCGGCGAGCGAGTTCGCGACCGCCATGCCGAGATCGTTGTGGCAATGCACCGAAAAGCGCGCCTTGTCGGAGTTCGGCACGCGCTCGCGCACGGTCCGGAAGAGCGAAAAATAC
>DASXCK010000333.1:0-4565 GCA_036491235.1 Xanthobacteraceae bacterium | reverse complement strand
CAACCGGTCGGAGAACCCCGCCGCCGCCTCGAATGCATGCCCGAAGGTGTGGCCGAGATTGAGCAGCGCGCGGTCGCCGGTCTCGCGCTCGTCGCGCGCGACGATCTCGGCCTTCATCCGGCAGCTCGTCGCGATCGCGTGCTCGCGCGCAGCGGCGCGGCCGGCGAAGACGTCGTCCGCGTTGGCCTCGAGCCACGCGAAGAAGCCGGCGTCGCCGAGCAGGCCGTATTTGGCGACCTCCGCGTAGCCGGCGCCGAACTGGCGTGCCGGCAGCAAGTCGAGCAGTTGTGAATCGATGACCACCAGGATCGGCTGGTAGAAGGCGCCGATCAGGTTCTTGCCGTGGCGCGAGTTGATCGCGGTCTTGCCGCCAACCGAGGAGTCGACCTGCGCCAGCAGCGTGGTCGGTACCTGCACGTAGTCGAGGCCGCGCCGTACCGCCGCGGCGCAGAAACCACCGAGGTCGCCGACGACGCCGCCGCCGAGCGCGACGACCACGTCGCCGCGTTCGATACGCGCCGCAAGCAACGCATCGCATACGCGTTCGAACATCACGATGCTCTTCGAGCTTTCGCCGGCCGGAACACTGACATGGGTTGCCGCGATGCCCGCGGACGCAAGCGCCGATCGGGTCTCGGCGAGGAGAAGCCGCTCGACCGTCGCGTCGGTGACGATCGCGGCCTTGGCGCCGGGCTTGAGCGCCGCGACGCGGCTCCCGAGCGAGGCGAGCAGCCCACGGCCGATCACGATGTCATAGGAGCGCGCGCCGAGCGCGACGCGGACGGTCGTGGGCTCGCCGGTGCGCAGTGGCGCGGTCACGACGCCGCCTCCGGCACGCCGAAACGCGCACTCAACGCCGCGACGATCTCGTCGACGATCGCCTCGTGCGGCACGTCCCGCGACAGGACCGTCACGTCGGCCTCGGCATAGATCGGATAGCGCTGCTCGATAAGCGCCGTCAGCGTCGCGGCCGGATCGTCGGTCTTTAGCAGCGGCCGGTCGCCGCGGCGTTTGATGCGCTTCATCAGCACCTCGAGCTCGGCCTTGAGCCAGATCGACACGCCCTTGTCGCGGATCACGGCGCGCGTGTCGCGGTTCATGAAGGCGCCGCCGCCGGTCGCCAACACCTGCGGACCGTGGTCGAGGAGGCGCGCGATCACCCGCGCCTCGCCGGCGCGGAAATACGCCTCGCCGTGCTTGTCGAAGATCTCGGCAATCGTCATGCCGGCCGCCTCCTCGATCTCGCTGTCTGCGTCGACGAAGGCAATGCCGAGCCGCGTCGCCAGCCGCCGCCCGATCGACGACTTGCCCGATCCCATCATGCCGACGAGCACGATCGCGCGCGGGCCGAGCGCCGCGACCACCGCGGCGTCATCGGGCCTGGCAAGAGCGGGGGCGGGCAGCGCGATGTCGGGCATGGGCTTCATCCAGCGGGAGTAGTCCCACATACGCGTCGGGGAGACAACCGTGGGCCGCAACGGCATACCGCTCGGCCCGCCACGGCGTTTACGAAGATTTATATGGCCGAGAAGGCGTGCAGCGCGTGTCGCCGGCTTGCGAAGCGGTAGCCACTTCGCCGGGATATGCGCTAGAAGTGCTCTACCCCCTCGCGATTCGGAGCCGCCGCGGAGCGCTGCATCGATGCCGAGCCTGCTGCGATTTCTCACCGCGATCGCGATCATCTTCGGCATCTGCTACGGCGTGCTGTGGACGCTCGCGACCTTCGTCAATCCCAAGCCGCGCGAGATCACCGTGACGGTGCCGCCCGACAAGTTCGTCAAGCAGCCGCACTGAGGCCTGCGGCCACCATGGCGCGCCAGCCAAACCAGCGGACCGTCCGGGAGGCGAAACGATCGCCGCAGCGCCTGACGGCGCTCTTTCTCGACATGCTGGCGGCCGAACGCGGGGCGGGCACGAACACGCTCGAGGCCTACGGCCGCGACCTCGACGACCTCACGGAGCATCTGGCCGACGCCGGCGCGACGGTCGCTGCCGCAACGACGGCCGAGCTGCGCGCCTACCTCGCCTCGCTCGCCCGGCGCGGGTTCAAGGCCTCGTCGGTCGCGCGCCGCCTCTCGGCGGTGCGCCAGCTCTACCGTTTCCTCTATGCCGAGGGGCATCGGCGCGACGACCCCGCTGCCGTGATCGAAGGCCCCAAGCGCGGACGCACGTTGCCAAAGGTGCTCACCATCGCGGAGGTCGACCGGCTGCTCGCGACCGCACATGGCGGCACGAACGACCCGGCGCGCGCGGAGGCGGAGCGGCTGCGCGCGGCGCGCCTCGCCTGCCTGCTCGAAGTGCTCTATGCGACCGGCTTGCGCGTCTCCGAGCTGATCGCGCTCCCGGCCGCGGCTGCGCGGCGCGACCAGCGCATGCTGGTGGTGCGCGGCAAGGGCGGCAAGGAGCGGCTGGTGCCGCTCAACGAGGCCGCGAAGCGTGCAATGCGCGACTACCTCGGCCGCCTCGCCGAACGCGACATCGAGTCGAAATGGCTATTCCCCTCGTTCGGCGAGAGCGGCCACCTCACCCGCCAGCACGCCGCGCGCGAGCTCAAGGCGCTCGCGGCTGCGGCCGGGATCGCGGCCGATCGCATCAGCCCGCACGTGCTGCGCCACGCCTTCGCGAGCCACCTGCTGCAGAACGGCGCCGACCTGCGCATCGTGCAGACGCTGCTCGGTCACGCCGACATCTCGACCACGCAGATCTACACGCATGTGCTCGACGAGCGGCTCAAAAGCATGGTGCGGGACCTGCATCCGCTGGCGGAGGAGTAAGCCGTTCGGCCTGGCCGATCCGGGCAGGCGACAATCACCGGCAGGACGGCAAGGTCGGGGCAACGTGGCTGCGCCGCCGCGCTAGCCGCTTTGCTTGACTTGCGGCGAGCCACAAGGCTTCTTTCGGCTGCCCGCGGGGGATCCGCTTTGAGGCCTGATGCGCAGCTATCTCGATTTTGAAAAACCGGTCGCCGAGCTCGAGGCCAAGGCTGAGGAATTGCGCGCGCTGGAGACCGGCGACTCGGACGCGATCAGCGAGGAGATCGGCCGGCTCGAAGCCAAGGCCTCAGCGGCGCTCGAGGAACTCTATGCCGAGCTCACCCCCTGGCAAAAGACCCAGGTCGCACGCCACCCGCAGCGCCCGCATTGCCTCGATTATATCGCCCAGCTGGTGACCGATTTCGTGCCCTTCGCGGGCGACCGCAAGTTCGGCGACGACGAGGCGATCGTCGGCGGTTTCGGCCGCTTCCGCGGCGCGAGCACGTGCGTGATCGGCCATGAGCGCGGCTCGACCACAGAGAGCCGGCTCAAGCATAATTTCGGCATGGCGCGCCCGGAGGGTTACCGCAAGGCGGTGCGGCTGATGGATATGGCCGACCGGTTCGACATCCCGGTGATCGCTCTCGTCGACACGGCCGGCGCCTATCCGGGCATCGGGGCGGAGGAGCGCGGCCAGGCCGAGGCGATCGCACGCTCGACCGATGCGTGCCTCTCGCTCGGCGTGCCGAACATCGCCGTGATCCTCGGCGAGGGCGGCTCGGGCGGGGCGATTGCGATCGCGACCGCCAACCGCGTCCTCATGCTGCAGCACGCGATCTACAGCGTGATCTCGCCGGAAGGTGCGGCGTCGATCCTGTGGCGCGATACCTCCAAGGCGCAGGAGGCGGCGACCAACATGAAGATCACGGCCGACGATCTCGCCCGTTTCGGCGTGATCGACGCCATCGTGCCGGAACCGATCGGCGGCGCCCATCGCGACCCCGCGGCCGCGATCGCGGCAACCGGCGACGCCATCGCGGCGGCGCTCAGCGAGCTCACGGGCCTCGACCGGGATACAGTGCGGCGGCAGCGTCGGGAAAAATTCCTGGCGATCGGCCGCTCGTTGACGTGAACGCCTGGCTGACAGGTCAGGTGCCGGCCGGTTTGGGTGAACGGCTGCGTAAACGCCAAATAAATTCGAATAACCCCAAGTAATAAGCGGCGCGCCGCAGTCGATCCGCTTTTTGCCATCCGGGCCAACGACTTGCGGGGATAATTTACCAATCATTGACTGGCGCCATGCTTGAGTCACAGGCGGGAAAGCTTCGCCTTGCTTAGACCACACCTTAAGGATAACAATTCTTTGGATGTTGGGCACGGTGATCGCGACCTGAGGGGGAGTACCGCGTTGAAGCGCCACTCGGTTTGGGCCCGAACGCTGTTGGCGTCGGCTGTGCTGGCATGCGCAGTCGCCCTTGCGGGCTGCGAGACTGACGGCACGTCCTCGCTCATCCCGGCGCGCGCGATGGCGCCGCTTTCTCCCGAGATGGTCTCGCTCCTCGAGCAGAAGAACATGCCGAAGGAGAGTCCGATCCTCGTACGCATCTTCAAGGAAGAGGCGGAGCTCGAGGTGTGGAAGCAGGACGCCTCCGGACAATATGCCCTGCTCAAGACCTATCCGATCTGCCGCTGGTCGGGCGCGCTCGGACCGAAGATCCGGGAAGGCGACCGCCAAGCGCCCGAGGGCTTCTATACGATCACGCCCGCGCAGATGAACCCCAATTCGAACTACTATCTATCGTTCAACATCGG
>DASXCK010000332.1:0-2865 GCA_036491235.1 Xanthobacteraceae bacterium | reverse complement strand
GGCGGGTCGAGCCGCGCCTGGTGCAGGTCGAACCAGCCCTGGCCGTGCAGGAAATCGTGCACCTCGGCGAGCCGCATGGCGTCGTCGGTGTCCGACAGGGTTAACGCGGTGCCGGCCCAATGCCTGGCGACCAGGTCGATCGCGATCACCAGCCAGGCGAGGCCGAGCAAAAGCGCGAAATTCGGTCCGCGGGTGGCATCGGCGGTCATGGACGTCCGCATCTCCTGATGGCGTACGGAAGTTTTGGCCGGGGTACATTGAGGGTCCATTAACGTTGCGGCCAACCCTCCCCCGCCGCGGGTGCCATTAAGCCCAGCGTTAACGAAGCTCTGCCAAGGATGGCCGTGGAACGGCACACGTCCGGACGGCGCACAACCACGGCGCTGCAGCGCCGGTGGGAACGGGACAAGCGCATCGCATGATCGTCCATGACGTCGACTTCACGGCCGGCGCCGGCCAAGCGCCTCGGCTCGCGCGCTGGCCCGCCGCACGGCGGCTCGCCGAGCGGCTCCCGCGACCCGTCCGATTCATCTTCGTGGGCTGCACCGGGCTCGCGGTCGACCTGAGCCTGTTCACCGCCATCGTGGCCTATGCGCATCATCCGCTGGGCGTCCGGCTGATCACGCTCACGATCGCGACCTTCGTCACCTGGCGGCTCAATCGCGCTTTCACATTCGCGCGCAGCCACCGGCCGGCGCATGACGAAGCGATGCGCTACGCCGCCGTCACGGCGCTGGCACAGGGCACAAGCTACGTGGTATTCGCGGTGCTCGTGCTCACGGCGTTCGCGTGGCTGCCGCAGGCCGCCCTGATGAGCGGCGCATTCGTCGGCGCGTTTGTCTCCTACAACGGTCATCGTCTGTTTGCGTTCGCGCCGCGGCGCGCCGCGGGCGATGTCGCATCCGCAGGATCGCAACGCGCATGAGCGAGACCCTCGACGTTTTTGTCATCGGCGCCGGACCGGCCGGCCTCACGGCGGCCTATTGCCTGACCAAGGAGACGCCGTCTGTCCTGGTGATCGAGAAGGACCCGATCTATGTGGGCGGCATCAGCCGTACGGTGCGCTACAAGGATTTCCTCTTCGACATCGGCGGTCACCGCTTCTTCTCGAAGTCGAAAGAGGTCGTCGACCTGTGGCGCGAGATCCTGCCCGACGATTTCATCGCGCGCCCGCGCCTTTCGCGCATCTACTACGGCGGCAAATACTATTCGTATCCGCTGAGCGCCTTCGAGGCGCTGGGCAACCTCGGCCTCGTCACCAGCGCGGCGTGCATGCTCTCGTATGCGTACGCAAAGGCGGCGCCGATCGCGGCGCCGAAGAGCTTTCACGACTGGGTGCGCAACCAGTTCGGCGAGCGGCTGTTTCAGATCTTCTTCAAGACCTACACCGAAAAGGTGTGGGGGATGTCGTGCGACGAGATCTCGGCCGACTGGGCGGCGCAACGCATCAAGGGGCTCGATCTGCAGGTAGCGGTGACCCATGCGCTCAAGCGCTCGCTCGGGCTCGGCCAACAGCCAGCCGCGCCGGGTGAGGACGTGGTCAAGACGCTGATCGAGACATTCCAGTATCCGCGCCGCGGTCCCGGCATGATGTGGGAGGCCGCGGCGGCAAAGATCAAGGCGCGCGGCGGCCGCATCATGATGGGACGCGAGCTCACGCGCCTGAGCTATGACGCGGATCGTCGCGTCTGGACCATCGACGTCAGCACCGCCGAGGGCGCCCCCGAGACCTACATGGCGCGTCACGTGGTGAGCTCGGCGCCGGTGCGCGAGCTCGTGGCGACAATCTCGCCGACGCCGATTTCGCTGTTGCATGCGCGCGCGCTGCGCTATCGCGACTTCCTCACCGTCGCGCTGATGGTCGACAAGCCCGATCTCTTTCCCGACAACTGGATCTACATCCATGATCCGTCGGTCAAAGTCGGGCGCGTGCAGAACTTCCGCTCATGGTCGCCCGAGATGGTGCCGGGCGGCATGACGTGCCTCGGGCTCGAGTACTTCTGCTTCGAGGGCGACGGACTGTGGAACGCGCCCGACGAGGATCTCATCGCGCTCGCTAAGCGCGAGATCGCGCAGATCGGCCTCGTCAAGGCAACCGATGTGGTCGACGGCTGCGTGGTGCGCCAGCCGAAGGCCTACCCGGTCTATGACGAGGATTATCGCGACCATGTGGCGACGGTCCGGCGCGATCTCGAGGGCAGCTACCCGAGCCTGCACCTGGTCGGCCGCAACGGCATGCATAAGTACAACAACCAGGATCATGCCATGATGACCGCGATGCTGACGGCGCGGAATATCCTGGCCGGCGAACGCATCTACGACACATGGCAGGTCAACGAGGACGCGGAATATCACGAGGCGGGAGCAGCGGGCGCCCGCGAGGCGCTGGCGAGCGAACGGCTGGTGCCACGCCGGGCGGGTTCGCAAGCGGCCTGAAGCTAAAGCCGGGGTATTTCGATCGCGCCGCGCAGGAAGCGCTCGTCCGCGACATTCTCGACATCATCGCGGCGGCGCCGCTGTTCACGCCGCGCATGCCGAAGAGCGGAAAGCCGTTCAGCGTTCGTATGACTAATTGCGGCCCGCTCGGCTGGGTCTCGGACGAGCGCGGCTACCGCTATCAGCCGCATCATCCGCAGACCGGCACGTCGTGGCCGGCGATGCCGGAAAGCGTGCGCGCAGCCTGGCGCGATCTCGCCGGTTATCCGCACCCGCCCGAGGCCTGCTTGATCAACGTCTATGCGCCGGAAGCCCGCATGGGGCTGCATCAGGATCGCGACGAGCGCGATTTTGCCGCGCCCGTCGTCTCGCTCTCGCTCGGGCAGAGCTGCCTGTTTCGCCTGGGCGGCACGCGCCGCGATGATCCGA
>DASXCK010000331.1:0-11293 GCA_036491235.1 Xanthobacteraceae bacterium | reverse complement strand
CCTCGGCTGCCGACGGCCGTCCTCTCCAGCGCATTGACAATCGTCGGCCTGTTGCTGCTCATGAGCGGGCTTATTCTCGACACCGTGACCCATGGCCGCCGCGAGAGCAAACGGATGCACTATCTCGCGCAACCCGCGCCTGATGGACATGAGCGGTCCAGCAGCGATGAAGACGTTCAGCGTTGATCAGCAAGTAGTTGGAATCGGCGCCGCCATCATCGAGCTCGGACAGTCTCTCCGCACCAAGATTGCCCAAGAGGTGGCGGCTCCGCGCTACCGCCGGACCGTAACCGCCAAATTCGAGCTGCACGGACCGAGCGAGATCCCCGTATAGAAGAATTGCGGCTGCACGCCCAGCGGCCATTCGCTGCGCAGTTTCGCCGCGCTCAGAAACTCTAGATTCGCCGGCTCGGCCCAAAACCTCAGGGACGTTCCTTTCAGGCCCTTCCGGAAAAGCCATGGCCAATAGTGAAGAAAGGGAATTCCCGTATGGTGCTCGACCGGGAACCACGAATTCGGTACGGCGATGAACAGGGAATTTGCGACGCGGAGCGCTTCCGACAAGAAATTCCGGCGCGCCTCATATCCCCCCACGTGCTCCAGGACGGCGTTCGAGTAAGCAATGTCGAACTTGCGGTCGGCAAACGGCAGCGGCTTCCCGGGCGTGATCGTCACATGGCCGACTTCAGGATAGCAGGCGCGAATCTTCTCGCCGTCGCCGATGCTCGCGCAAGTGATGTTCGATTTATGCGGATACATCTTCTCCAGAAAATTGGCTTCATCGTTCTCGTGCTCGGAAACGCCGATGTCGATGATCGTCGTCGCGCTCGTCGGCTCCATCGAGCGCATGAACAGCTCGAACATCCGATACCGCGCCCGAGCCAAGACCCGCTTGGCCAGCGGCAGTTGGTCGACCGCGTTGTAGTAGACGGTGTCGGTCGCGTCCACGTTGTGCGTTCCTCACGTCATGGCGTACGTATGCGGCAATCCAAATATTCGCCCAATTTCCGGGCCCGCGCCACCCGAACCTGCAATCGCGACCGCCGCATCTATCGGATCACCCCGCGCTGACGAAGCATCCCGATCACCTGATCGGCCAGCGCCTCGGGATCCGACGCAACCGTATCCAGCCGCAGCTCCGGGTCAACCGGCGCCTCGTAGGGTCCATCGACGCCGGTAAAGTTCTTGATCTGCCCGGCGGCGGCCTTGGCATAGAGGCCCTTGGGATCGCGTTGGCGGCATACATCAAGCGGCGCGTCGACGAAGATTTCGATGAACTCGCCCTGCCGGAACCGCTCGCGCGCGCTCAGGCGCTCGAGTCGATAGGGCGAGATCAACGACGCGATCACGATGAGCCCGGCATCGACGAACAATCGAGCGACCTCCGCGACGCGGCGCACGTTCTCGACCCGATCGGCCTCGGTGAATCCAAGATCGCGATTGAGCCCATGCCGGATGTTGTCGCCATCCATCACATAGGTGTGGCAGCCGAGCGCATTGAGCTTGGCGTCGACGAGGCTCGCAACGGTCGATTTTCCGGCGCCGGACAGGCCGGTCAGCCACAGGGCTGCCGCACCGTGCCCTTTGATGGCGGCGCGCGCTGCCTTGTCGACTTGCAGCGTTTGCAGATGCAGATTGGCGGCGCGCCGCAGCGGAAACTCGACCGTGCCCGCCGCAACCGTGTTGTTGCTCAACCGATCGATCACGATGAAGCTTCCGTGGTCACGGCTGTTGGCAAAAGGCTCGATCGGAAGCGGCGCGGACAGCGAGAAATTGCAGAACCCCAGCTCGTTCATCTCGAGCTGGCGCCCGACGAGATGCGCGCCGGTGTTCACGTCGACGATGTGCTTGAGGGCCGTGATCGTCGTCGGCACCGTGCGAGCGCCGAGCTTTACGAGATATGAGCGGCCCGGGATCATCGCATGTGCATCGAACCACAGCATGTGGCCGGCGAACTGATCGGCGACATCGAGCGGCGATTGCGGCGAGCACAACACGTCGCCGCGCCCGACGTCGAGTTCGTCGGCAAGGACAAGCATCCGTGCTTCGCCCGCGCGCGCGCGCTCTTGATCCTCGGCCTTGTCGACGAATCCCTCGATCCTGGTCGCGCGATTGGCGCCGGCGACCTGCACGACGTCACCGCGCGAAAAACTGCCGTGCGTGACCAGGCCGGCGAGGCCACGAAAGTCGGCTTTGCGGGCAATCCATTGCACGAGGAACCGCGGCGCCGCCGCAGACCGATCATCGTCGAGATCGATCGACTCGAGTAATTCGACGAGCGGCAGCCCGCGGTACCATGGCGTCCGCGCGCTGTGCGCCACGACGTTGTCACCATAACGCGCCGAGATCGGGACTGCGTTGATCGTCTTGAAGCCGAGAGCGCCGGCGAACGCGCGAAAATCGCGCTCAATCGCATTGAAGACCTCAGCCGAGAAATCGACCAGGTCGCACTTGTTGACCGCCAGAATGGCGTGACGGATACCGAACTGCGCCGCGATGCGAGCATGCCGGCAGGTCTGGGTGAGAATGCCTTTGCGCGCATCGATCAGCAGAACCGCGACATCGGAATAAGACGCACCAGTCGCCATGTTTCGGGTGTATTGCTCGTGCCCGGGTGTGTCCGCGACGATGAACGCCCGCCGCGGCGTCTGGAAATATCGATACGCGACATCGATGGTGATGCCCTGATCTTGTTCCGCCTCCAGCCCGTCGAGCAGGAGCGCCGGGTCGAGCTCGTCGCCGGTCGTGCCCGATCGCAGCGAATCGCTCTTCAACGCCCGCAGTTGATCTTCCGCCACGAGGTCGAGGTCGAGCAGCATTCGCCCGATGAGCGATGACTTGCCATCGTCGACGCTGCCGCAGGTCAGGAAGCGGAGAACGCCCCGATCCACGATGCCGGACGGACCTCCGACGTTCATCAGAAGTATCCCTCGCGCTTTTTCTTTTCCATTGACGCCGGCTCGTCATGGTCGATCAGCCGTGCGGCGCGCTCCGATACGGTCGCGGCAGCGAGCTCGTCGATGATGTCCGCAATGCTCGCGGCGCCTGATCGGATGGCGCCGGTCAGCGGGTAGCAGCCCAAGGTGCGGAAACGCACGAGCATCGTCTCCGGCTTCTCCGCTGGCTCGAGCGGCATGCGCTCGTCGTCGACCACGATCAACATCCCGCCACGTTCGACCACCGGCCTCGGCGCCGCAAAATAGAGCGGCACGACCGGAATCTGCTCGGCCTCGATGTAGCGCCACACATCGAGCTCGGTCCAATTCGACAGCGGAAAGACCCGCATCGACTCGCCCTTTCCGAGACGGCAATTGAACAATCGCCACAACTCCGGACGCTGGTTGCGAGGTTCCCAGGCATGCTGGGCCGAGCGCAGCGAGAAGATACGCTCCTTGGCACGCGACTTTTCCTCATCGCGTCGCGCCCCGCCGATCGCCGCGTCGAAGCCATGGCGCTCGAGCGCCTGCTTGAGCGCATCAGTCTTCATTACCTGGGTATAGGCGGAGGGGTTCGTCGAAAACGGCGTGATCCCCTGCCCGGCGCCCTCACGATTGGTATGAACGATGAGCTGCAGGCTGTGCGCCCGCGCCGTCGCATCGCGGAACGCGATCATCTCGCGGAATTTCCACGTCGTATCCACGTGCAGCAGTGGAAACGGCAGATTTGCCGGATGAAACGCCTTGCTGGCGATGTGCAGGAGCGCCGAGGAGTCCTTGCCGATCGAATAGAGCAGCACCGGCCGCGTAAATTCGGCCGCAACCTCGCGCAGGATGAAAATCGCTTCCGACTCGAGCTGGGCAAGGCGAGGCGATAGACGGTTTGTCATGTCATCGCCGTTCCGCAACACGAAGCGCAGCCCGGACTGCCATCGGCAGACTGTCGAAGCACGCCGCACCGCGCAAAATCGGTATGCGGCCTGCCACGTCGCGTCCGCGCCACGTCGAGCGGGTGCATGTACGATTGCCTAGGTAGTGGTTGGAGCATCAGTCGAAGACATTGCGTCGGTCACGCCGGTCGCATCGCGCACGGATCATGAGGATGGAGAAGACTGCTGACCCGTGCTTACGCGACGGGTAATAGTGGTTCAAGTGCCGGGGCACGGCCGTCATTCTCTCTGTCCGTAAGTCCTTGTAAAACCGTGCCGTTCCGCCGGCTGCGGCAGGCTCGATTGTCGTTGGAGGATCTGGTTGCGATAGTCTTTCGACAAGCGCTATACGGCCGCGCAAAAAGCGGCTACCGAGCCGCGACGGAGCCCCACTTGCCCGACGAATGTTGGATACTGCGCGCGCCGCGGCTCAACGCCAATGACGACAGCGTGACCCTCACGCGTTGGCTGGCGGCTGACCGCGCAACGGTCGCCGCCGGCGCGCCGGTCGCCGAAATCGAGACCGAGAAGGCGACCGCGGAACTTGCGGCCGAGATCGGCGGGACGCTCGTCCATGCGGTGACGGCCGGTGCAATAATTCCTGTCGGCACACCCGTTGCTTTCGTCGGAAACTCGCCCGCCGCCATCGCAACGGCTGAGCAGGCGCACGCGCACGCCAAGACGGCTGCGGCGGCGATGCGTCGTCCCGCGGCCGCAACCGCCAAAGCGCAAGCGCTCGCGGCCGGCCGCGGCATCGATCTTGCCACCGTGCGTGCAAGCGGCGCCACCATCAAGGAGCGCGACGTCGCGCGCTATCTGGCCCAGAGCGGCGACGCGCCCGCGACTTTTGCGGGCGATCCGCGACTGGTCAGCGTCGGTGAGGCGTCCCCACACCAGCGCCGCGTCGCCCGTGACTTGCGCGCGGCAGCGCATGCCGGCCTCTTCACCACGCTCGCGTACCGGCTCGACCTGCGTGGACCGGAGCGGATGATCGCCGCCGAGCTTGCGCATGGCCGCGCGGCTTCGCTGCTGGTGACCTTGCTGTGGGGACTCGGTCGCACGCTGCCGGCGTTCCCGAACCTCGTGTCGGTGCTCGATCGCGGCACGATCTATCGCTACCGCGACGTCGACATCGCGTTTGCGGTGCGTTCGGTGAGCGGCGAGCTTCATGCGCCTGTCGTCCGTCAAACCGATCATCGCACCCTCGACGAGATCGCGCGCGACTGCGCTCGCCTCGCCAAGCGTGCCATGCGCGGAAAGCTCGATGCTCGCGACGTGGGCGGCGCCTGCTTCACGGTATCGGTCATCGCGACGCCTAACGTCGAGTCGTTCGTCGCGCTACCGCCGCCCGCGCAGACCACCATCCTGGCGCTCGGCGCGACGCGGCACGAGGCAGCGTCTGCCGGCGCCGGCGCCCGTCCGGTCGCGACCGCGACCATCACCTACGACCATACGCTTTGTGACGGCATTTATGTGGCCGAGTTCTGCGCCGCGCTCGACCGCACGCTCAATGGGGAGCCGGCCTGATGCCTGACCCCGGCAGCCACCCGCGGCTCGCGGTCACAAATCGCTCCTCTTCCGCCGTGGACCATTATCGGCTCGCCGCCTGCATCCGCGCGTTCGAACGCATGCTGCTCGATCAGTTCGCCCTCGGTCGGATCGGCGGAACGACCCATACCTGCATCGGCCAGGAAATCGCGGCGGTCGCCTTCACGGCCGCACTCGACCGCGCACGCGATTGCGTCTTCAGCAATCACCGCGGCCACGGCCATTTTCTCGCCTATTGCGGCGAGGTCTTCCCGCTGTTGGCCGAGATTTTCGGCCGGTCCGACGGCGCCTGCGGCGGCCGCGGCGGCAGCCAGCACCTGCATTGGCGAAATTTCTATTCCAACGGCGTCCAGGGCGGCAGCGTCGGCAATGCGGTCGGCGTCGCGCTCGCGGAGAAGTCGAAGCGCAGCGGCGCCGTCACCTGTGCCTGGCTCGGCGACGGCACGTTCGGCGAGGGCCTCGTCTACGAAGCGATGAATATCGCGTCGCTGTGGCGGTTGCCCGTCGTGTTCGCCATCGAGGCAAACGGCATCGCCCAGACGACACCCACCGAGATGCAGCTTGCCGGCGACCTCCCGGCGCGCTGCCGTGCCTTCGATATTCCGGTCGAGGAGGTGGCGGGAACGGACCTTGCCGAAGCCCTCGCCGCGGCGGTGCGCGCGGTCGATGCAACACGTGCCGAATCGCGCCCGCACGCGATCATCTCACACGCAATCCGCCTCGGCCCGCACAGCAAGGGCGATGACACGCGCGAGCCCGCACGGCTGCAAGCGGCTTGGACGCAGGATCCGGTGGCAACGCTGCGCTGCGCGGTCGGCGTCGGCGCGGACGCGATCGACCGCGAGGTCGCCGCGCTCATGCAAGACGCACTCGCGCTCGCCGATGAGGCCGCCCCATGAGCCGGAATATGACGGTACTGGCCAGCCTCAACGCGGGCCTGCGCGCCGCGCTGGCGGACGAGCGTGTCATCGTCCTGGGCGAGGATGTGCTCAGTCCCTATGGCGGCGCCTTCAAGGTGACGCGTGAGCTCTCGACGCAATTCCCGGATCGTGTGTTGACCACGCCGATCTCGGAAGCCGGTATCGTCGCGGTCGCGATCGGGCTTGCACTGCGCGGCCTGCGCCCGGTCGTCGAGATCATGTTCGGCGATTTTCTCTTCCTCGCCGGCGACCAGATCGTCAACCATGCCGCCAAGTATCGCGCCATGTTCAACGACCAAGTTCGCGTCCCGCTGGTCATCCGCACGCCGTCGGGCGGAGGGCGCGGCTACGGCCCGACCCACAGCCAGAGTCTGGAAAAGCATTTTCTCGGAGTCCCGGGTTTGTGGGTGATCGCACCGCACTCACTCCGCGATCCGGGCGCCCTGCTCAAGCAGGCAATCGTCGACGTGGACGACCCGGTCCTCTTTGTCGAGAATAAGATCGACTACGGTGAGGTACTACTGCCCGCGGTGCCGGACTACGAAATCGTCAGGTTCGCGGACGCTGCATCACCGTTCCCGAGTCTCTGGCTCAAGCCGCACGCACCGAGCAATGGGCTGCTCCTCTGCTACGGCGGCGTGACGCGGCTTGCGCTCGACGCGGCCGCGGCGCTACGCGAGCGCGAGGCGCTCAATCTCGGCCTCGTCGTCGTTTCCCAGCTCTCCCCGACGCCGATCACACATCTCGAGGCTGTGCTGCGCGCCGCGGCGCCCTCGGCCATCGTTACCGTCGAGGAGGCGCCCGCGGAGGGTGGCTGGGGCGCCGAAATGATCGCCGCCATCGAGCAAATCCGCGACAGCAGCCGCCTCGCCGCGATCAGCTATCGCCGCGTCGGCGGTAAGAACATGGTCATTCCGAGCGCGCGCCTGCTGGAAGATGATGTGCTGCCGCAAGTCGAGGACATCATGGCAGCCGTGCTCGACTGCTTCTAGCCGCCGCCCACGCCAATCGAAGGCCAATGTCGAACGCGCGATGAAACCTAGCGGCGAAGCGAGTCCTCGGTGCCGGTATCCGGCCATAGAGGGTTGTTGGGATAGAACCGGAGCCCTGGGCGGTGCAGCGACGGGTCCTTCTTGGTCTTGATTTCGCCGGCGCTCTCCAGGCGACGCCCGGCCGCGTGGACGGTGGCAAACGAGGGCCGGAAGACGTTGTTGATCAACGTCCCGCGACCGAACCAATGGACCCTGACGCGGAGAAAAGCCAAGACCTGCGTGTCGCTGCAGCCTGGATACTGCTTGATAATGTGAAGGATGTCGCCATCGTACTTCACGACCGCCTTGTTATCTGGCGCGGGGCTCAGCACCCGGGCGAGATTTGCCGGGGTCTCGACCGAGATCTGCTGAAAACTCGTCAGCAGCTCTTGTGCCCGCCTTAAAGACGCAACCATCATGCTATCGCTGCTCCAACTCGGAACGTGCCCTTCGACGCGTCCCTGGCAGTGATGCTTCCCGTACCGTCACCGCCCTATCGCAATATCCACGGCAGCAAAGCATAAGTGATTCGTTGCGAATCGTCGGCATGACCCAAATCTGGAAATCTGGGCTTAATTGGAAAACTCCGTGCTGCCGCGGGTCGATGACATCGTGGCAGCGCTGCTCGATTGCCTCTAAGATCACCCCATGGAAGACAGGATTCGTACCATCATGGCCGGGGCCCTGCGCCTGCCGGTCGAGCGCATCGGCACCGACGCCGCCATCGGCACGGTACCGAACTGGGATTCGACCGCCCACATGCGCATGATGATCGCGCTCGAGGATGAATTCGGCATCGAGCTCGACGAGTCCCACATGGTCGAGATGACGAGCCTCGCCAGCATCCGCAGCACCGTCGAGAGGCTTCGGGCCGCCAAACCAGATTGACGGCAGCCGTCCGTCGCACCGATATACTCGAGGAATTCACCGTCATGCCTCACGTCAAATTCCGGACTGACGATGCCCGTTGACGTCCGCATGACCGAGCGCTCCGACGATATCCGCCTGCTGGTCCCACCGGCCGACGTCGCCGATCCCGAGATCACCATCCTCGTGCCCGCCCTCAACGAGGAACTCACCATCGGTCGCTTCGTCGAATGGTGCCGCCAGGGCATTGAAGCAAGCGGCGCGCGCGTCGAGATCCTGATCGTGGACAGCTCGACCGACCGCACGCCGCAGATCGCGCAAGCCGGCGGGGCACGCGTGCTGCAGGTCCCAAAACTTGGCCTCGGCCGCGCCTATATCGACGCGATCCCGCACATCCGCGGCCGCTTCGTGATCATGGGCGACGCCGACTGCACGTATGACTTTCGCGAGATCGGGCCGTTCGTTGCGGCGTTTCGCGCGGGCGCCGAATTCGTCATGGGCTCGCGCTTCAAGGGGTCGATCGCGCCCGGCGCCATGCCGGCGCTGCATCGCTATTTCGGCACGCCGGTCACGACGTTCACCCTCAACACCATTTTCGGCAGCCGCTTCTCCGATATTCATTGCGGCATGCGCGGCATCACGCGCGACGCGCTTGTGCACATGGACCTGCGCTCGCAAGGCTGGGAATACGCCTCCGAGATGGTGCTCAAATCGGTGCACATGCGCCTCAAGACCACCGAGGTTCCGATCCATTTCCTCAAGGATCCGGAAGGGCGGCTGAGCCACATGAAACGGCGCGGCTGGCTCGAGCCATGGCGCGCGGGCTGGATGAACCTGCGCGCCATGCTGATCCATGGCGTGAACTTCTTCCTGCTCAAGCCCGGCGCCGTGCTGCTCGCGCTCGGCCTGCCGGTTCTCGTCCTCCTCGCCTTCGGGCCGGTCTCAATCGGGCGCCTGAGCGCCTCGCTCAATACCATGCTGCTCGCGATGGCGGCCGCAACACTGGGCCTGTCGATGCTGTATTTCGGCGGCATCGCGGCCATCCTGTTCGACTATTCGGATACGGTCCGCCCGCGGCTGGAGCGGTTCCTGCCTTACAACGCGACCTTCCTGGGCTGTGGGCTGGTCACGGCCTGCGGCACCCTGGCGACGGTTCCGCTAATCCGCACCTTTGCGGCCAACGGATTCACCTTGCCTGACGTCGGGGTCCAGACCCACTGGGCCGTGATGGGTCTCTGGCTCATCATCGCGGCCTTCGAGACCTTCATTTTCGCCCTCATGGTGCGGGCGCTCGGGATCGCGCTTCCGGTCCGTCGCAATTGCGGCTGATCCGCCAAACCGGCGATTTATGTTGCCGGATCGATCAGCGGGATTTAAGGATTTCCCTCTACTTTTCGCCGCGGCCGCAGGCCCCGCACAACCGGCTATCGCATGGCGCCCAAGACCATCACGACTATCGGCAAGGACGACCTGCACACGTATTTCGCGACCGTGTCCGACCTGCTGTGTCAGGTGGACGTAACCGGCAAGTCGGGCGAACCCCTCGACTACGCCGGTGCCGCGACTGCCCTGATGGCTGCCGCACGCGAGACGCATGCGGCCGGCAATAAGCTGATCTTCGTCGGCAATGGCGGCAGCGCCGCGATCGCGAGCCACATGGCGACCGACTATTCGAAAAACGGCAATATTCGTTCGCTCGCGCTCAACGACGCCAGCATGCTCACCTGCCTCGGCAACGATTTCGGCTACGATCGCATTTTCGCGAAGCAGATCGAGCTCCACGGCCGCGCCGGCGACCTCGTGATCGCGATTTCGAGCTCCGGCCGCTCCGCCAATATTCTCAATGCGGTCGATGCCGCGACGACGGCCGGCTGCACGGTCGCGACGCTGAGCGGCTTTATGCCGGACAACCCGCTACGCCGCAGGGGCCAATGGAATTTCTACATCGCGTCGGATCGTTACGGTTTCGTCGAGATCGGGCATCTCACGATCTGCCACGCCGTGCTCGATTTCTTGTGCGGACTGCCGGCGCCCGGCTGATGACCGATCCATGCGCGCACTCGTGACCGGCGGCGCCGGGTTCATCGGCAGTCATCTGTGCGATCGCCTGCGCGCTCAGGGCGACGAGGTGTGGTGCGTCGACAACCTGCATCTCGGCCGCCGCCGCAATGTCGCGCACCTGGAGGACTCCAACGGCTTCCATTTCCTCAAGTTGGACGTCAACGCACGCGACGATCTTGCCGCGCTCTTCGCCGATGCAAAATTCGACGCGGTCTTCCATCTTGCGGCGAATTCCGACATCGCGGCCGGGAACGCCGACACTACGCTCGATTTTCGTCTCAACGAGCTGACCACCACTGCGATACTCGAGGCCATGCGCCGGCACGGCACGCGGCGGCTTTTCTTCGCCAGCACCTCGGCGATCTTTGGCGAGGCCCAGGCGGCGCTCGCCGAAGACTACGGGCCGCTCGCGCCAATCTCCTTCTATGGCGCCAGCAAGCTCGCGGCCGAAGCCTACGTCTCGACCTATGCGCATCGCTTCGATCTGAGCACCGTGGTGCTGCGCTTCCCCAACGTCGTTGGCGAGCGGACCACGCACGGCGTGATCTACGATTTTCTGCGCAAGCTGGAAAAAGATCCGCGCGAGCTGGAAGTGCTCGGCGACGGCAACCAGACCAAGCCTTACCTCTACGTCGCCGATCTGGTCGATGCCATTCTACTTGCCAGGGAGAAATCCTCCGGGCCGCTCTCCGTCTATCATGCGGCCGGCATCGGCGAGACATCTGTGCGCGAGATCGCCGAGATCGTCCGCGCGGCCGCGGGGCGGGACGACACAAAAATCCGCTACACCGGCGGCGACCGCGGCTGGCCGGGCGACGTCCCGAAATTCCGCTACGACATCTCGCGCCTGCAGGCGCTCGGCTGGCAGCCGCGACGGCACTCGACCGACGCGGTGCGCCACGCGGTCGAGCGCATCCGGGTTAACGGATTCTGATCCCCATGCACGCCGTCATCATCGCCGGCGGCCTCGGAACCCGCGCCCATACGATGACGGGCGACCG
>DASXCK010000330.1:0-9811 GCA_036491235.1 Xanthobacteraceae bacterium | reverse complement strand
GGCGCCCGCATTCGAGCCTTGACGGCATGACGCCCGATCAGGCCTACATCACGCCGCTGCCTCTCCGCTTGGCAGCCTAACCCCGGCAGAGGCTCCACTTATCGACGCGGAAAATCTGTTCAGACAACCGGGGCCACCTCTAAGCGTGCGTCAAGCGCATGATAGCGGGAATGATCGTTGCCCTCGACGACGCCAAACTAACTCGATGCCGGGCCTCAGGGCACGCGGGGCGGGTCAATTTCTCGCCGGGCGTTTGGCGGCCCCGATCTCCTCAAAGGGGGGCTCGAGATATTGGGGAGATCGGGGCCTACTCGAGTGGGACAAATGATAGTCGCGGCTTTTGATCGGCGGCGTCAGAATGATACCTCTGCGGAGTCGGGTATCGTTTAATCAATCCTTAACGTTAATCGCTCCCAAGGAAGTGAGCTCGCGCCGCGCTCATCCGAATGCGATGCCTTGCCACGGCATCACCCCGCCTCGCCCACGACCTTCTGCGTGAATGTGAGCTGGATGAACTCGGCTGGACGTATCATGCTCAGGCTGACGCGCACGTTCATATTTCCGTCGGCGACGTCCTGCGCAGTCATCGTGCTGCCGAGGCCGCATAGGACCGCAAACGCGTCCTGCGGCTTCGCGCCCATCAAGCCGCTGGCCTGCCAAATCTGGCGCAGGAAGCCGTTGATCGTCGCCATGACCGCCGTCCAGGTCTGCGCGACATTGGGCTCGAAGGCGAAAGCCTCGAGCGACAGCTTGATGGATTGACCGATGTAGATCAGGGTTCGGCGCACCTGGATGTAGCGCAAGTCGTTGTCGTTGCCGTCGAGGGTCCGCGCGCCCCAGACGAGGGTGCCTCGGCCGACGAAGTCGCGGATCGTGTTCACGGCGAGGCCGTCGAGCGGCACGTTGAGGTCGTCCTGCGTCGCGTCGCTGATCGGGATGATCGGACCGCGCACGTCGTTGAACCCGACATTGGCGGGCGCGCTCCACACCCCACGCATCGCATCGTTCATGGCGTAGATGCCGGCCATGGCGGCGCTCGGCGGCAGCGTGCCGATCGCCTCCGCCATGACGGCATGGAGGTTCTTCACGGTGGGATTATTCGCGTCGAGCGCGGCACCCGGCAGCGCTGCGCGCAGGATGGCGAGCGAGGCGGCGTCGAGGGTGGTGTAGCTCACCTCCTTGGTATTCGCCGGATCGACAAGCGAAGTCGTGAGGAACGGAAAATACGCCGCGCCGTAGCTGCGGGCGTTCGGCGCGACGCCGGCGAACCCGCCCCGAAACCTGTCGATCTGCGTGTCGACCGGCATGCCGGCCTCGGCGCCCCACACGTCGAGCAGCGCGAAGCGGTCGGCCCGATCGGCGCATTGCTGCAGCATCGTCTCGGCGACGGCCCGGCAGTCGGCATCGTTGTCGGCGGGCAGGGAAGGATCGTAGAGCAGCACCAACTCCGGGATCACCAGCAATGTCGGCCCGACCAAGTCGTGGACCGCCGTGAGCCCCGCCGCCAGGTCCGCTTGCAGAACCCTCGCCGCGTCGTATGTGCCGACCGACACCACGTAGCAGGGGCCGCCGCCGTTCGCGAAAAACAGGCGCAGGCCGTTGTAGAGATAGAACTGCTTGACCGGGTCGAGCCGATAGATCTTGCCGCCGAGCTTGACCTCACGTTTCCCGCCGACCGTCGTGGTGCTGAGCGCGGTCAGCCGGAACGGATGCACGAACGGCCCGCCGAACGTCGCCTCGTAGTCGCGCAGCGAGCTGATACGCACCGGCTGCAGGTGAACGGGCCGGCCGCTTTGCTCGGCCGTCTCGGTGTAGCCGATGAACACCGGCGCGGCCGTCTCGACGCCGACGATGCTGGCCGGAAACGCGTCCCGCTCCTGGATAAAGACGCCCGGTGTCTTCGGTTGGATCGCCAAGGCCGCCCCCCGTCAATGCGCGATGGACACGCGGATGATAGGGTTGTCCTGTTCCCGACGGTAGTGGCGGATTGACCGCACGGTGCCGGCGCCCATCAAGGCGTCGTCGCCGGCAAAGCGTAGCCGAGAGCTCAATCGGGGCTAGTCGCTCACGACTGCCCGAAGAGTCCCCGCAGCTTGTTGGTGATCCATCCGGACGCCGTCTGTCCGCCGGGCGGATCGTCGAGGCGCTCGACCACGACCATGCGGTTGAACTCGCCGCGGCGGAACGCGGCGAGGAACGCGTTATAGTCCTTGAACGATACGCAGCCGTTGGATTGGCCGTTCGGGCCAAGCATGTAGGGATGCGCCAAAATGCCGTCGCGGCCGTACATCTTGCCGTTGTCGACCGGATTGAGCCGGATCGCGTCGACGCCGTGGAAGCTTCGCTCGCGCATGGTGAGATCGTAGACGCCCGGCGGTGTCGGACCGAGGCTGCGCAGGTTGACGGAGTCGAGGTCGTCCATGTGGTCGCCGAGGCCGGAATGCGCCTCGAGGCGTCGCCCGTTCGGCAGATACACCGCGTGCGCCGTGATGTCGTAGACCGCCGTCTGGCTCATGTCCGGGTTGGCCGCGTCCTTCGGGGCCGGATCGTGCGGCATCGCCTTCTTCAGCGAATCGTCGAATGCCGCATCTTTGTTCGCCGCATCGGTCGGCGCGTAGGCGGTGCGGATGGGCGTGTCGCCGATGCTGGCGACCCGGTAGGTCGCGGCCGCGGGATGCTCCGGATGCTTAGGCGCGACGCGCGCCATCAGGGCACGCGCGGAGGCGTGCGGCGCGGGAGCCGGCGCCGAGGTGGGCGCGGCCGGGACGACCGGAGGCGGCACGGATGCCAGTATGAGCTGGGCCGGCAGACGCGCCGCCGTGATCGCGTCACCGCCGAAGCGGTCGCTGAAGGATATCGATGACGACGGCCGCAAGGAGCGGGTGGGCGGCGCAGGTGACGTCGACGCGAACCGGTTGTCGAACGAGGAAGCGACCGATCCGGTGGTGGTCGGCGGACGCGAAGGCTGGCGGGATGAGCTATCGGTCGTCCAGCGGGACGCGAACGGCACATTGCCCAGGCGGGCGAGGTGGACCGGCGGCGCGCTCTGGATATCGGCTGGCAGCACAGGTGCGTACGCGCGCGCACCAAGGTGCGCCGGCTCGCCGCCGAACATCATCCAGGCGCATACGCTGAATGCCAATGTCAGTCCCGCCGAACCCGCGACGACTGACGCCACGCCCACGCGAACCAAGGGTCCCCGTCCCCCGATGCTTAATGCGGCGCGCCCCAAGCACGCCGCGTCCCGAATCACCGGCTCATAGAATACGCGAAATACGGCGAATTTGGCTATCCCCGGGTCGGTATTTTCGTAAGGTCCCGGCGCGGCCGCACAGGAAGCATAGCTGCCTTTCATGATCGATGCCATACCGCTGATTTACTTGCGGAATCGGCGTCGGCCGAGCATCCACGCGGTCATCGGCTTACCCGAGGCTGCCAATATCAGTGTTGAGGTCGGCGACGGCCCCGGGGGAGACGCGACGTCCTTTGAGCACCGCCGCAAGCCTTTCAGGTGGGCTTGCTTTGCGTGTTGTCAGCGGCTTTGCCTGCCGGCACGCGGCCCTGCGTCGCGCTTTACTTGCGTGCAGACACCAACCCTCCGCCTCCGCCGCTGCGGCGACCGACTTTTTGCTGAAAAGCTCCAGCCGCGCGCGTCCGTCTGGAGCCGCCGGGGGAGGGCGATCTGCGCCGGAAGACCGGCAACCCAAAGTTATTCGGCGGATTTCAATGGCTTTTGATTTGGATCGACCAAAAAGCCGGGCCTCGTCGATCGGCTCGGCCGGCTATTCGGCCTTGATGTTCGCGAACTTGACCACCTTGGCCCACTTGTCGATTTCCTCGGCGGTGTACCTGCCGAACTCCGCCGGCGTCATCGGGTTCGGGACGACGCCGATGGCCAACAGCTTTGCCTTGATGGCGGGATCGGCAAGGCCGGCGTTCATCTCTTTGTTGAGCTTGGCGATGATCTCGGCCGGCGTGCCGGCCGGCGCGCTGATGCCATACCATCCGAGTGCCTCGTAGCCCGGCGCGAACTCCGCAAGCGCCGGGACGTCGGGCAGCGCCTCGGCGCGCTTCGCCGAGGTGACCGCGAGCGCGCGCAGCCGGCCATCGCGGACATATTGGATCACCTGCGGCTGTGGGCCGAAGAAAACCTGCACCTGTCCGGAAAGGAGATCGGGCACCAGATTGCCGCGATAGGGCACGTGAACGAGCTTGATGCCGGTCAGCATCATGAGCATCTCGCCGGCAACGTGCGGCGACGTCCCGACGCCCTGCGAGGCCATGTTGATCTTGCCCGGGTTGGCCTTGGCGTAGGCGATGAATTCCTGAAGGGTTTTTGCCGGCAATGACGGCGTGACCACCATGACGAAAGGCGTCGCGCCCATGAAGCCGACCGGCACGAGGTCCTTGGTGAAGTCGAAAGCGAGATTCTTGTAGAACGTCGCGTTGATCGCGTTGGTCGAGACGGTGACCAGCAGCGCGTAGCCGTCCGGCGCCGCCTTGGCGACCAGCTCGGTCGCGATGTTGCTCGACGCGCCCGGCCGGTTGTCGACGATGAATTGCTGCTTGAGGTGATCCGACAGCCATTGGCTCATCAGTCGCCCGGTGATGTCGGGCCCGATGCCGGCCGGAAAGCCGACGATGACGCGTACCGGCCGCGTCGGATAGTCGAGCGCCCATGCGGCGCGCGGCACGATCGGCAGCGCCGCGGCGCCGGCGACGAGACCGAGAAAATGGCGGCGTGGAAACTTCATCGTACTTTCCCTTTGATCGAACCCGGTTACGTCGCCCGGCACGGGGTCGGCCGCGCGCACCGCGCGGTGATGTTGGCCGGGCAACTTTGCGGATGATCCGAGCCTGCCGCAAGAGGTCTGCGACATTGCGGTGCACGCGCCTGGATGTGGCACGACGTGGTTGAAGAAGGGCGCGCCGATGCGCATCGGGAGGATCCTTGTGCGCAAGCTTGCTGTCGCCGCGATCGTTCTATTTTTCTCATTGTTCGGACTGTCGCCGGTGGCGCACGCCGCCGACAGCACGTTCCGCGTCACGCTGCTCGGCAGCGGGGTGCCGGATCCGCAGCCGGATCGCTTCAGCGCCAGCACCCTGATCGAGGCTGGCGAGCAAAAACTTTTGATCGACGTCGGCCGCGGCGCGACCATCCGTCTCTATCAGCTTCACGTGCCCCTCTCGAAAATCGATGTGGTGTTCTTCACCCATTATCATTCCGACCACACCGTCGGCATGCCGGACCTGCTGCTGACCGGATGGCTGCCGCCTGGTTTCGCGCGGCGCACACAGCCGATGCACGTCATCGGCCCGGCCGGCCTCGCCAGCGCCTATGTCGGCGACATCAAGGGGCGGGAGGCGGAGCAGCATCTGCCGCCGGCGGGCGTTGCCGCCAAGGTCGACGAGTCACGCAGGACGGCGTGGTCTGCGAGCACGCCGGCGTCAAGGTCACGGCGTTTGCGGTCGAGCACGGCATCAAGCCGGCGGTCGGCTATCGTGTCGACTATGACGGCCGCTCAGTCGTTCTCTCCGGGGACACGAGCTGCAGCGAGAACGTCATCAAGTACGGCGCCAACGCGGACCTGGTGATCCACGAAGTCGCCGTGTTCAATCCCGGAGCTGCTCAAGCTGCCGTCTAGCCAGCACATCCAATCCATCCACGTCACGCCGAGCCGGGCCGGTACCGTGTTCGCGCGTATCCATCCCAAACTCGCGCCGGCGGCGCCGGCGCCGGGCGTTGCCGAGATCATCGCCGAGACACGCCAGACCTACCAGGGGCCGCTCGTCGTCGGCGAGGATCTGATGACGTTCGACATCGGCGCGAATGGAATCGCGATCTACCGCGCGGCCCGCTGATCCCGCGGCGCACGGCCCGATCGGGCGGTCGCATTCATCGTGCCGTGGCGCGACGCGCGTAGCCGATGCGCGTCATTCGTCCGGTCGGCGCCAAGGCATCGTGGACGATCTCGCCAGGGCCTACGTTGGGGGTCGGCTAATCGTGCCGCCCATGATCGCCGCTCGATGATGGTCTCAGGAGACACTCGCTTCGAATCGCCGTAGCGCGCCGACAATCAATCCTGGTATTCACTCTGCGGGGCGATAATTCATCGTGGAACGAGCTCTGGCCAGAAAACCGGAGAGAATAAGCTCCGGCCGGAGCGAGTGACCATGACCGAGCGCAGCACCAATCCTTTGCAGACGAACGCCAGCACAGAGATCCCCGTACCCGATCGAGGTGACGGCGGCTCGCCACCCAAGCTGCGCGGCTTGGAGACCAATCCGGAAGGCGCGTGCGGCCCGCAGATGTGGCAGGCGTTTCGCGAGAGCATGGCGCACCTCTACACCGTATCGCTGCCGGATCCGGCCGAGGAGGCGCGCTTCACGCTTTCAAATCGTATCCATGCCACGCCGCAAGGGGTGCTGATGCGCTGTCGGGGCACGGCGTTCATCATGACGCGGGGACCCGTCCTGACCGCGCAGAGTCCCGACCAGCTGCTCGTCGTTCTCCAGGTCGCGGGCCGGGTCGAGACCGACTATGGCGGACGGCGCACCCGTCGGGAGGTGGGCGACGTCGAGATCATCGATTATGCACGCCCGTTCCGCAGTGCCGCGACCGACTACGAGCTCGTGATCATGATCGTCGCACGCGACAGCGTGCCGGCGGCGCTGCTCGGGCTCGAGCCGCACGGCCTCCTGTTTCAACGCGGGAGCGGTGCGGCGCGCCTGATCGGCGCGGCGCTGCAGGAATTTCAGGCCAACGCCGACGATCTGACGGTGGGCGAAGCCGAGGCGGCGATCGAGGGGATCCTGGCGCTGACCACCACCTGCACGCGCCTGCGGCTCGCCGGCGGCGAGGCGGAGCATGTGAGGTCGCGCCGAAAGGCGGCACTCGATTACATCGACGCGCACCTCGCCGATGCTCAGCTCGGTCCCGCCGAGATCGCCGAGGCGGCCAATGTCTCGCGCGCGTCGCTCTACCGGCTCCTGGCGACGGAAGGCGGCATTCGCGCCGTACTGTTGAAACGCCGCCTCGACGCGGCCGTGCGCCTCATGCTGACGGGCGGCGGGGACGAGCGCTCGCTGACGGACATTGCCGGGCGCTGTGGCTTCGCCGGCATGAGCCAGTTCAGCCGGGCCTTCCGCGCGCGCTTCGGCGCGCCGCCCGCGCAGTTCCGCGCGCTCGTGCGCCGGCAGGATCTCGAGTGGCACGAAGCACGGTTCGTGGCCGACGGTTTCGACAAGGAGTCGATGCTCTGGCACCACCAGGGATTTCCGGGATCGAAACCGGATGGAACCGCCAAGCCTGGCAAGAAACGGAAAAAGCATTCCTAGCCCGACGATTTGGCCGACAACTCCAGGCACGCGCCAAGCCGACTTGACGCTGGAGATCAGCGCCTTGACGCAGCGTCTCAATCTTCGGCGGGACGTCACTTAGCGCTTGCGTCCCTTGGGTCGGCAATTCGATGAATGGCCCATAAGTCCCGGACATCCGCAAACGCGGGGGCGGATTTTTGGTCGGGGCTTCAAAGGGGTTGGCCGGCATCTTCTCAAAGTAGCTGCTCCCTGAATTGCGATCGGCCCGAGGCCGGACGATCGCGACGACAGGGGCGCTCGAAAAGAAGAAGAGCCCGCGAACCGCGACAGGGGTAAGGCGGGGAATTGATGTACGCGTTTTCGTCGGCGGGGCGCCGATGCCGTGAGCGGCTCGGCGGGGCAGCGTTGCGCGGCCGGCGCCGTGGCTGGCTCTGTGGCGTCGCCTTCATCATCGCGCCCATGATGCTGCTCGCTTACGCCGCCACCCCGGCAGCCGCGCAGGCGCTGGGCGGCGGCAATGTCGGTAGCGGCCAAACCGGTGCGAACGGCGGCACGGGCGGCGCCGGCGGCGCCGGTGATGCCGGCGCCGGCCCGATCCCCGGCAATAACGGGGCCGATGGCGGTTTTGGCGGGGGGAACAGCGGTCTTGCGGGTGGCGGCGGCGCGGGTGGTGGGGTTGGCCAGCCCGGCCAGACGGGGGGTAATGGATCGAGTCTCGGCCAGACCGACGGCGGTGGCGGTGGCGGTGGCGGCGGTGGCGCCGGGCTGACGGGCCAGACGATCGCAGGGCCGACCACCATTACGGCGCCCGTGACCGGTGGTGCCGGCGGTGCCGGCGGCACCGGCGGCGCCAGTGCTTTCGACGGCAACGGCGGCGGCGGCGGCGGCGGTGGTACCGGCGGGACCGGCATCGTGCTGACCGGAAGCACCACGCTCACCAACTCATCGAGCATCACGGGCGGCACGGGCGGTGCCGGCGGCACCGGCGGCAACGGCGGCGACGGCACCTGCACGCAGTGCGGCGGTTCGGGCCCAGCCGGCAACGGCGGCGGTGGTGGCAACGGCGGCTTCGGCGGCACGGCCATCGTCGTCACGGCGCCGAATGCGACCGTCGTGAACACGCAAAGCAGCATCATCGCGGGCGGCGCCGGCGGGGCCCCGGGCGCCGGCGGTGTCGGGTTCAACACGGCCGGCGGCGCTGGCGGCCCGGCCGGCGCCGGCATCATTTTCTCCGGCACGTCGGCCGGTTCGGTGCTCATGAACGACGGCACCATCACGGCCGGCCTGGACGGCGTGAATTTCGCGGGCGCCGCGACCGTGACGAACAACGGCTCCATCACGGGCAACAATGGCATCGTTTTTCAGAACGGGGGGATGCTGACGAACACCGGGACCATTTCGGGCACCGGCGAAGGTTTCTCCAATAATGGCGCCATCGTCGGCTCCAACCTGACGATCAACAACAGCGGAACGATCCAGGCCGCGGGGGAAGCTCCCGCCATTTCGGGCTCCAACCTGACCATCATCAACAGCGGATCGATCTCGGGCCAACCGACCATCGTCAATGGCAACTCGATCATCATCCAAGGCGGCACCAACACGGTGACCTTCGGGACGGGATGGTCTCTGAACGCGCCGATCCTGATCAACGGCGGCACCACGACATTCAATCAATCCGTCGATATAGACCTGTCGAAACTCATCTCGAATTGCGGGTCGGGCATCCAGAGCGGCACGGGCAAGCTCACGGTGACGGATGGTTTTTGCGGCGGTTCGTGGAGGGTTACGGCCGGCAGCACCCTGGGCGTGGCGCCCATCGTCGTGGGTCTTGGCGTGATCAAGGATTTCGGCGATCGCCTCACCCTCGACGGCGGGACGGTGCAGGCCGCCGGCAACCTGGAGCTGTCCAACACGATCCAAATCAACACCACCGGTGGGACGATCGACACCCAGCAATTCACAGTCGAGGTAAAGACGGGGTCGGACCCTGGCATCGCCAATGGCAATGGTCCGGGCTCGCTCACCAAGATTGGGATCGGCACCTTACAGCTCGACGGCAACAATACTTTTACGGGCTCGACGACGATCGATGCCGGCACGCTTGCGCTCAGCGTCCAGGGCAGCATCGCGAGCGCGAGCGGGGTGAGCGTCGCGACGGGCGCTTTCTTCGACATCTCGGCGCTGACCGGCGCCGGCGCCACCATCCAGACTCTTTCCGGCACCGGAACCGTGGCGCTCGGCGCCAAGACGCTGACGTTGTCCAACGCCTCCGACACGTTCGGCGGCACGATCAACGGCACCGGCGGACTCACGCTGACGGCCGGCACGGAGTCCCTGAGCGCCGTCAACGGCTATACGGGCGCGACGACCATCAACGGCGGCACCTTGGCGCTCACCGGTAACGGCAGCATCGCGAGCTCGAACGGGGTGACGATCGCGACGGGCGCGTTCCTCGACATTTCGGCCGTGAACGGCGGCGGCACGACGATCC
>DASXCK010000329.1:0-6576 GCA_036491235.1 Xanthobacteraceae bacterium | reverse complement strand
GAAGGCGTCGACGAATGAGTCCATCCGCCCCGCGGTGGTCGGGCCGAAGGCGCCCGACGCGTAGCCCGCCGGCGTTTTTGCCGGGCCGGCGTAATAGACCGGGTGGTTCTTGAAATAGTCGGGCAGCCCCTGCCCGCTTTCCAGGCGCTCGCGCAGCTTGGCGTGGGCGAGATCGCGCGCGACGATCATCGGGCCGGTGAGCGAGAGGCGCGTCTTGATCGGATACTGCGCGAGCTGCGCCTGGACTTCTTTCATCGGCCTGGTGAGGTCGACCTCGACCACCTCGCCGCCGAGCTTCGTTTCGTCGATTTCGGGCAGATACTGCGCCGGATGACGCTCGAGCTCCTCGAGAAACACGCCGTCGCGCGTGATCTTGCCCATCGCCTGGCGGTCGGCCGAGCAGGAGACGCCGAGGCCGATCGGCAACGAGGCGCCGTGGCGCGGCAGCCGGATCACCCGCACGTCGTGGCAGAAGTATTTCCCGCCGAACTGGGCGCCGACGCCGAGCGACTGGGTCATCTTGTGGATCTCGCGCTCCATCTCGACGTCGCGGAACGCGTGACCGTCGGCCGAGCCCTTGGTCGGCAGCTCGTCGTAGTAGCGGCAGGACGCGAGCTTGACCGTCTTCATCGTCAGTTCGGCGCTGGTGCCGCCGATGACGATGGCGAGATGGTAGGGCGGGCATGCGGCGGTGCCGAGCGTGAGCACCTTCTCCTTGAGGAAGGCGAGGAGGCGGTCGCGGGTGAGGATCGAGGGCGTCGCCTGAAACAGAAACGACTTGTTGGCCGAGCCGCCGCCCTTGGCGATGAACAGGAATTTGTAGGCGGACTCGTTCTCCTGGCCGTCCGCATAGATCTCGACCTGCGCCGGCATGTTCGACTTGGTGTTGGCCTCCTCGAACATCGAGATCGGCGCGAGCTGCGAGTAGCGCAGGTTCTTCTTGAGATACGCATCGCGTGCGCCCTCGGCGAGCGCGCCCTCGTCGTCGCCCTCGGTCCAGATCAGCCGGCCCTTCTTGCCCATGATGATCGCAGTGCCGGTGTCCTGGCACATGGGCAGCACGCCGCCGGCCGCGATATTGGCGTTCTTCAGGAAGTCGTAGGCGACGAACTTGTCGTTATCCGAAGCCTCGCGGTCGGCGAGGATCGCGGCGAGCTGCTTCAAGTGCCCGGGCCGCAGCAGATGGTTGATGTCGACGAAGGCCGCCTCGGCGAGCGCGCGCATCGCCTCGCGCGCGACCACCACGACGTCGCGGCCGAGCACGTTCTCGACCCGCACACCTTCCGAGGTCAGCTTGCGGTAGGGCGTGTTATCCTTGCCGAGCGGAAACAACGGGGTGTGGCGGTAGGGCGGAACGATGTCGACGGGCGCGTTCATGGGTCTTGTCCCGGTGATGCAGGCTTTCCATCTCTTTACGGAGTTTGTCGGCGGTTTGAAAGGCCGAACGGCGTAGCCCGGATGGAACGCAGCGCAGTCCGGGGATCTGTGCTCGAATTGGATAGGGCGTCCCGCATTGCGCTCCGTTCATGCGGACTGACACGAGGTTGCAAGAGGCCAATCATGAGCAAGATCGGCATTGTCGGCGTCGGCGCGGTCGGCTGCGCGTGCGCGCTATCCTGCGTCAACCGCGGCAGCGCACGCGAGCTGGTGCTGGTCGACCGCACGCGCAAGCGTGCCGAGGCGGTCGCGACCGACTTGCGCTACGGCACGCCCCTCGCGCCGCGGGTGACGATCACGGACGGCGACTACGCCGCGCTTGCGGGCGCCGACGTCGTGATGATCACGGCGGGCGTCAACGAGAAGACGGGCGGGGCGACCGACCGCAGCGATCCGCAGGGGCGGCTGCGCCTGCTCGACAAGAATGCCGCGATCTACCGCGACATCGTGCCGAACGTCGTATGCGCCGCGCCCGCGGCCGTGCTCCTCGTCGTCACCGATCCGCCCGACCCGCTCGCCGACGTCGCGCGCGAATGCGCCGGGCATGACCGTGTGCTCAGCGCCGGCACACTTTTGGACAGCCAGCGCTTCCGCGTGCATCTCGCGCGCCACTTCCGCATTGATCCCGCGACCGTCGACGCGCAGGTGATCGGCGACCACGGCACCGCGCAGGTCTTTCTGTGGTCGTCGGCGCGGATCGCGGGCGCGCCGGTGGAAAAACTCCTCGCCGAGCGCGGCGAGGATTTCGCCTCCTTCCGCAAGAAGCTGGAGCAGGACGTGCGCTACGCCAACATCACGATCATCGAAGGCAATAATGCGAGCCAGTTCGGTATCGGCATCGTGTCGGCGCGCATCGCCGAGATGGTGGTGCGCGACGAGCGCGCCGTGGTCCCGATCGGCAGCCACAACCGCCGCTATGGCGTGACGCTGTCGCTGCCGAGCGTGGTCGGGCACGGTGGCGTACTTCAGGTGATGGAGCCCACGATGACGGCGGCGGAAAGCGAGGCGCTCGACAAGAGCGCCGAGACGCTGCGCGCGGCCTTGCGGCGGGTGCAGCGGGACGCGGCGTAATTTTTCACCGTCATGCCCGCGCTTGTCGCGGGCATCCACGTCCTTTTTTCCGGCGTTTCAGCAGAGAAGACACGGATGGCCGGGACAAGCCAGGACAAGCCCGGCCATGACGAGTGAGTTCACCCATCCAGCTCCTTGTAGCGGCGGAAGATCCCCATCTCGTTGAAGGGGATCCGCCGCTCGCTCGCCAGATATCCGGCAACGCGTGGGCGCGCGGCGACGCGGTCGCGGACCTCGACGACGCGAGGGACCTTGCGCTCCAGGCGCTTCATCATCTGCGGCAGCGCGTAGCGCAGGCCCTCGACGATCTGGAAGAGCGAGAGGTCCGGATAGGTGAGCCGGCGGCCAAGCGAAAACGGTCCGCCGCTCTTGCGGATCACGGCATCGAAGTAGCCGAGATACTTTGGCGCGCGGGTCTTGCGGAAATCCTCGGTACGCCGCTTCGCCTCCTTCTTCTGGTCCTCATAGTAGAAGCCGGACGCGATCGGATGATGGGTGTCATGCGCCTCGACGACGAGATCGGAGAGAGTGAGCTGGAGCTGATGCGCCCACAGGCGCCCGGCCTCGGGCTTCGGCGCCAACCCATGACGCGCGCCCAAATAGAGCAGGATGTTCGCGGTCTGCGCGATCATGACCTTGCCGGCGCGCAGGAAGGGCGGCGCGAACGGGCGATGATCGAGCCGCGCGCTCCCCATGAGCGCGAACATCTTGTCGGTGCCGTTGTGGCGCCGCGCGACGTCGACATAGTCGGCGCCGGCGTCCTCGAGCGCGAGCCGGACGAATTCGCCGCGCCCCTGGATCTGCGGCCAGTAGAAGAGCTCGTAACGCATGAGTCACCTCGCAATCCGATTGCCCCAACGACAACCATTTCGTACGGACAGACACGCCATGCAACCCCGCGCGCGGGGTATTCGGATTTGCCCTGCCCCACCGCGGTGTCCGCATGCTACCAAACGCACCCCGCCGACGCCGTTCCGCACACTTCCGCATGGAGACCGTTTCTTGACCGCATCCGGCAGCATCGAGCGCAGCGCTGCCGCCCGCCGGCCGGAGAGGCAGGAGCGCATTCCGCTCGGCATCCTCTACATGATCAGCGCGACCGCGGTGTTCGCCGCATCGAGCGCGATCTCCAAGCTGCTGGTCGTCCGCTATCCGGTGGGCGAGGTGCTGTTCGCGCGCAACATCGTCGGCATCGTGCTGGTCGGCGGCTTCGTGCTGCCGCGCCTCGGCCTCGCGGTGTTCGAGACGCGCAAGCTGCCCGCGCATTTCGCGCGCAGCGTGTCGCAGGGCTGCTCGCAGAGCTTCATCCTGCTCGCCTTCAGCATGATGCCGCTCGCCGGGGCGGTCGCGATCAATTTCTCGGCGCCGCTGTTCGCCACGCTGGTTGCGGCGTTCCTTTTTCGCGAGGCGGTCGGCCAGGCGCGCTGGCTCGCGCTCCTCGTCGGCTTCCTCGGCGTGCTGCTGGTGACCCATCCGGGGGTGGGCACCTTTCAGCTCGGCGCGCTCTTCGCCCTCGGCAATGCGGTGCTGTACGGTTCGGTCACGGTCGGGGTACGGCGCATGACGGCGACCGAGTCGACCGAGACGCTCACGCTTTATCAGCTCATCTTTCTCGCCTTCTTTTTCGCGCTGTCCTTGCCGTTCTCCTTTGTCATGCCGACCTGGAGCGACGCCGGCATCATGATGCTCAATGGCGCCGCCAACGCGGTCGGCCAGTACTGGTGGACGCGCTCGCTCGTCCTCGCGCCGACCTCGGCGGTGGTGCCATTCAACTATTTCTCGCTGGTGTGGGCGATGATCCTCGGCTTCGTCATCTGGGGCGACGTGCCGACGCTGTCCTTGCTCGCCGGCTCCGCGATCGTGGTCGGCTCGGGACTGTTTCTGCTGTGGAGCGAGACGGCCCGGCGGAGATGGCGGGCGAACAAGGCGGGTTAGAGATGGGTAGGGTGGGCAAAGCCGCGACGCGGCGTGCCCACGCCGTGGTGGGTACGCTTCGCTTTGCCCACCCTCCGAAATTCCGATTCAACCAGGAGGAAACACCATGAGCCTGCAAGTCCGCCGCATCGTCACCGGGCACGACGCCAAGGGCAACGCGATCGTCACCATCGACGAGATGACCAAGAACGTCGTCTCCAACCGGCCCGGCGCGGAGTCCTCGGTGATCTGGTCGACCAGCGACTTTCCCATCGACAACGACGGCGATACCGATCCGTCCGGCCGCAAGATCGGCACCACGGTCGACAACGGCACGGTGTTCCGTGTGCTGCGCCTCGAGCCGGGCAACCTGCCGCGCATGCACCGCACGGATTCGATCGACTACGCGGTGGTGATGTCGGGCGAGATCGACATGGAGCTCGACAACGGCGTCAGCGTTCACCTCAAGGCCGGCGATACGCTGGTGCAGCGCGGCACGATCCACAACTGGATGAACCGCGGCAAGGAGGCGTGCGTGATTGCGTTCGTGTTGATCAGCGCGAAGCCGGTGAGTGTCGCGGGGAAGACGCTGCACGCGGAGGGGTGAGGGAGCGAGGCTCTCTCGGCTACACGCACTCGCGCGTGCGCCCTCTCCCCCGGTCGCATCCCCCTTCGCCCGTCGGGCTACGGCGGACAAGAGCGGGGGAGGGGGACGCGGACTCAGTGCCTCAACATCACTTCACCGCGAAGCAGTAGAAGAGCCCTGCCCCGCCGGTGCTGCGCAGGTCGTCCTGGCTGCAGCCGCCGCCCGGGCCGCGCGAGGGGTGCGACGAATTCCACGATTTTGACGCGTCGTCGTCACGCAGGCCCTGGCGGTCGATATGGCCGAGCATGGCGGAGCCGGCAGCAGCGCTCGTCCAGTTCTTGCAGGTGCGGTCGTCGCTGCCCGTGAAGGCGCGCCCGTCCGGCTGCGAGCCGGTGAGCGCGTCGTGCATGTTGGGGTTGTCGCCGCGGCCGTTGACCACGCCGCCCTTCTCGTTGAGCGAGTTCTGCTTGGTGAGCTTGTTGTTGGCGCTGTGCAGGTCGTCGACGCTGGTCGCCACCACCGTGCCCTTCACGTTCTTCCATGGACCGCTGCCGATGCGGTCGCGTGCGTTGACGGCGCCCGCCCCCTGCGTGCTCAAATAGGCGTGCCAGGTGTGGCCGCCGGCGCCGGCCGCGGCGGCGAGATCCTGGCAATGCTTGTCGGCGCCCGCAAGGCCGCCGAGGTTCGCACCGTTGCCGGAGCCGACGCTGGTGACGAAGAACGTCATGTCGGCCTGCTGCGCCTGCGCGGACGCGGCGCCGAGCAAAACGGCGGCCGCCGCCGCCGCGAGCAAATATCCCGTCTTACTCATTTGAATTCTCCCTGATTGTCGCGATGCCGCCTCGTTGTCGCCTGAAGAGATGGCGGCGCGATGAAGTAAACCCTGCGGTGGGGCAGATATTCCTCGCGGGCGGCGACTCAGTGCTGCCGCGGGCGCTGCTCGCGCAGGAACACGGCGTGCGGCGGGCGCGCATCGCGGTCGCCCGCCTCGGCACCGTCGTCCAGGACGGCCTCGATCACGCGGCGCACCTCGTCGGCGGAGGCACGGACGACGCTCGCGGCGAACATCAGGCGTCGCACGTCGTCGTCGCTTGCCGCGAGGATCTCGCGCGCGAGCGCATCGAGCAGCCTGGAAAGATCGATCTGCGGGTCCCAGCGCGTCATGGCTCGCTCCATGCGAAGCCGCGCCGCAAGAGGGCGCGGCGCATGCGCCGGCGGGTGGTGTCGTAGTCGCGCTCGGACATGCCGTAGAGCCGGCAGATCTCCGCCGGCGTCAGGCCATCGGCGAGACCCGCGATCACCTTGAGCGCGGCCGGGTCCCCGCAAAAGAGCCCATTCACGGCGGCAAGCGCCTGCGCGGCCGCCAGCAGGCGCTCGGGATCGCTCGGGGCCCGCGCCTCGAGCTCGTCGGTATCGAGGCCGTCGTCGCGCGCCAGCACGCGGCTTTCGCGGCGCGCGCGACGCCAATGGTCGTCGCAGATGCTGCGCATGACGCTCGACAGGAAGGCGAGGATCGGCACCCCGGGCGGCCATTTGCGCGAGCCGTCGAGCGCCCGCGCGATCGCCTC
>DASXCK010000328.1:0-2382 GCA_036491235.1 Xanthobacteraceae bacterium | reverse complement strand
GAGGCGGCCTGGCCGGACGTCGAGCCGGCCCTGCTGGTGGAGGATTCCGTAACATTGCCGGTGCAGATTAACGGCAAGAAACGGGCCGAGGTGACAGTTGCGCGCAATGCCGCAAACGGAGATATTGAGGCTGCCGTTCTGAAGCACGAAGCCGTGCAGAAGGCGCTGGACGGGAAGACCCCCAAAAAGGTCATCATTGTCCCGCACAGGATCGTGAATGTGGTGGCCTGAGATGCGCATGGGGATCTCGCGCCTGCTCCGCTTGGCCGTGCCGTTCGCGGCCGCGGGGCTGTTGGCCGGCTGTTTCCAGCCGCTTTACGGCGAGCATTCGATCGGCGGCGGGCCGAGTATCCGCGAGAAGTTCAGCAGCGTGGACGTCGCGCAGATCCCGGCCGCCAACGGCTCGCCGGAGTCGCGGCTCGCCGTGAATGTCCGCGACTCCCTGTTGTTCGGCATGAGCGGAGAGAACAAGCCGGTACATCCGCGCTACCGGCTCAACGTCACCATGAGCTCGACCCGGCTCACCGTCGTGGTCGATCTCACGAGCGCCCGCCCTGAGGTCGAGAACGTCGGCATCAATGCCACCTTCCAGCTGACCGACTTGCAGACCAACAAGGTCGTGCTCAGCGACCGGACCTTCGCGCGGGCGTCCTACGACATCCCGGGCTTGGAGCAACGCTTCGCCCAGGAGCGCGGCCTGCGCGATGCGGAAAACCGCACCGCCGAGGTCATCGCCGATTCGATCAAGACCCGGCTCGCGTCGTATTTCGTCACCGGGTCGTAGGTCGCCGATTCCAATCGCCGTCTGTTGCGTAGCCGCATGAGTGAGGCGACATGCGGGGCTGCCTTCGCATTCTCCTCCGGATATCGCTACGCTCATCCGGGCTACATCTACTGCCTTGAACTGCGACGCCAGACGAGCGCGTGAATGGTCGCCCTCAAATCCGCAGAGATCGACGCCTTCGTCGCGCGGCCCGACGCCAAGCGCCCGATCGTGCTGGTGTTCGGTCCGGACGCCGGCCTCGTGCGCGAACGCGCCGACGCGCTGATCAAGTCGGCGGTCGACGACGTGGCTGATCCCTTTGCGCTCGCGCGGCTCGACGGCGACGTGCTCGCCGACGATCCGAGCCGACTGGTCGAGGAAGCGCACACGATACCGCTGTTCGGCGGACGGCGCGCCGTGTGGGTGAAAGGCGGCGGACGCAATTTCGTCGAGGCCGTCGCGACGCTGCTCGCCGCGCCGCCCGCCGCCGACTGCCGCGTGGTGATCGAGGCGGGCGACCTCAAGCGCAACGCGCCGCTGCGCACGCTGATCGAGAAATCGCCGGTCGCTGCGGCCCTGCCCTGCTACACCGACGGCGAACGCGACCTGGTGCGGCTGATCGACGACGAGATGCGCGCGGCCGGACTGAAGATCACGCCGGATGCGCGCGCGCAACTCGCCGCCTTGATCGGCGGCGACCGCGCTGCCTCGCGCAGCGAGATCCGCAAGCTTGCGCTGTACGGGCGCGGCCAACCCACGATCGAGCTCGACGACGTGCTGGCCGTGGTTGCCGACGCGTCCTCGCTCGCGCTTGACGCAGCGGTCGATGCGGCGTTCGCGGGCCGCGCCGGCGAGGCCGAGACGCAGTTCGCCAAGGCGCGCGCGGCCGGCACCTATCCGGGCGTGATCGTCGGCGCCGCGTTGCGCCAGGTCGCGGCGCTCCACCGCGCGCGGCTCGCGGTCGAAGGCGGCGCGAGCGTCGGCGAAGCGGTCGCGAGGGCGATACCGGGCCTGCATTTTCGCCGCAAGGCACTGGTCGAGGCGGCCGTGTCGGCGTGGACCGTGGCGCGGCTCGAGCGGATCATGACTCGGCTTGCCGAGGCTTCGCTCGATACGCGACAGCGCCCGACGCTCGCCGAGGCGGTCGCGCAACGCGCGCTGATGGCGACGGCCGAGATGGCGCGGAGACGATAACGTTGAAATATTGATTCGTCATGGCCGGGCATGTCCCGGCTGACCGCGCGCAACAAAGACGCGGATGCCCGCGACAAGCGCGGACATGACGGAGAAATGCCCTACTCGCGCTCGAGCCGGCGGATGACCTCGTCGAGCTGATCAAGATCGACGTACTTGATCTGCACCACGCCCGCTTCGCCGCGCCCCTCGATCGTCACGCTGAGCCCGAGCGCATCGGACAATCGTTTCTCGACCGCGAGCGTGTCGACGTCCTTGGCGGCGCGCTTGTGCGGCTTCTTCGGCTTGCCCGCCTCTTGCGCGCGCTGCTGCGCGAGCGTCTCGACCTCGCGCACGTTGAGGCCGCGCTCGACGATCTCGCGCGCCATCGCGTCGGGATCAGGCACGCCGATCAGCGCGCGCGCGTGGCCGGCCGAAAGCTTGCC
>DASXCK010000327.1:0-1657 GCA_036491235.1 Xanthobacteraceae bacterium | reverse complement strand
CATCGACGGCGCCCGCCTGTGGGACGAGTTGATGGAAACCGCCGCGATCGGCGCGACCGCAAAGGGCGGCATCAATCGCCTCACCCTCACGGACCTCGACCGCCAGGTGCGCGACTGGTTCAAGGCGCGCGCCGAAAAGCTCGGCTGCACTGTCACGATCGACTCCATGGGCGCCATGTTCGCGCGCCGTCCCGGGCGCGCCGACGTCCCGCCGATCGGCATCGGCAGCCATCTCGACACGCAGCCGACCGGCGGCAAGTTCGACGGCGTGCTCGGCGTGCTGGCGGCACTCGAGGCGCTGCGCACCCTGGTCGAAGCCGGCTACGAAACCTTTGCGCCGATCGAGGTGATCAACTGGACGAATGAGGAAGGCGCGCGTTTCCAGCCCGCCATGGTGGCGTCCGGCGTGTTCGCGGGCGCGTTCGACCACGACTGGGCCTCAGGGCGGCACGACGCCGCGGGCACGACGTTCGCGCAGGCGCTCGATGCCATCGGCTACCGCGGGCCACAGCGCTCGGGCGAGCATCCGCTCTCGGCGTTCTTCGAACTGCACATCGAGCAGGGCCCGATCCTCGAAACCGAGGACAAGACCATCGGCATCGTCACCGGCATCCAGGGCATCCGCTGGTTCGAGGCGACGATCCGCGGACAGGACGCGCACACCGGCGCAACACCGATGCACCTGCGCAAGAACGCGCTGCTCGGCGCGGCGCGCCTCGTCGAGCGCGTCGATGCGATCGCGCTCGCCCATCCGCCGCAAGCCGTCGCGACCGTCGGGCGGCTGGAGGTCAAGCCGAACTCGCCCAATGTCGTGCCGGGCGAGGTCTTCTTCACGGTCGATCTGCGCCATCCCGACGCCGCGACGCTCGACGCGATGGAGCAGGACTGGATCGCGGCGGCATACAACCTCGTCGAAGAGCTCGGGCTCGAGATCGAGACCAATAAAATTCTCGACCAGCCGCCGGCGCGGTTCGATCCCGACTGCATCGGCTGCGTGCGCGAGGGCGCGCGGGCGGCAGGTTTTGCGGCGCGTGAGATCGTCTCGGGCGCCGGCCACGACGCTGGCTATGTCTCGCGCGTCGCCCCGGCCGCCATGGTCTTCGTACCGTGCCGCGGCGGCATCAGTCACAACGAGGCCGAATATTCCGCGCCCGAGCATTGCAGTGCCGGCGCGCAGGTGCTGCTGCAGGCGGCGCTGGGCTACGATCGGCTGCTGGAGGAGCGGGCAAGCGTACGACGCGCGTAGCGGTTCGGGGAATAGCCCGCATGAGCCAAGCGAGATGCGGGAAGAAGCTGTCCCCGGATATCGGCGCTGCGCGCCTCGTCCGGGCTACAATGACTTGTCGTAAAAGATCAAATCAAAAGGGAGGATGACATGCTCAGACTGTCGACCATTGCGGCCACCATCGCTTTCGCCGCGCTGCCGCTCGCCGCGTCGGCGCAAGGACTGGACGTCAAGCACTACAATTACAGCGAATGGACCAAAGGACGCTTCTCGGAAGCCGTTACGGTGACGGGGCCGGGCAAGATGATCTTCCTCGCCGGCGTCGGCGCCGAGGACGAGAACGGCAAGGGCGGCGACGTCCTGCACAAGGGCGACTTCATGGCCCAATGCAAGTATTCGTTCGACAAGATCAAGCGGGCGCTCGCGAAGAAC
>DASXCK010000326.1:0-2103 GCA_036491235.1 Xanthobacteraceae bacterium | reverse complement strand
TCGCGGCGCTCGCGCCCGACATCGTGCACGGCCACGGATCGAAGGGCGGCACGTACGGCCGCCTGATCGGCACCTGGCTCAACCGCAAGCGGCCGGTCGGCCGCGTCTACAGCCCGCACGGCGGCAGCCTGCACTTTGCCGAAACGTCGATCGAGGGCCGGTTCTATTTCGCGGCCGAGCGCCTGCTCGGGCGCATGACCGACGCGCTCGTCCACGTCAGCGCCTACGAGGCCGAGACCTATCGCCACAAGGTCGGCACGCCGCGCTGCGAGGCCGTCGTCGTCCGCAACGGCCTGCGCCCGGACGAATACGTGCCGGTCGTGCCGAACGCGGACGCGCGCGACCTGCTCTATCTCGGGATGGTGCGCAGCCTCAAAGGGATCGACGTCCTCCTCGAGGCGCTGGCGCGGCTCAAGGCCGAGCACGGGCGCGTCGCGACCGCGCACGTGATCGGGCAGACCGAGGACAATTTCGCGTCCTACGCCGAGATGGCGCGCCGGCTCGGCGTCGCCGAGCAAGTCGCGTTCCACCTGCCCAAGCCGACGCGCGAAGCTTTTGCGATGGCGCGCGCGCTCGTCGTGCCGTCGCGCGCCGAGTCGATGCCCTACGTGGTGCTCGAGGCGATCGCGGCCGGCCTGCCGCTTGTCGCCACAAGGGTCGGCGGTGTTCCAGAAATCCTCGGACCGCGCGCGGATGAGCTGGTGGCGCCGGGCGACCCCGGCGCGCTCGCCGCCGCACTCGCGCGCCTCCTCGCCGATCCGGCCCGCGCCGCCGCCGACGCGCAGGCGCGGCGCGCGTGGCTGCTGCCGCGCTTCAACATCGACGTGATGGAGGAGCAGGTCGGCAAGCTCTACCGCATGATCCTCGATCTCAAGACGGCCCGCGGCGCTCCCGAGCTCGAAGCAGGCGCCCAGGCCGGCCGCGCGAGCGCATCGCATGGCAGCGAGCTCGAGCGGCCGCAAACCCCCGCCGGCGCCGTGCCGACGCCGGCCGAAGAAACCGATTTTGCCCACCCGACGCGCGGCGCATAACCGCAGCCGCTAGCATGCCAGTCCGCGGCCAGGCTGCGCCGCCATCCGGCTGTCCCGCGCTTGCGCGGACAAGCCCCTGGCCAGCCATGGATTTAGCGAACGCGGCCGCTCCACCGACGCTACGCGTCGACGGGCAAGCCCTTCGCTTCGTTCACAAATACGGGAACGTATGGCGCCGGCGATCGTTTGAATGTTTACTATGAATTAACGCTTTCGAGACGAATTCGCCTTACATCACGAGGACGTCGAAAGGGCTGCTCCCAGTTGAACGCGTGGGGCGGCGGAGTATGTTTGGTTAACGATGATCAGGGGAAGCGAAACTCCTGCCATCCGCAATGACAGCGCGCAGATCGCGGCATCTGCGGTCGCGGCGGCGCGGCGGCGTGCCAGTGTGCGCGAGCTCTCGCCGCTCGCCCGCGAGATCGCATCGGAGGCGGTGTCGGAGGCGATCTCGCCGGTCGTGCTCGCCGGCATCGTGCGCGCGATCGAATTCACGCTGATCGCGGCGCTCGGCGTCGCCATCTACGCCTACACGACCTATCCGATCGAAGGCTTCGACCGGCGCTACCTGTTCGCCGGACTTTTGATCACGGCCGGTGCCGCGGTGGCGTTCCAGGTGCTCGATCTCTACACCACCGCGGCGTTCCGCACCCACGTGCACCAACTGAGCCGGCTGAGCGCCGCCTGGACCATCGTTTTTCTGTGCGCGCTCGCGCTCGCGTTCTTCATCAAGTTCGACAACACGTTCTCGCGCGCCTGGGCGGCCGGCTGGTACTCCTCGGGCCTGCTCACGCTGTTCGCCGACCGCATCATCCTGACCTCGCTGGTGCGCCACTGGGCGCGCAGCGGGCGCCTGGTGCGGCGCGTGATCATCGTCGGCGGCGGACGCGAGGGCGAGTCGCTCGTGCACGCGCTCAGGCACGAGGCGGATTCGGACCTGCGCATCTGCGGCGTGTTCGACGATCGCGGCGCCGCGCGCAGCCCCGAGGTGGTGGCCGGCGTTCCCAAGCTCGGCACCGTCGACGACCTCGTCGAGTTCACCCGCCGCACCCGCGTCGATCTCATCCTGGTG
>DASXCK010000325.1:0-6093 GCA_036491235.1 Xanthobacteraceae bacterium | reverse complement strand
CGGGCCCTGCCCCGGGAAGCGCGCGCGCGCGCCGGCGAGCGCAATGAGGCCCGCGATGAGGAAGCCGAGCAGCGGCAGGAAGACGATCGCCTGATACACGTCTCAGCCTTTCATCAGGTTGATGTCTTCGACCGCGATCGTGCCGCGGTTGCGGAAGAAAACGACCAGGATCGCGAGCCCGATCGCGGCCTCGGCGGCCGCGACGGTCAGCACCAGGAGCGCGAATACCTGGCCGACGAGATCGTGCAGGTTGGCGGAGAACGCCACCAGGTTGACGTTGACGGCGAGCAGGATCAGCTCGATCGACATCAGGATGACGATGACGTTCTTGCGGTTGATGAAGATGCCGAAGATGCCGAGCGTGAAGAGGATCGCGCCGACCGCGAGGTAATGTCCGAGCGTGATGGTCATCGCAATACACTCATGCTTGGCGCATGTCCCTTATCGGCAAACCGGCATCCACTTTGCCGGAACATGCGCTTGCTTGGCGCATGTCCTCCATCAAATCGGCATCCACTTTGCCGGGACATGCGCTAGAGCCCCTGCCCCGGCCGCACCTGGCGAACCTCGATCGCGCTCGCGCGCGTGCGCGCGTTCTGCGCGGCGACGCTCTGGCGCTTGACGTTCGGCTTGTGGCGCAGCGTGAGCACGATCGCGCCGATCATCGCGACCAGCAGCACTAGGCCGGCGACCTGGAAGAAGTAGATGTAGCGCGTGTAGAGGATCTGCCCGAGCGCCGCGGTGTTGGTGAGCGCCTCCGGCGTCGGCGCCGCGAGCGCGCCCGCAATGCCGGAACCGAACTCCCAGCTGGCGACGACCAGCACCAGCTCGACGCCGAAGATGATCGCGATCAGCGCGCCGATCGGCAGATAGTTGAGGAAGCCCTGGCGCAGCTGGGTGAAGTCGACGTCGAGCATCATGACGACGAAGAGGAAGAGCACCGCGACGGCGCCGACATAGACGACGATCAGGATCATCGCCAAGAACTCGGCGCCGAGCAGCACGAACAGGCCCGCGGCGTTGACGAAGGCGAGGATAAGGAAGAGGACCGAGTGCACCGGGTTCTTCGCCGCGATGACCATGACGGCGGAGGCCACGCAGACGATGGCGAAGAGATAGAAGAACAGCGCGGGCAGGATGTCGGCGGGAGCGATCATGGTGTCGCCCCTTGCCTCATCGTCATGCCCGCGCAGGCGGGCATCCACGTCTCGGCCAAAAAGGAAATCGTGGATGGCCGGAACAAGCCCGGCCATGACGACGGATAGAGTTTGTGTCTGCCCGGCATCATCATCACCGATACGGCGCGTCGAGGATAAGGTTCTTGGCGATCTCGCGCTCCCAGCGGTCGCCGTTCGCGAGCAGGCGCTCCTTGTCGTAGTAGAGTTCCTCGCGCGTCTCGGTGGCGAACTCGAAATTCGGTCCCTCGACGATGGCATCGACCGGGCAGGCCTCTTGGCACAGACCGCAATAGATGCATTTGACCATGTCGATGTCGTAGCGCGTGGTGCGGCGCGTGCCATCGTTGCGGCGCGGGCCGGCCTCGATGGTGATCGCCTGCGCGGGGCAGATCGCCTCGCACAGCTTGCAGGCGATGCAGCGCTCCTCGCCATTGGGATAGCGGCGCAGCGCGTGCTCGCCGCGGAATCGCGGCGAGAGCGGCCCCTTCTCGAACGGGTAGTTGAGCGTCGCCTTCGGCTTGAAGAAGTAGCGCATCGACAGGACGATGGCCTGGACGAATTCCCAGAGGAATATCCCGCGCGCGACTCGATCGAGACTCATGGTGTCCTCATTTCGGCGCGGCCGTGGCCGCGCCAGGTGCGGCGGTTTGCGAGACGGCGGCCGGCTCGTAGGCCGCGGCCGTGGCGGCCGTCGGCGCCGCCAGCGGATAGATTCCGTACAGCACGGCGGCCGCCACGATCGCCACGCAGGCGAGCGACGTCGGCAAGAAGACCTTCCAGCCGAGCCGCATCAACTGGTCGTAGCGGTAGCGCGGCACGAAGGCCTTCACCAGCGCGAACATGAAGAAGACGAAGAAGGCCTTGAGCACGAACCAGATCACGCCCGGCACCCAGGTGAACGGTGCGAACGGGATCGGCGAGAGCCAGCCGCCCATGAACAAGATGGTCATCATGGCGCACATGGTCGCGATCGCGACGTACTCGCCGAGCATGAAAAGCATGTAGGGCGTCGAGCCGTATTCGACCATGAAGCCGGCGACCAACTCGGACTCGGCCTCGACCAGGTCGAACGGCGGCCGGTTGGTCTCGGCAAGTGCCGAGACGAAGAAGATGATGAACATCGGGAAGAGCGGCAGCCAGTACCAGCCGAGAACGCCCCATCTGGTGTCCTGCGCCTGCACGATCGCGCTGAGATTGAGCGAGCCGACGCATAACAGCACCGTGATGATCACGAAGCCGATGGAGACCTCGTAGGACACCATCTGGGCGGCCGAGCGCAGCGCCGAGAGAAACGGGTACTTCGAGTTCGACGCCCAGCCCGCCATGATGATGCCGTAGACGCCCAGCGAGGAGATCGCGAAGACGTACAGGATGCCGACATTGATGTTGGCGATCGCCCAGCCTGCGCTCACCGGAATGACGGCCCAGGCGGCGAGCGCGAGCACGCAGGTGACGAGCGGCGCGAGCAAAAAGATGCCCTTATTGGCGCCCGCCGGGACGACGGGCTCCTTGACGACGAACTTGAGCAGGTCCGCGAACGACTGCAGCAGGCCCCACGGGCCGACCACGTTGGGGCCGCGCCGGATCTGCACCGCCGCCCAGATCTTGCGATCGGCGAGCAGAATGTAGGCGATCACGATCAGCAGGACGACGAGCAGCAGAACGCTCTCGCCTGCGATGATGAGGAATGGCAGGAGATAGTCGGTCCAGAAGGTCCAGAACGCGGCCATGGTCACTCCGCGGCCGTGCGCGTCGCGGCGCCCTCGGCGATGGCCGAACATTCGGCCATCACGGCGGACGCGCGCGCGATCGGGTTGGTGAAGTAGAAATCCTCGACGATCGAGCGCAGCGGCGCCTTGTCGGGCGTGCCGCCGAGACCGGCGAGTTTTTGGATGTCCGCCGGGTCGCCGGGCGCGATGGCGTCGAGGCGGGCAAGGTGCGGATGCGCGGCGAAGAGCGCGGTGCGCAGGCCGGCGAGGGAATCGAAGGGCAGCCTGTGGCCGAGCACGTCGGACAGCGCGCGCAGGATCGCCCAGTCCTCACGGGCATCGCCTGGCGGGAAGGCGGCGCGCGCACCCATCTGAACGCGGCCCTCGGTGTTGACGTAGAGGCCGGATTTTTCGGTGTAGGCCGCCCCCGGCAGGATCACGTCGGCGCGATGGGCGCCGCGATCGCCGTGCGTGCCGATGTAGATCGTGAAGGCGCCCGGCGCGATCTCCTGCTCGTCGGCGCCGAGGAGGAAGACGACGTCGAGGGCGCCCGCGCGCGCCATGGCGGAGGCTGCAAGGCCGCCCTCGCCCGGCACGAAGCCGATGTCGAGCCCACCCACGCGGGCGGCGGCGCTATGCAGCACCGAGAAGCCGTTCCAGCCGTCCTTCACGACGCCGAATGCGCCCGCGGCACGTGCCGCCAGCGCCGCAAGCGCAGCGCCGTCCGGCCGCGCCAGCGCGCCGGCGCCGAGGATGATCAGCGGAGCTTTCGCCTCCTTGAGGAGACCGGCGAAATCGCCGCGCCCCGCCGTGATCTCGGCGAGCGTCTCAGCCCCCCCGCCGAGATATTGGTACGGATAGGTGAGATCGACGCGCTCGCCGATGAGGCCGATCGCGAGCGGGCCGGAGCCGCGCCACCGCTTGCGGATCCGCGCATTGAGCACCGCCGCCTCGTGGCGCGGGTTGGCGCCGACGATCAGGATCGCGTCGGCCTTGTCGATGCCCGCGATCGTCGCATTGAACAGGTAGCTCGCACGGCCCCACTTCGGATCGAACGTCTCGCCGTCCTGCCGGCAGTCGATGTTCTTCGCGCCGAGCCGTGTCATCAGGTCCTTGAGCGCGAACATCTCCTCGACGGTCGCGAGATCGCCCGCGATCGCGCCGATGCGCGCCGGATTCGCCCCTTGGAGCTTGCCCGCGATCGCGGCGAAAGCCGCCGTCCAGCTGGCCGGCTTGAGCTGACCGTCGACGCGCACATAAGGCTGATCGAGCCGCTGCACGCGCAGGCCGTCGACCACGTGACGGGTCTTGTCGGATATCCACTCCTCGTTCACGGCATCGTTGAGCCGCGGCAGGATGCGCATCACCTCGCGGCCGCGGGTGTCGACCCGGATCGCCGAGCCGAGCGCGTCCATCACGTCGATCGACTCGGTCTTGCCGAGTTCCCACGACCGCGCCACGAACGCATAAGGCTTAGACGTGAGCGCGCCGACCGGGCAGAGGTCGACCACGTTGCCCTGCAGCTCGGACGTCATGGCGCGCTCGAGATAGGTCGTGATCTCCATGTCCTCGCCGCGGCCGATAGCGCCGAGCTCCGGCACGCCTGCGACCTCGGTCGCGAAGCGCACGCAGCGGGTGCACTGGATGCAGCGGTTCATCGAGGTCTTGACCAGGGCGCCGAGGTACTTGTCCTCGACGGCGCGCTTGTTTTCCTGGAAGCGGCTCGAACCGACGCCGTAGGCCATAGCCTGGTCCTGCAGGTCGCATTCGCCGCCCTGGTCGCAGATCGGGCAATCGAGCGGATGGTTAATCAGCAGGAATTCCATCACGCCTTCGCGCGCCTTCTTCACCATCGGAGTGCGCGTGTTGACCTCGGGCGGCTGGCCCTGCGGACCCGGCCGGCAGTCGCGCACGCCCCAGGCGCAGCTCGCCACCGGCTTGGGCGAGCCCTTGAGCTCGACCAGGCACATGCGGCAGTTGCCGGCGATCGACAGCCGCTCGTGGAAGCAGAAGCGCGGAATTTCGGCGCCCGCCGCCTCGCACGCCTGCAACAGCGTGTACTCGGGCGGTACGTCGATTTCCCTGCCGTCGACGATGAGCTTGGTCATGACCCCTACTCCGCCGCGACCCGCACCGGCTCAGGATGCGGGTTCGCCGCATACTGGTCGATGCGCCGCTCGATCTCGGGCCGGAAGTGGCGCAGCAGGCCCTGCACGGGCCACGCCGCGCCGTCGCCGAAGGCGCAGATGGTGTGGCCCTCGATCTGCTTCGTCACCTCGAACAGCATGTCGATTTCTTTTTTGTGCGCGCGGCCTTCCGCCATGCGGGTGAGCACGCGCCACATCCAGCCCATGCCCTCGCGGCACGGCGTGCACTGGCCGCAGCTTTCGTGCTTGTAGAAATACGAGATGCGCGCCATCGCGCGGATGATATCGGTCGACTTGTCCATTACGATGATGGCGGCGGTGCCGAGCGCGGACTTCACCGCCGCGAGACCATCGAAATCCATCTTGAGTTCGTCGCATTGCGAGGCCGGCACCAGGGGCATCGACGAGCCGCCCGGGATGACGGCGAGCAGGTTGTTCCAGCCCCCGCGCACGCCGCCTGCATGGCGCTCGAGGATCTCGCGCAGCGGGGTACCCAGCGCCTCCTCGACATTGCACGGCCGCTCGACGTGGCCGGAGACGCAGTAGAGCTTCGTGCCGGTGTTGTTCTGCCGGCCGATGCCGGAGAACCAGGCCGCGCCGCGCCGCATGATGTCGGGCACCTGCGCGATGGTCTCGACGTTGTTCACGGTGGTGGGGCAGCCGTAGAGGCCCATGTTGGCCGGAAACGGCGGCTTGAGGCGCGGCTGGCCCTTCTTGCCCTCGAGGCTTTCGAGCAGCGCGGTCTCCTCGCCGCAGATGTAGGCGCCCGCACCGTGGTGGACGACGAGATCGAAGTCCCAGCCGTGCACGTTGCCCTTGCCGATCAGCTTGGCCTCGTAGGCCTGGTCGACGGCCGCCTGCAGGTGCTCGCGCTCGCGGATGAACTCGCCGCGCACATAAATAAAGCACGCGTGGGCGCCCATCGCGAATGACGCGATCAGGCAACCCTCGACGAGAAGATGCGGATCGTGCCGCATGATCTCGCGATCCTTGCAGGTGCCGGGTTCCGACTCGTCGGCATTGATCACGAGATAATGCGGCCGCCCATCCGACTGCTTG
>DASXCK010000324.1:0-10881 GCA_036491235.1 Xanthobacteraceae bacterium | reverse complement strand
GGCGAAGAGCTCGGCGGTCTTGGCGCGGATCACCGCCAGGTACTCGTCCTCGGTGGTCGCGGTGTTCTTGGCGGCGACGAGCTGCATCACCTCGCCCTCGGCGATCACCGCGGCGGCCGACGAGAGGATCTCGAGCGCGCGCAACGAACCGACCTCGACCATCATCTTGAACGCCTGGCCGAGCAGGAAGTCGCCCACCAAGACGCTCGCCTCGTTGCCCCACAGCATGCGCGCAGCGAGCTTGCCGCGCCGCATGTCGCTCTGGTCGACCACGTCGTCGTGCAGGAGCGTCGCGGTGTGCATGAATTCGACGGCGGCGGCGAGCTTGACGTGACCTTCGCCCATATAGCCGACGAGCTGCGCCATCGCGATGGTGAGGATCGGCCGCAGCCGCTTGCCGCCCGAGGTGATCAGGTGCTTGGCGACCTCCGGGATCATCGTCACCTCGGACCCGGTGCGCGACAGGATGGCGGCGTTGACGCGCTCCATGTCGGCGGTCACCAGGTCGATCAGCTTGTCGATCGAGGTTTCGCCATGGCTTTCGAACGGGACGACGACGGCCAAAACTTTCACTCCGAGCGGTGCGGGACAAAGCAAGCATAGAAACGGTATGCTAAGCCGGCAAGGGCGTTCGGACGCCGGCACGGCGTTGTGGCGCTGCGCCGGCGTCGCCGATACAGACCGATGAAGACGCTCGCCTATTGCATCTATATGGGCGAGAATTCAACCAGCGCGCCGGAGCACGGGCCATGCGGGAAATCGTCCGTACCAACGACAGCATCCTGGTGACCGCCATCGAGGCGCTCCTCAAGGGCGCCGGCATTCCGCATTTCATCGCCGACCAGAATATGAGCGTGCTCGAGGGCTCGGTCGGCATCCTGCCGCGCCGCGTGCTGGTGGCGGACGAATATCAGCGCGCCGCACGCCTGCTGTTGCAGGACGCAGGCCTCGGCCACGAGCTGCGGCCTTGATCGGGCGCGGGCGCATGCCCTTGTCGGCGGGCTGGTCTCCTTCCCGGACCGCGTCCAGGGCACCCTTTTGCCGGAGCCCGCGCCATGGCGACTGAACGGCCCGACCCGACCTTCACGGACGATCTCGTTCTCGGCGGCCGGCTGCGCCTGCGCCAGCCCGCGCGCGGGCATCGTGTCGGCCATGACGCGATCCTGCTCGCGGCCGCGACGCCGGCGGCGCCGGGGGAGGTCGCGGTCGATCTCGGCGCCGGCGTCGGCGCGGCCGGGCTCGCGCTGGCGCAACGCGTGTCCGGTCTCGTGGTACGGCTGGTGGAGCTCGATCAGCAGCTGGCCGAGCTCGCGCGCACGAATGCGGCACGCAACGGCCTCGACGGGCGCGTGCGCGCGCACGCGCTCGACGTGACGGCGCCGCCCGCGCGCTTCGTCGCGGTCGGGCTCGGCCCCGCGACGGCGGACCGTGTGCTGATGAATCCGCCGTTTCGCGCGGCCGGACACGCCCAGGCCTCGCCCGATGCGCGCCGCCGCATCGCGCATGTGGCGCCGCCGGGCGCGCTCGCGATCTGGCTCGGCACCGCCGCTCGTCTGCTGCGCCGCGACGGCACGCTGTCCTTGATCTTTCGCGCAGACGGGCTTGCCGAGCTTCTCGGCATCATCGAGGAGGCCTTCGGCGCGATCACGGTACTGCCGGTGCATCCCAAGCCCGCCGTGCCGGCGATCCGCGTCATCGTGCGCGCCGTCAAAGGCAGTCGTGGGCCGCTCACCTTGCTGCCGGGGCTCACGCTCAACGGCGCCGACGGACGGCCGAGCCCCGAGGCCGAGGCGGTGCTGCGGGACGCGCGGGTGTTGCCGTTGGCGCTGCCGTAGCGCCGCGGGACGTTTGATGCCGATTTAATGCCATCGATCGGCATGAACGCCGGCTGCGGCGATCGGCGAACGACCACTGACGGACAAAAATGCCTACGGCGTGCGCGTGGCTGCCCACCGCATGGGCACATGCGGCCCACGCCTGCGCGTTTCCTGACGCGTCACCCGGGCTTGCGCTGGCGCCCAGCAACCGGCGCATGAAAGTGATAAGCGGCTGCGATCGAGACCAGCAGCATCGCCAGCAGAATAATTTTCACGGTCATCGGTGCTGCATCCCCTGGTGTAACGCCGATATCCTGCTAGCAAGATTTGTTCCAAGCGGGGCGCGAATACGGCGCTCCCGGGATCGCGCCGCTTGAGCAATGATTCGCCCCGTCCTAAGCAGGGTCACAGGAGCGGATCGATGACAGACCATGTGCGGCAATGGCTGGGGCGCGGGCGCGCGTTGCTGCGGCCCGCGATCCCGAAGCGCTGGCGCGGCGTTCCACTGGTGCCGGTGGTGCGGCTCACCGGCGTCATCGGCTCCGCAGCGCCGCTGCGGCCCGGAATGACGCTCACCGGCCATGCCCGCGCGCTCGATCGCGCCTTTGCGATGGCCAAGTCCAAGGCGGTCGCGCTGGTCATCAATTCGCCTGGCGGCTCGGCGGTGCAATCGCACCTGATCTACCGCCGCATCCGTCAGCTGGCGCAGGAGAAGGGCGTCACGGTCCTGGCCTTCGTCGAGGATGTGGCGGCGTCCGGCGGCTACATGATCGCCTGCGCGGCCGACGAGATCGTGTGCGATCCATCCTCGATCGTGGGCTCGATCGGCGTCGTCGGCGCGAGCTTCGGCGCGGTCGAAGCGATGAAGAAGCTCGGCATCGAGCGGCGCGTCTACACGGCGGGCGAGCGGAAGGTGACGCTCGATCCGTTCCTGCCCGAGCGGCCCGAGGAGGTCGAACATCTCAAATCGATCCAGCGGGAAATTCACGAGACTTTTATCGCACTTGTGAGGACGAGCCGCGGCGCGCGGCTGACGGGCCCCGAAAATACCGTCTTCTCCGGCGAGTACTGGGGCGCCAAAACGGCGCTCGGCTACGGCTTGATCGATCGGCTGGGCGATTTGCGCGCGGTGTTGCGCGAGCGCTTCGGCGAGAGCGTGATGACGCCGCTGGTGAGCCCCGAGCGCGGCTGGTTTGGCCGACGCACGCCCGGCGTGGCGTTCTCGGGATGGCCGGGCCTCGCGGCTGGCCTCGGCCCCGATCTCGCCGAGGGCGTCATTTCGGCGATCGAAGCGCGAGCGTTATGGGCGCGCTACGGACTGTGAGCGGAGGTTGCGAATGCCGATCTTCATTCCGCCCGTGCTCGGCTGGACGCTTGGAATTCTCGGCTCCGCCGTGGTCGCCAGGGTCTTGGCGAAGGAGTGGCGGCGCGTGAACGACGGGCTCGACGCAGGCGCGTCGCTGCGCACGGCGCCGGAGAATATCCCGGTGCTGCGGCGCGATCCGACAAGCGGAATCTATCGGCCGGAGTGAGTCGTAGTCGTAGGTTGGGTCGAGCGTCTTCGCGAGACCCGACAACCATGCGCGTCGGGTCTCGTAAGAGCACAACCCAACCTGCTCCTTACTTCACCGTAATGCTTTTTTCGCGGATGACCTTGCCCCAGCGGGCGAGCTCTTCGCGCAAGAAGCTCTCGAATTCTTCCGGCGTCGAAGGTGTCGGCACGGCGCCCACCTTCACAAGCTTCTCCTTCACGACCGGATCCGTCAACGCGCTGCGCATCGCGGCATTGAGCTTGGCGATGATCGCGGCCGGCGTCTTCGCCGGTGCGAGCAGGCCGTACCAGTTGTCACAATCCGTATTCGGGTAACCCTGCTCGGTCAGCGTGGGCACGTCGGGCAGCACCGGATTGCGCTGCTCGCTCGCGACCGCGAGCGGTTTGAGCTTGCCGGCCTGAATCTGCGGCAGCAGCACGGGCACATCGGCGAACATCGCAACGACCTGGCCGCCGAGCAGATCGGTGATCGCGGGCGCGGCGCCGCGATAGGGGACGTGCACGAACTTGACGCCCGCCGCCCCCTGGAAAAGCTCCAGCGCGAGATGCGGCGGGCTGCCGACGCCGGTCGACGCGAAGGCGAGCGTTGCGGGTTTTGCCTTGGCGAGCGCGGCGAGATCCTTCGCGGATTTGATGGCCGGATCGGGCCGCACCACCAGCACCTCGTTCACGTTGACGACGCGCGAGACCGGGGCGAAATCGCGCACCGGGTCGTAGGGCGTGTCGGTGCGCAGATTGGGCGTGATCGCCACGGCGCCCGAGGTGGTGAGGAAGAGCGTGTAGCCGTCCGGCGCCGCCTTGGCGACCTCGTTCCCGCCGATCGTGCCGTTCGCGCCGGCTTTGTTTTCGACGATGACCGGTTGACCGAGGAGGTCCTTGAGCTTCTCGGCGAGCAGGCGCCCGACGAAGTCGGTCGGACCGCCTGGCGGGAACGCGATGACGACCTTGATCGGGCGGGTCGGAAAATCCGGTGCCTGTGCATTCGCGCGAGCGGCCAGGAGACTCGTGGCGGCGGCGACAAAGAGGCGGCGGGTGAGCATGTGGTTCCTCCCTCCTGTGGCGAATTGCGAGTCGCGAGTAGCGATTAGCGATTGGAACAGGGGCTCCTTTGCACCAATCTCACTTTCTATTCGCTACTCGCCCATTCGCCATTCGCATCTTCATTTCGTGGGCTTCAGGCCGGCCTGCGTGACCACCTTGCGCCAACGCGCGGTCTCGCTCGTGATCAGCTTTGTCAGGTCGTCCGGGCTGCCGCCGATGGTCGCGATGCCGACGTCGGCGAGCCGGCGCTGCACTTCCGGGTCCTTCACCACCTGGTTGAGGGCGGCGTTGAGCTTGGCGACAACCTCGGGCGGCGTCTTCGGCGGCGCGAGCAGGCCCGACCAGTTGTCTGCGACCACGTCGGGATAGCCGAGCTCGACGAACGTCGGCACGCCGGGCATCGCATCCGACCGGCTTTGCGAGGCGACCGCGAGGATGCGCGCCTTGCCGGCCTTGATCTGCGAGATGAGCACCGGCACCTCGGCGCTCAGCGCATTGACCTGCCCGCCGACGAGATCGGCGATCGCCGCGCCGGCGCCGCGATACGGTACCACCTGCAGCTTGATGTCGGCGGCCATCTGCAGCATCTCGACGGTGAGATGCGAGATCGCGCCGATGCCGGTGACCGCGACCGTGAGCGAACCGGGTTTCTCTTTCGCGCGCGCGATCATGTCTTTCGCGGTCGCGACGCCGAGCGAGGGATTGATCGCGAACACCACGGTGTTGCGCGCGACCGGCAGGATCGGCGTGAAGCTCTTGATCGGATCGTAGGGAAGGTCGTTGCGCAGGCTCGGATTGATCGCCAGCGCGCCGGCGGTCGAGAAAAAGAGCGTGTAGCCGTCGGGTGCGGCCTTCGACACATAGTCGGCGGCGATCGCGCCGCTCGCGCCCGGCTTGTTCTCCACCACGATGCTCTGCCCGAGCACGTTTCTCGCCCGGTCGGCGATGAGTCGGCAGAGAAAGTCGGTGGTGCCGCCTGCCGAGAACCCGACGATCAGCCGGATCGGGCGCGTCGGATAGCTCTGCGCCGCAGCGCCGCCGGCAGAGAGCATCGCAAGCGCCGCGACGAGCGACGCGATGATCGGTAGGAGTCGGAGTACGCAACGGCGCAAGGCACTTCCCCCAAGAGCTTCCGGGCTTCAGTCCTACGGCCTCGGTCGCAATTGCCGCAAGGGGGCGCTGCCCGCCCGCGTCATCGCGTCCACGCGCGCACTTTGGACCGAGACCGAGCCGGGGGCGCGCCAATGTCCGCTCCAGGTCTTGCGGCAGGTTGCGCGCCAAGGCTGCGCCGAGGCCCGCGCCTTGACCCCATGGGGGGTGGCCATTACGTTCCGCCCCCGCTTGTCCCCGAAAACCGGCCTGATTCACGGCTCATGTCCAACGCCGACCTTCCCGCTCACATGCGGCCCGAGCGCTCGTTCCAGGGGCTGATCCTGGCATTGCAGCGTTTCTGGGCGGACCAGGGCTGCGTGATCCTGCAACCCTACGACATGGAGGTCGGCGCCGGCACGTTCCATCCGGCAACGACGCTGCGCGCCCTCGGGCCGCGGCCGTGGAACGCCGCCTACGTGCAGCCCTCGCGGCGCCCGAAGGACGGTCGCTACGGCGAGAACCCCAACCGGCTGCAGCACTACTATCAGTTCCAGGTGATCCTGAAGCCGTCGCCGCCCGACATCCAGGACCTCTACCTCGCCTCGCTCGGCGCGATCGGCATCGACCATGCGCTGCACGACATCCGCTTCGTCGAAGACGACTGGGAGAGCCCGACGCTCGGCGCGTGGGGTCTCGGCTGGGAGTGCTGGTGCGACGGCATGGAAGTTTCGCAGTTCACCTACTTCCAGCAGGTCGCCGGCTTCGAATGTGCGCCGGTCGCGGGCGAACTCACCTACGGTCTCGAGCGCCTCGCGATGTACGTGCAGGGCGTCGACCGCGTGTTCGATCTCAATTTCAACGGCCGCGACGACGGCCGCCGCGTCACCTACGGCGACATCTTCCTGCAGGCCGAGCAAGAGTACTCGCGGCATAATTTCGAATTCGCCGACACCGCGATGCTGTTCGAGCAGTTCAAGATGGCCGAAGCGGCGTGCCAAAAATACATCGCGGACGGCTGGGCGCAGGGAGGCAAGGTGCATCTGATGGCGCTGCCCGCCTACGACCAGTGCATCAAGGCAAGCCACGTGTTCAACCTGCTCGACGCCCGCGGCGTGATCTCGGTGACGGAGCGGCAAAGCTACATTCTGCGCGTGCGCGAGCTTGCCAAGGCCTGCGGCGACGCCTGGCTGAAGACGCGGGGCGGGGGAGCATGAGCATTGCGCATGCGGAAGGTCCCGTCGCGGAAACAGATAAAGAGCGGACCCGGTGGCTTGAATCGGAAGGCTATCGCGTTCTGCGCTTTTGGAACAACGACGTTGTGCGGAACGTGGATGGCGTACTGGAAGCCATTCATAACGCTATGTCGTCTGCGATGACATTCGACGAGCCGCTGAAGCATAGCCGTCACCGCGACTGGGCGATGACGGAGTCAACCACCCCACCCCGGCGCTTCGCGCGCCGACCCTCCCCCTGCTGGGGAGGGTGAAGAGTAAGCCAATGCCCGATCTTCTCCTCGAGCTCTTCTCCGAAGAAATTCCGGCGCGCATGCAGGCGCGGGCGGCGGAGGATTTGAAGACGATCGTCACCGGCAAGCTGGTGGATGCCGGGCTTGTCTATGAGGGCGCCAAGGCGTTTGCGACGCCGCGGCGGCTCGCGCTCACCATCCAGGGCCTGCCGGTGCGCCAGCCGGATCTGCGCGAGGAGAAGAAGGGCCCGCGCCTCGGCTCGCCCGCTAAGGCGATCGAGGGTTTTCTCAAGAGCGCCGGGCTCGCCTCGGTCGACGAGGCGACCATCCAGCGCGATCCGAAGAAGGGCGACTTCTATCTCGCGCTGATCGAGCGGCCTGGTCGCCCCGCGATCGACGTGCTGTCCGAGATGCTGCCCGTCGTCATCCGCACCTTTCCGTGGCCGAAGTCGATGCGCTGGGGCGCGGGGCGGCTCACCTGGGTGCGGCCGCTGCATGCGATCGTCGCGACCTTCGGGCCGGAGACCGAGGAGCCGGAGGTGGTGCCGTTCCAGGTCGAAGGCATCGCGGCCGGGCGAACCACGCGCGGGCATCGATTCCTGGCGCCCGGCACCATCGAGGTGAAGCGCTTCGACGACTACATGGCGAAGCTCGCCAAGGCGAAGGTCGTGCTCGATCCGGATCGGCGCAAGGCGCAGATCCTGGCCGACGCCAAGAACCTCGCCTTTGCGCAGGGCTACGAGCTCGTCGAGGACCAGGCGCTGCTCGATGAAGTCGCGGGCCTCGTCGAGTGGCCGGTCGTGCTGATGGGGTCGTTCGACCGCGAATTCCTCGCCATTCCGCCCGAGGTCATCCGCACCACCATCCGGGTCAATCAGAAATGCTTCGTGCTGCGCGACCCGCAGACCGCGGCGCTCGTCGACAAGTTCATCCTGGTCGCCAACATCGAGGCATCCGACGGCGGCAAGGCCATCGTTGCCGGCAACGAGCGTGTGATCAGGGCGCGGCTCGCCGACGCCAAGTTCTTCTATGAGACGGACTTGAAAACGCGGCTCGATGACCGTCTGCACAAGTTCGAGCACATCGTGTTTCACGAAAAGCTCGGCACCCAGGCCGAGCGCATCGCGCGGATCGAGAAGCTCGCGGTCGAGCTCGCGCCGATCGTGAAGGCTGATGTCGCCAAGGTCCGGCGCGCCGCCAAGATTTGCAAGGCTGATCTGCTGACCGACGTCGTCGGCGAATTTCCCGAACTTCAAGGCCTGATGGGAAAGTATTACGCCGAAGCACAGGGCGAGGACGAGGCGGTGGCCCATGCGTGCGAGGATCATTACCGGCCGAAAGGGCCCGACGATCTGGTGCCGGCCGATCCAGTGTCGGTCGCCGTCGCGCTGGCCGACAAGCTCGACACGCTGGTGGGCTTCTGGGCGATCAACGAGAAGCCGACGGGAAGCAAGGACCCTTACGCGCTCCGCCGCGCGGCGCTTGGCGTCATCCGCATCGTGCTCGATGACGCCGTTCGCCTGCCGCTGCTGGCGACGATCAAGCAGGCCATATTGGTGGCGGGCACGCGGCATGGCCTGATCGACAGCCAACGCGTGCCGGCCGACCTTCTCGTTTTCTTCGCCGATCGCCTCAAGGTGCAGCTGCGCGAGCAGGGCGCGCGCCATGATCTGGTCGACGCGGTGTTCGCGATGGAGGGCCAGGACGACCTCGTGCTGGTCGCCCGCCGCGTCGAGGCGCTCGGCAAATTCCTCGACACCGAGGACGGCAAGAACCTCCTCGCCGGGTCGAAGCGCGCGGCCAATATCCTGCGCATCGAAGAGAAGCGCGACGCAACGACGTTCGACGGCGTTCCTGACGCGGCGCTCTATGCTCAGGCCGAAGAGCGCGCCCTCGCTGCCGCGATCGACGCGGCCAAGCGCGAGGCCTCCGCGGCTGTCGCGCGGGAAGATTTCGAAGCCGCCATGCGCGCCATGGCGAAGCTGCGTCCGCACGTCGACGCCTTCTTCGATAAGGTTACGGTTAACGCCGACGACAAGGCGGTGCGGGCCAATCGGTTGCGGCTGCTCAACCAGATCCGCGCCGCGACGCTTGCGGTCGCCGATTTCTCCAAGATCGAGGGCTGATTCCACTTGGATGCCGCGATGCGCGAATGACTTTGCGTATGCGACAACGGGCGCGTTTCGATTTTCGTAACGATAAATGCCCGAGTAACATGCGAGAAGTGGTTCACGCTTGCGCAACCCGAGATAGCTTTTCTTAAGAGCGGCCGTGCTACGTGGAAAGCCTTAGGTCGGGCATCTTCAGATCGGACTCCTTTTGCACGGGGACCGGTCGCACGTGGCATGAATTTCATGTTCGGGCAGCTACGCTTTTTCCTGGCGTACATGGTGGTGCTGTCGCATCTCGTCGGCAGCCACTACTTCGCCCATTATGGATACTATGCGGTCCGCGGCTTCTTCGTGCTGTCGGGTTTCATCATCACGGCGGCGCTCAACGAGGTCTATCGGTTCGACGGCGAGCGCTTCTGGACCAACCGCCTGCTGCGTCTGCTGCCGCCCTGCTACGTCGTCTGCGCCGCGACGCTCGCTTTCGTCGCCTTTGTGCCGGACCAGGCGGCGGCGTACCTGAAGTTCTGGCAACTCGATGCCGGCAATCAGCGCGACGTGCTGATGAACCTGCTGGTCCTGCCGCTGCAGTTTCGCGACCCACAGTTTCGTTTCTCGCCCGCCTATTGGTCGCTCGCGGTCGAGATCGAAATGTACGTGCTCCTGTGGCTGGTGATCGCCCGGCGCGAAGCGTTCGCGGCGGCCGCGCTCGGCGTCGGCATCGTCTATCACCTCGTGTGCCTGGAGGCCGGCTACGGCGTCAGCGCGCGCTACTTCAGCGCACCGTCCGCACTGCTCTCGTTTGCGGCCGGCGCGCTCGTCTATTTCCTGCGCCGGCGCGGCGCCTTCAAGGTCGATGTGCGGTGCGGGCTGATCGCGTTTGCGCTGTGGGTCGTCAACATGGCGGCGGCCGGATCGATCCTGCCCGACTCCTATGTCTATGGTGCGAGCTACTATATCGGCACCCTTGCCTTCGTGTTCGTGGTGTCGGGCCTCGCCGACTACAAGCCGGGGCCGCGCCTCGCGCGCATCGACAAGACGCTCGGCGACATCGCCTATCCGCTCTTTCTCGTCCAATGGCTCGCCGGATTCATCGTTGCGCTTGCCTTCTTCCCCGGGACTTGGCGTGGCTGGGCGCTGACGCTGGTGGCGACGCCGTTCATGGTGGGTCTTGCGATCGGGCTCGCCAAGTTCAACGACCTCCTGATCGAACCGTTGCGCGACCGCGTGCGCACGGGCGCCTGGCGCAAATCGCCGGCGCAGAGCGCGCCGGCGCCCGCCGACCCGGGTGCGCCCCGGGCCGCTCTCGATACGTCGCTTGGCGCGAGCTGAATTACGTACAAGTCCCTGAGGTCAGGGAAGTTCCCACGCGAAGCCGGCGCTAAAAGTCGCTCGTGCATCGATACAAAAGCAGGGTTGCGCGCCACCCGGTGGCCGTGCTTTGTGCCGGAGATAAAGGATCTCTCCGGTATTCCCCATGGCCAAGAAATCAGCTGCCCGACGCTCGCGAACGACCGCGGCGGCGCGACGCGCCGTCGGCAAGGTAAAGCGCAAGACCAACAAGCCGAACAAGAAGCCGGCGCGCGCCGCGAAGCCCTCACGTCCGGCCGTCGCGAAGCCATCACGTTCGACCGCCGTGCCGGCGGCGCGCAGCGGCAAATGGGTCTACACCTTCGGCGACGGCAAGGCCGAGGGCAGGGCGCAGATGAAGAACCTGCTCGGCGGCAAGGGCGCCAATCTCGCCGAGATGGCCAATCTCGGCCTGCCGGTGCCGCCCGGCTTCACGATCACGACCGACGTCTGCAC
>DASXCK010000323.1:0-6089 GCA_036491235.1 Xanthobacteraceae bacterium | reverse complement strand
GGGCTATGCCGAGGAGGCTTTTGCCAACAACCGGCCGGAAGGCCAGCACAAGTTCCTCGCCAAGCCGTTCTCGCTCAAGACGCTGGTCGCGACCGTCAAGGAGACGATGGCGTCGTAATCATCAATTGTCATGCGCGGGCTCGGCTCGCGCATCCGCGCTTTACTTGACAGAAGACGCGGATGGCCGGGCATAGGCGAACGAAGCGACGCCGTTCTTCGAAAGGTCATGCCCGGCCCTGACGAGCATTGGATGTCGTCATGACGCAACCGCAGCCTCAGCCCCCGCACGACGACGAGGAGGAAACGGACGCCGAGCGGCGCCGCACCAACCTCATCATATTGGCGGTCGCGGTGCTGCTGATCGGCGGCGGCATCTGGCTCGTCAATGCGCTGATCGACGCGCGCAAGGCGGAAGAGTGCATCGAGTCGGGCCGGCACAACTGCAATCCGATCCAGGTGCCGGCGCGGTAGCGCATGTTCGGCGGCAGCATCGAAAGATGACGGTCACGACGGCCTTGCTGTGGGTCGGCGCCCTTGTGGTGCTGGTCGTGATTGCGCGGCGACTCGGCTTCCGCAGCCGGCGCGCCTCTTATCCGTTCGGGTTCGCGGTGGCGGGGCTGATCTTCCTGCTCGGCGCATTGACGAATGTCAGTGCGGAGGTCGCGCCGCTGGTCATCGTGCCGGTCGGCGCGCTCGGGCTGTGGCTTGCGGCGCGGTACGGCACGACCAAGTGCTGAGGCGGGATATGTTCAACAGGGAGGCCATAATGGCGTAGTGGCGAAGGCTGAGCGTGCTCGGATGAGTGGCTCTCGCGGCGGCACCGTGCGGGGCCGGATCATGGCCCCGCACGGCCTGCGGGAGGGTTGGCTGCTCTCAGTACTGCCTCTCAGTACTGATACTGAGAGTCATTCGGGCAGATCAGCTGGCCATAAGAATCGCGATAGCAGCTGTTGTTGTAGTTGCCGTTACCATAGTAGCCGGCACCCACTGCGGCAGCGCCGGCCGCGGCGGCGCCCCACGCGGCGCCGCGATACGCCCCATTTCGATAAACCGCGCCGCGCGCGGCGGCCCCCGCGACCGGACGGCCGGCGACGGGCCGGTAGCCGTATCCGCGCCCCGCGGCCGTGTTGCCGCGGGGACCGCGCACGGCGACGCCCCCGCGGGGACCACGTGCGACAGCTCCGCCGCCAGGACCGCGCGCGGCCATGGCTCCGCCGCGTCCGCCGCCGCCGCGTCGGGCGAGGGCTTCATCGGGAATGATGCTCGCGCCGACGACAATCGTGGCCGCCAGGGCTATGAGTAGATGGCGCATCATGGTGATTTCCTTTCTACGTCAGTTGCAGATCGATCAGCGCCCGTGCCTCGCTAGCGTTTGCGGCTTGACGCGCTCCCGCCGCGACCTCGGCGCTCGGCGCGTCGGTCCCGGACAGGCGTGCCGACGGTTCATCGCGCGGGTCGACGTTTGCTGCTGAACAGTTTTGTCGATGTGCGGAGGATGCTGCCCCCACGCGATGCCAAGGTCGTCCGCCAAGCCTCGCCGCAAAAGCTAGGCACGCCCGCGCAATGATTTTTGACCTATGTCAAATTTGACCGCCGTTGGCGGTCCGGCGGCCAGGCTATTCCGCCGGCACGCGTTCGGCCCCGGTCGGCGGTGCATAACTCGCGGCGCTCTTTCGGCGCCACGGCATCAATTCGCGATGCCGCACGATCAGGTTGCGGAACGGCGCCGCATAGAGCTGCCATACGGACTTGAAATCCTGCTCTTCGCGGCGAGCCGCGCCCGCTGCCGATCGTTGAGCGACCAGTCCGCGAGCGCGCCGGCGACGACCATCGTGCCGGCGACCTCGCCGTAGTTCACCAGAAGCTCGGCCGAGGACCACATGCCGCCGCGATAGCATGGGCGGGCTTAACCGGGCGTTGCCGCCGTCGCGCGAGATTTCAGTGTGCCGCCGCGATCTGCTTGACGATCGGCGCCCATTTGGCCTGCTCGCCCTGGATGAAGGCGAGCGTCTCGGCGGGCGTGAGCGGGCGCTCCTCCCAGCCGATGCCGGCGATGCGCCGCGCCATGTCCGGCAGCGCGACCGCTTTGATCAGGTCGGCATTGGCCTTCTGCACGATCGCGTCGGGCGTCCCTTTGGGCGCGAGCAGGACGAGCCAGCCGCCGGCCTCGAAGCCGGGCAGCGTTTCGGCGACGGTCGGGACGTCGGGAAACGCCGCGAGCCGTTTTGGCGCCGCGACCGCAAGCGGGACCACGGTGCCGGATTTGAGCGCGCCCGCGATTCCCGAATAGGCCTCGAACACCAGCGGGATGCGCTTGCCCATGACGTCGTTGAGCACCTGCGCGGTGCCACCCGAATAGGGGACCATCTGCAGCTTGATGCCGGCGCGCGCCTGCAGGAGTTCGCCGGTGAGGTGGGTGAGGCGTCCGACGCCGTTCGCGCCGAACGCGAGCTCGCCCGGCCGCTGCTTGGCGAGTGCGATCAGCTCGGGGAGCGTTTTTGGCCCGAGCCATGGCCCGACGGTGATGAACATCGGCGCGCCGCCGAGAAATCCGACGGCCGTGAAATCGCGCGGCATCTGGACCGGCAGGTTGTCGGCGGTGCCGGGCAATGCCACGAAGGTGGACAGCGCCATGATGCCGAAGGTGTAGCCGTCGGGCGTCGCCGTCGCGGCCGTGCGCACTGCGAGCGAGCCGCCGCCGCCCGGCTGGTTGACCACCACGGCCTGCTGCCTCCATACCTGCGAGAGCCCCTGCGCGACCACGCGCAAAATCGCGTCAAGCGCGCTGCCCGGCCCCGAATCCGAGATCAGCCGCACCGGGTGGGTGGGATAGGCCTGCGCGTGCGCAGGCGCGGCGGACAGGCCGATGAGACCGAGCACCGCGAGCGCGATCAGGCTCAGGCGCGTACGCATGCGATCCTCCGTCGTCTCGCGCTCGAAACGCCGGCTCAATTCGGCGCTGGCTGCGCGTGGCATGAGCCGGGCTGCGTGTGCCAGAAGAAATCGCCGCAGCGGTCGCAGCCCGCGAGCGCGAGGCCGAGCGCAAGCACGGCGAGGAGCGGGATCGCGCGTTTGCCGTGGCGCAGATGCTGACGCATGGCGCTTCCTCAATGGCCTCAGAACGGCCAGTGCCAACCCTCTTCCCGCCGCGGGTCGTACCCGCGTGGGAAGCGGCACACGAAAGCGACGTAGTCGCCGTAGTGAGGGTGCACGCTGGTGACGGTCGCGATCTTGTTCCAGCGCGCGCATTCGGCCGCCGCGATCTCGTGGTAGTGGCCGCGCAGATCGGGCGACCACGGGAAGATGCCGCCGATGTCGTTGGTGTGGCCGCCGCGGAAGCCGAACCAGCCCGCCTGCGCCGGGGTGGCGAGCAGGGGCAGCACAATGACGGCGGCAAGCAAGGGCAGCACCAGGGCGGCGGCAAATAGGGAATGGCGACGCATCTCGACCCCTCCGGAAAATGCGTCGCCTCTATAGCACATCGCGGCGCATTGCGTGTGATTTCGTCGCCGTCCCCTCAATTGATCCGCTTGAACCGCTGCACGCGGCGGCCCGAGCCCACCTCGGTGGTATAGAGGTTGCCCTTGGAGTCGAGCGCGACGTTGTGCACCCACTTGAACTCGCCCGCCATGCGGCCGGCCTGGCCGAATTTCTCCAACACCTCGCCGGTCTCGCGTAGCGCGACGCTCACCTGCTCGTTCGCGCCGTCGACGACGAACATGTAGCGCTGGTCCGGATCGTTCGACAGAACCATGTCCCACACCGAGCCGTTGGCGAGCGTCTGCGGCTCGAAACGGAATTCCTTCACAAACGTGCCGTCCTTGTGAAAGACCTGGATGCGGTCGTTGGCGCGGTCGCACACGTAGACGAGCCCGTCGTGCGCGAGCCGCACGCAGTGGACCGGGTTGCCGAACTGCTGCGGCAGCGGGCCGGTCGGGCTGTAGGGCGGCAGCTTCTCGTCGCTCGGCACATGGCCGTAGGCGCCCCACAGCCGCTTGAATGCGAGCGTCTTGGCGTCGAACACGATGACCCGGTGATTGCGGTAGCCGTCCGCGACGTAGAGCTCGTTCGCCGCCGGATCGATCATCATGTGCGCAGGCCGGCCAAGCGTGTCGTGCGAGTTCGAGCCGGCGCTCTGGCCCGCATGGCCGAGCTGCTGGAGGAATTTTCCGTCGCCGGTGAACTTGAGGAGCTGCGCGTCGTCCGGATCGTTGCCGCCAATCCATACGCTGCCGTCGTCCTCGACCATGATGCCGTGCTCGTTCTTCGGCCACTCGTAGCCCGTGCCCGGGCCGCCCCAGTGGCGCAGCAGGTTGCCGTCCTGGTCGAACTCCATGACGGGCGGCGCCGGATGACAGCAACGCGCGGTCGGCGGCGTCTTCATCGCCTCCTTCTCGTCGGCGAGAATCGTTCCGGGCCGGTGGATGATCCAGACGTGATCGTTCTCGTCGACCGTGACGCCCGCGACCTGGCCCATGATCCAGTTGTTCGGCAGCGGTTTTGGCCAGAACGGATCGACCTGAAAATGCGGCACGTTCTCGGCCGCGGCCGCTTGCGCCAAGGCGGCGGCCGCCGCAACCGCCACCACGCGGATCCATCGGCGCAACGTCTGCTTCATGACATCCTCCCGTCGCGGTCGCGCCACAGTTTTTGTCGGGCGCCATTTTGTCCATGCTAGCGGCAGCGGCGGCGCGCGACCAGCCCACTTGCGGCCGCGTGCAGCCGCACGTGGCGTCATATTCGCAACCTTTTGACGCCACGTGCGTATGACCCCTTGTGGGGCGGCGCGGCGGACCAAGCCTGAACTGATAGAGGATTTTACCGATGGCGCGCATGACGATCTCGCGCCGCGGTTTTGCGGCGGGCCTCGCCGCCATTCTCGCAGTGCCTGCGCCACTGCGCGCGCGCGCCGGCGACATCACGGCGAGGAGTTTTGTCGAGCGAATCTACGGAGCCTATGTGGGTACCGAGGGGCAGAAGGGCATCTCGCTCGACGACGCGGCCGCCATCCGGCACTATTTCACCCCCGGCCTCGCGTCGCTCATCCTCGACGACCGGCGCGCCGCCGCCAGGGGCGGCGAACCGCCGTTGCTCGACGGCGATCCATTCGTAGGTCATCAGGAATGGAACATCAGACGCCTGAGCGTCGTCGCCCGGGAAGCCGGCAGCAAGGCGACCGCCGCCGTGAGCTTCATCAATTTCGGCAAGCCCGAGAAAGTGGTCGTGGAGCTGCTGAAGGTCGGCGAGAGCTGGCGCATCGCCGACATCCGCTGGGATGACGCCACCACGCTGCGCGGGCTGTTTCGCAGGAGATGATCCGTAGGGCGGGCAAAGGCGGCCCGGCGGCCAGCGCGATCGCACGGTATTAGATCGGCCGTGTTGCACGTTAAAAGCATCAGCCGCCCTTGCCCACCTTACGCGCTGCTCTTTGACTCGCGCTGCTCCAGCCAGAATCCGGGGCCGTGATACCAGACCCGATCCATCGCGTCGGGATCGGGATCGCCGCGGTGCAGCGCCTGGATCGGAATGTCCTCATAAGCGATGCCGAAAACCGCCGCGAGCGTCGCGTGCAGCCGTTCGGCAGCCACATCATCGCGTGCGCCGGCACACGGGAAGATGCCGACCGCGCCGATCGAGGTTGCCGCGAACGTGTTTTGCCGCCGAGCGTGCGGCAGCACGATGCGCCCGGGGTGGCCATCGCGGCCGCGCGTTGCGCGCAGCAAGAAGCCCCGCCAGTTGTCGTCGGTGAGCGGCAGCAGAAGCTCGCCGCCTGGCGCGAGGCGGTCGAGCCAGAGCGGCGCCGGATGAGTCGCGCCGGAAAACACGATCACGGTGTCGACTTCGCCCGCATCATGCGTGCATCCGTTACCGGCGACGATCTCGACCTGCGGCCATGGCGCGAGATGCGCCGCGCGCGCTCCGCCAGCTCGCCATCCGCCTCGACCGCCGTCACCCGGCCGCGCGTCCCGACGATCTCGGCGAGCACCGCCGTGTAGTAGCCGGTGCCGGCGCCGACCTGCAGCACGCGTGCGTCCGGGCGCAGGCCGAGCCGGTCGAAGATGCGTGCCCATAGGCTGGGCATGCCGTTG
>DASXCK010000322.1:0-9249 GCA_036491235.1 Xanthobacteraceae bacterium | reverse complement strand
GCGTCCAGAGCAGCGTCAAAACGCTGCTCTCATTCGTTCGCCTCGTGGCACAAAATCTCATGCATCGGCGGCCCATCGGCCACCTGCTCGAACCGCCCCCACTCATCCTTTACGATCCCCGCCAGTTGAGCCTCAACCTAGACCAAGCTTGAACCGGACACCCGTGGGACAAACCCGGCCATGACGTGGAAGTGTTTCGTTCTCACTTCACCGCGGCGCCGTTGCTCTCCGCCGGCTTGGTCGCCTGCTTCTTCGTGCCCGTATACGCAATCCGCCAGATCGTGCCTCCGGTGTCGTCGGCGACGAGCAGCGCGCCGTCCTTGGCGATCGCGAGCGCGGCGGGCCGGCCCCACACCTCGGCGCGGTTGACGTTCGAGGTCCAGAAGCCAACCATGAAGTTCTCGTAGTAGCCCTGCGGGCGGCCGTTCTTGAACGGCACGCGCACGACTTTGTAGCCGGTCGGCTGCGAGCGATTCCACGAGCCCTTGAGCGCCACAAAGGCGTCGCCGCGATACTCCGCCGGGAACTGGTTGCCGGTGTAGAACGCGAGATCGAGCAGCGACGAGTGCGCCTCGAACAGGAGGTCGGGCGTAATTGCGGCCTTCACCTTGTCGGGCCGCATCTGGGCAAAGCCCGGCTGCGGGTTCGACCCGATGTAGGAATAGGGCCAGCCGTAAAAGCCGCCTTTTTGCACGTGCGTCAGGTAGTCGGGCACGAGCCCGTCGCCTAGTCCGTCGCGCTCCTGAACGGTTGCCCACAGCTCGCCGGTGTCGGGATTGAACGCGAGCGCGGTCGGGTTGCGCGTGCCGGACGCGTACGTCGTCTGCCCGCCGCCGTCCGGCTCGAAGCGCTGGATCGTCGCCTTGACCTCCGGCTCGACGCCGATGTTGCCGGACGAGCCGACGCCGACAAAGATCTCGCCGGTCTTCGGATCGATCGCGATGTGCCGGTTGGCGTGGCCGCGCACGATGCCGAACACGCCTTTGGCCGTCAGCATCCGTTCGCCGACGATGTGGGGCGTGGGCTTGCGTTCCTCGGCCGGGACGTCGGCGACGTGCAGCTCGACATTGCGGCCGGGCCGCAGGTTGCCGAGTTGATGCGGCACCCGCCAGATGCCGTCCTGGTCGGCGACCAGCACCTCGCCGTCGCGCCACGCGAGCCCGTAGGGCCCATTGAACCCCTCGGCCTGGCGCTCGACGTAATCGGCGCGGCCGTCTCCGTCCTGGTCGCGCAGCAGCGTGACCCAGCCGGCTTTCTGCTCGGCGACGAGCACGTCGCCGTTCGGCAGCACCAGCAGGCGGCGCGGATGGGTGAGCCCGGTCGCGAAGGGGGTCGCCGTGAAGCCTTCCGGCACGCGCGGGACCTGACCCGCATAGGGTACGATCAGCGAGCGGGCCGCTGCGATTGTTCCCTTGTAGGGCGCCGGGAGGTCCTCGGCCTTCACGGTGAAGCGATGGCCGAGTTGCTGGTCGGGCAGAGACGCGGGATCGGTCGGCGCTGCCGCCGATGATGGTGCCGCCATTGACGGCGCAGGATGTTGCGCGCTCGATGCGGGCGCCGATTGTTGCGCGGCAGCGGGCGCGAGCAGGCCCGCAAGGGTGAGCGCGCCGACAAGGCAGGACGAAGCAAAACGGAAGGATTCATGACCCGGCATCGGGGCCTCCAGGTTCGCGATCATTGGACGAATGGGAAGCCACCCGACCGGCGGCGCAACTACACGCGCCGGCGCCCCGGCGCGCGTTCGAGGATGCTCGCCTCCAACGCGGACGGGAAGGTCAACGGAGCCGTTATCACCTAAACGTGAGGCGGCAACGCGCCCGCCGCGCACTTTCACTTCTTCCCCGTGTAGGCAATCCGCCAGATCGTGCCGCCGGTGTCGTCGGCGACGAGCAGCGCGCCGTCCTTGGCGACCGCGAGCGCTGCGGGGCGGCCCCACACCTCGGCGCGGCGTAGGCCGCCGACCCAGAAGCCGGTCGCGAAGTTCTCGTAGCTGCCTTCCGGCCGCCCGTTCTTGAATGGCACGCGCACGATCTTGTAGCCGAGCGGCTGCGCCCGGTTCCATGAGCCGTGCAGGGCCACGAACGCGCTGCCGCGATATTGCGCCGGAAACTGGTCGCCGGCGTAGAACACGACATCGAGCGGCGCCGAGTGGGCCTCGAACAGCAGGTCGGGCACGACCGCGGCTTTCACCTTGTCGGGATGCTGCGCACCGAGCCGCGGCTGCGGGTTCGGCCCGATATAGGCATAGGGCCAGCCGTAGAACGCGCCCTGATCGACATGGGTAAGATAGTCGGGGACGAGACGGTCGCCGAGGTCGTCGCGCTCCTGCACGACCGCGAACAGCTCGCCATTGTCGGGGTTGACCGCGAGCCCGGCCGCATTGCGCAGGCCGGATGCGTATGTCGCCTGGTTCTTGCCGTCCGCATCGAACCGCTGGATGGTGGCCTTCACGGCCGGCTCGACGCCGACATTGCCCATCGAGCCGACGCCGACGAACAGCGCGCCCGTCTTCGGATCGATTGCGATGGCGCGGTTTTCGTGGCCCTGGGAAGCGCCGAACACATTGCGCGCCGTGATCATCCGCTTGGCGCCGTGCTCGGGCACGCTCCAGATGCCGCGCTGGTCGACGACGAGGATCTCGTTGTCGCGCCAGGCGAGCCCATAGGGCCGGTCGAAGCCGGAGGCGATGCGTGTCGGCTTGTCGGCGTGACCGTCGCGGTCGTGCATACGGTAGACCTCGCCGCCATCCTGATCGGCGACGACGACGTCGCCGTTCGGCAGCACCAGCAGCCGCCGCGGATTGGAAAGACCCGTCGCGAACGGCTGTGCGGTAAAGCCCTCGGGCACGCGCAGCGTCTGCCCGCGATAGGGCACGTTTGTCGAGCCGTTGGAGGCGCTTGCGCTGGCGAACGGCGGCGGCAGGTCCTGCGGCTTCACGCTGAAGCTCTGGCCGACCTGCTGCTCGGGCAGCGATGCTGGATTTTCACGCGCGCGCTGTGCGTCGGCCGACGGCAGCATGAGCGACGTGAATGCGCATGCGAGCGCCAGCGCTGCGACACCCCGGAGCAGATACGACCGGGGGCGAGCCGGCAGGGACCGAAACGAAGCCTTCACCATGACAGCCTCCGGTAATTGGTTCGTTCGTCGCGATACAGCTTATGATGATCCGGGTTATGTGGATCGCGATGCGGGCGCAACGGGGCGCCGCCGGAACAATCCGGCGAACGCCGGCCGGTTCCGGCCGCCTTGACTTGGCCGCGCCGCGGTAGTGCCATCCGTCCCGTCATCGCAGAGGAATGCCGATCATGCTCACCGCGACGAAATCATCAGGCGCTCCGGCCATTCCGTTCGACGCCGCGCGGCTCGATCGCCTGATGGAGGAGGCCGGCATCGACGTGCTGGTCGCGACCTCGAAGCACAACGTGCAATATCTCACGGGCGGGCACCGCGCGTTCTTCTTCGATTACATGGACGCGATGGGTCTCTCGCGCTACCTGCCGGTCTTCGTTTATCCCAAGGGCGCACCCGCCAAGGCCGCGTTCTTCGGGCACCGGCTCGAAGGTTTCCAGACGCAGAACGAGCCGATGTGGGTCTCGCAGGTGCAGGCCAATTCGTCCGGCTCGGTCGACGTGATCGCCAAGGCGGTCGACCACATTCGCAAGGCCGGCTTCCCGGCACGGCGCATCGGCGCCGAGATTGCGTTCCTGCCGGTCGATTCCGGCACGGCCCTGCAGGATGGATTTCCGGACAGCGAGTTCTCCGACGCGCTGTTCGTGCTCGAGCGCCTGCGCGCCGTGAAGAGCACCGACGAGCTCGCCAAGCTGAAGATCGCGTCGGAAGCCGTGATCGACTCGATGCAGGCGGTGATCACCAGGCATGGGCCGGGCACGACCAAGCGCGAGCTCACCGAGGCGCTGCGGCGCGAGGAGACGAACCGCGGCCTTACCTTCGAGTACTGCCTGATCACGGCGGGCACGAGCCTCAACCGCGCGCCGTCCGAACAGCGTTGGGAGAAAGGCGACATCCTCTCGCTCGACTCCGGCGGCAACTATCACGGCTATATCGGCGATCTCTGCCGCATGGCGATCCAGGGCGAGCCCGACGCCGAGCTCGAAGACCTGCTGGGCGAGATCGAGACGATCCAGCGCGCCGCCATGAAGCCGATCAAGGCGGGTGTGATGGGCGGCGACATCTATGCGGCCGCCGATCCGCTGGTGCGCGCCTCGAAACAGCACAACCACATGCACTTCCTCGCCCACGGCATGGGCCTCGTGAGCCACGAGGCGCCGCGCCTCACCGCGACGGGGCCGGTGCCGTACGATGATTACGATGCGCGACGACCGCTCGAAACCGGGATGGTGGTCTCGGTCGAGACGACGCTCGCCCATCCCAAGCGCGGGTTCATCAAGCTGGAAGACACCGTGGTCGTCACCGACAAGGGATTCGACATCTACGGGGAGGGCGCACGCGGGTGGAATCGGGGCGGGACGGCGGCGACCTAGATTCGCTGTCGCGCCCTTCGGCGCGAACCGTCATAGCCTCGGATCGATCGGCTCGGTCTCCATCGCGAGGACCGCCAGCACGCACTCGTGGACCCGCCGCAGCGGCTCATGGGCGACGAAGCGCGTCAGCGCTTCGTATCCCAGCGCGAACTCCTTGAGCGCCAAGGCGCGCTTGCCGCCGACCCCACGTTCACGCAAGCGCGACAGGTTGTCGGGCGCGTCATATTCGGGACCGTAGATGATGCGCAGGTACTCGCCGCCGCGCACTTTCAGCGCCGGCTGGATCAAGCCTTTGGCGCCGCGCGCAATGAAGGTGGCCGGCTTGACCACCATTCCCTCGCCGCCGCGCCGGGTGAGTTCTTCCCACCAAGTCGCAGCGCCGGCGCAGGCCTCGGCATCGTCGAGCGCCAGCGCCTGCCATCGGGTCGCCATCAGCGGCGGTCCCACGGTCGCCAGACGCTCGGCAATCGCCATGTGCCAAGCGTGGGGCTTGTCGAAATGGACCGCCCCTTCACTCGCCAGCATGTGGAAGGGTGCGATCCGCAGATCGTCGATCCCGGTCACCGGCCACGCATAGGGTTGCCACGCCACGGCGTATTTCTGCGCCCGTGCGGCGCGGTCGGCGAGGCGGTCGCGCATCGCGTCGATCGGGACGCCGCGGGCGGCCGCGCGCTGCGCGGCGTCGAGCGCGGCGCTCAATCCGGCCTGCGCGGCCGCCGCCACCGGCGCGTACTGGTTTTCGATCAGGCTCGAGGCTTTGGCGGACCATGGCATGATTTCCGCATCGAGCAGCACCCAGTCGGTCGCGAGCTCCTCCCAAAGCTTGACGGCGTCGAACGCGGCACGCAGGCGGTTGAGGACGCCGACGCTCATGACGCGGTCGGCGAAGAAGGCGCGGCCGGTTCGCGTCCATATGGCGCCGGCGTCGTCCGACATGATGCCGAAGCGCCGCCGCGCCACGGTATTGTCGCGGCACAGCGCAATCACGGCGCGCGAGCCCATATGCTTTTCCTGAAGCACGACGTGGCTCTGCGCCCGCGTTCGGAAGAACGCAAAGGCCTCCTCGGGTCGCTCCAGCCATCCGTCGCGGCTACTGGTTTCGACCGGCGACATGGTCGGCGGCAAATAGATCAGCCACTGCGGCGCGATCGCGAAGCGGCTCATCACCTCGAGGGCGGCGGCTGAGGCCTCCGCCGGCACGACGATGCGCTTGCTCAACGTGGTGTCGATCCAGCGGCGACCGGAAACATCCGCGTAGTCGAGAAGGTCGTCCGCGGTGCTCTGCGCACTGCGCTCGGCCGTTCGCGCCGCGAGCGGGCGCACGGGCTCGCAATGGACCCGCATGGCCACGACCTCGATCAGCTCTTTTTCGGGCCAGCGCAGCGCCGTAAGCTTGCCGCCGAACACGCAGCCCGTGTCGATGCAGATCGTGTTGTTAACCCATTCGGCGGCGGGAATGGGCGTATGGCCGTAGACGACCGTCGTCTTGCCGCGGTACGCGGCCGCCCAGTCGGCGCGGACCGGCAGGCCGTATTCGTCGATCTCGCCGCTGGTTTCGCCGTAGAGCGCGAAGTCGCGCACGGCGGGCGAGCCGCGCCCGATCATGTCCTCCTTGAGCCCCGCATGTGCGACCGCGAGCTTGCCGTCGTCGAGCCAGAAATGGCTACGCAGGTCGTAGAGGAACGTCTTCACCGAGGCTTTGAAGGCGTCGTCTTCGGCGGCAAGCTGATCGATCGTCTGTTGCAGGCCGTGCGCGATCTTGACGTCGCGCCCAGCCATCCAGCGATGCAGCTTGTTGTCGTGATTGCCCTGGACCGCAAAGCCGATGCCCGATGCGACAGCCGCCATCGCGATGCGCAAGACATCCGGCGTGCGCGGCCCGCGGTCGACGAGGTCGCCGACGAAGACGAGCTTGCGCCCGGTCGGCGAGCGCAGACGCGCTTCACGCCCGCTATCGCCATCGACCCACGCGAGCTCGTAGCCGAGCCGGTCGAGCAGCAGCTCGAGCTCGTCGGCGCAGCCGTGAACGTCGCCGATGATATCGAAGGGGCCGTGCTCCTCGCGTTTGTCGGTCCACAGCGGACGGCGTTCGATCCGCGCGGCGTCGATCTCGGCCGTGGACGAGAGCCTCCACACCTGGCGGAAGCCCTCGCGCTGCAATCCGCGCAGGCCTTTGCGGATGTCGGCGATCATGCGCTGGGGAACGCCGGGACCAAAATTTCGATCGGGCCGTCCCTTGTTGCGCTCGATGCAGACGTCGAGGCCGGGGTCGAGCACGATGGCGACCGGCAGCGCGTGCCAGCGCCGCGCAGTCTCGATCCACTGCTTGCGCTCGGGCGCCCGCACATTGGTGGCGTCGATGACCGCTAGCCGGCGATTCTTGAGGCGCTTCTCGGCGATCGCACGCATGAGATCGAAGGCGTCGGCGGAAACGCCCTGATCATTCTCGTCGTCGGACACGAGGCCGCGCGCGATGTCGGACGAGATGATCTCCGTCGGCTTGAAGAATCGCCGCGCGAACGTGCTCTTGCCCGCGCCGGTCGCCCCGATGAGGGCGATCAGGGCGAAATCCGGGATCTCGATCAGGCTGGGCGCCGGCGCCGTCATCGCGTGAACACCGCCATCTGGCTCGGCGCGCCCCTGGTGTCGTCGATGCTGCCGATGCCGCTGAGCGACGCATCGTAACCGAAGCGCGCCTTGATCGCCTCGACCCAGGCCTCGAACTCGCGCCTGGTCCACTCGAAGCGATGATCCGGATGACGAAAGGTGCCCGCCGGCAGATTGGGAAACAGCGCGTTGTAGTCGGCATTGGGCGTCGTGACGATGACGGTCTTCGGGCGCGCGGTGCCGAACACGACCTGTGTCAAGGCGGGCAGCCGGTCCGGATCGAGATGCTCGATGACCTCCGCCAGGACCGCAGCTTCGGCAACTTCCCAGCGGGCGTCGCGATAGGTGAGGGCACCATGGATCAGTTGCACGCGCTCCGCCGCCGGTCCGCCCGCCAGCTCGAGTTTTAGCCGGCGGGCGGCCTCCTCGAGGGCGCGCGCCGACGCATCGAGGCCGATGAGACGCGTGAAGCGCCGATCGCGTACGAGGCGGGCAAGCAGCTTGCCGCCGCCGCAGCCGAGATCGGCGACCGTCTGGACGCCCGCGGCGGCCAGCGCGGCTGCTACGGTGTCGAGGCGCAGGTCATGGAGACGGATCGGCTTTTCGAGCGCCTCTTCGGGCGCGTCGCGCTGTTCAGGTGCCGCCACGGCCTCGTCGGGCTCCTCCGGCATCAGGCGGGCCAGGGCGGCGCGGGCAAGCCCGCGCTGGTTCTTCAAGTAGCGCCGCGCGATCAGCTCCTTCTCGGGATGGCCGGCGAGCCACGCGCTTCCCTTGTCCAGCAGCTTGTCGATCTCGTCGTCGCCGACCCAATAGTGCTTGTCGTCGTCCAGCACCGGGATGAGCACGTAGAGATGCGACAGTGCGTCGGCGAGCCGCACATCTCCGCGCAGATTCAACGCGACATAGCGTGAGGGCCCGGTTGGCCCGGCGATACGCTGTGCCGCGACGCGCCATCCCAGCGGCTCGAACAGCGCGTTCACCAGGCCGTCGCCGCCGCGGACCGGCAACGGCAGCACGGTGATGTCGAGCGGGATCGGCGCATCGGCGAGCGCCTGGCGTTCCTTGGAGGTGCCGGTCATCGCGGTCCGGAAGACGCGGTTGAGGGCGACCGACAGGAAGGACGAGGCCGCATACGGACGGTCGTTGACGTACTGGTCGAGGAGGCCGTCGCCGCTGCCGCGCCCCCGCACCAGGGCCACCGGGTCGACGTCGATCGTCAGCACCGCTTCGCAACGCGTGGCGGCGGCCTCGGGAAAAAAGACTGTCGCCTTGCCAAAGGCAAAATCCGTCTCATGCACGCGATCCGGATGCTTCATGAGCAGGAATCCGAGATCGGTGGCGGGCGTGCAGGTGGTGGCAATCGACAGATGCATGCGCGGTCCTTCGCGTCCCTGTATGTGCGCAAACCGTGTCCGGTTGGTGTCGTTCGGCGCCGGCGCTAGTCACGCGCCATCACGGCCCTTCGCGACGCCGACGCGAACTGCCGCCGCCACAGCACCGCGGTGACCGCGGCGGTGGTGAGCATCAGCACATAAGGTCCGGCGAACCAGCCCAGATAGCCGAGGGCGAGGAAGAAGCCGCGCTGCCCGCGGTTGAAGTGGCGGCCGGCGGACTGGAAGAGCTGCGCGGTGCGGCGGATATACGCCTCGGCTTCCGGCGTCCCCTTCTCGTTGGCGTGCGGCATCGCGCCGAGCATGATGGCGACGTAATTGTAGAGCCGGTACGACCACGCGAACTTGAAGAACGCATAGGCGAAGATGATGACGAGGCCGATGGTCTTTGCCTCCCATTGCTCGCGCGTGGTCGGGACCGCAAGCGGCAGCGATCCCACGACGGTCAGCACATCGCCGGTCGAGCGCAGCAGGCTCAGCGTGCCGCCGATCGCGATCAGCGAGGTCGACGCGAAAAACGCGGTGCCGTTCTGCAGCGCCGCCATGATCTGCATGTCGACCATCCTGGCCTCGCGATGCAGCATGCGGCGGATCCAGATCTCGCGATAGCGATCCATGTGGGCGCTGAGCCCGTCGCGGCCGCGCGGCGTCAACTCGACCAGGAACGCGTAGGTCAGCCAGGCGCCGATGAAGCAGGCGAGCGCGACAAGATCGACGGGCGCAAACAGCGTCATCCCGAGATACCTCCG
>DASXCK010000321.1:0-7648 GCA_036491235.1 Xanthobacteraceae bacterium | reverse complement strand
CCTCGGCTTCACGACGCGTGCCTGGAAGGGCGGGCAGTCGCGCGAGTCCTGGCTCGCCGCCGGCAAGCCCCCTAATCCGGGCCGGCTCAACGATTTGCGCCACATCATCTACAAGTCGGCCGACGCGCCGTGGCGGCGTGCACGCAAGAACCTCGGCCTGATGATGCGCGAGGGCCTGCTCAAGGAGAACATCGACGGCGAGGCGCTCGATTGGGCGCACAAGCGCCTGCTCGCCCGCACCGAGCAACGCAAGATCCTGATGATGATTTCCGACGGCGCCCCGGTCGACGACTCGACCCTTTCGGTCAATGCCGGAAACTATCTCGAACGCCACCTGCGCTGGGTGATCGAGGAGATCGAGACCCGGTCGCCGGTCGAGCTGATCGCGATCGGCATCGGTCACGACGTGACGCGCTACTACCGGCGCGCGGTCACGATCGTCGATGCCGAGGAGCTCGGCGGCGCCATGACCGACAAGCTCGCCGAGCTGTTCGACGAGAACGAGCCGGCCGAGCCGCGCCGCATGCCGAAGCGGCGGCTGCATTGATCGTTCGCTCGCCGGACATTCAGCGTCATGGCCCGCGCAAGCGCGCGATCCAGTACGCTCGGCGTCGTGTGACGCACCGGCTCGTATAATCTTGATGTTTGTGACCGCTGGATGGCCCGCTTGCGCGGGCCACGACGCCGAGGACGGAGCCCGGCCTTACGCGCTTGCCGCGAGCTTCTTCACGACCTGACGCTTGATGTCGAGCGCGCGCACCGAGAGCTCGTCGTTCTTCGCCTTCATCAGGAAGGCGTCGAGGCCGCCGCGGCGGTCGACAGTCTTGAGGGCGTTGGTCGAGATGCGCAGCCTCACCGAGCGGCCGAGCGCGTCCGACATCATGGTCACGTTGACCAGGTTGGCGAGGAAGCGCCGCTTGGTCTTGACGTTCGAGTGGCTGACCCTGTGGCCGACCTGCGCGCCCTTGCCGGTCAATTCGCAACGCCGCGACATGGTTCTAACACCTTCCATCTTGCGCCCCTCGCGCCTTGCGCGCGGGACGGATCCTGCATCCGTGTGTGATTGGACCGCGGACGTATAGAGAGCGCGGCCGCAGGCGTCAAGGTTGCGGGGGCTGCCCGGGTGGCCCGGACTCCGTCAGGCGCATCAAGAGGTTGCCCGGGTCGACCGGCGTCCTGCCGGTTACTTGGCCTCGCCGTCGCAGTCCGTATGGGTCACCGTGCAGAAGCTGCGCCGGTCGTCGCCGGCGGTCTCCATGCATTTGGCGAGTGCGTTGCGCCCGGCCGTGGCCTTGTCGTCCGCCACCGCCCAGCCGGCGCCCGGGGTTGCATCCTTCGGGTCCAACGCGACTGCGAAGCACTTGTTGCGGAAGGTCTGCACGATCGTGCACAAGCGCTGGGCGCGCGGGTCGACGCCCGGTGATGCCGTCGAGCAGTCGCGCATCGCTTTCGCGCTCGCTGCGTCGCCAGCCAGGTTGATCCCAAACCCGTACGCATAGCCTTCGGCTGCCACGTCCGCCGGCTGGCCCACCGCGAGCGCGCCCTCGGCTGCGGCAGGCCGCGACACGGACGTGCTGGCAAGGGCCATCAAGGCCAGCATGACCGCGAAGGTCGCTTTTCGCTGGATCGGTCGCCACGCGCACATGTCCGTCTCCCCGTTGCCGCGCGATGTTATCGCGAAAAATGCGCTCTCGCCATGGGCCGCAGCGCACCCGTTCGAGCACGATCGCGGATCACATAAAGGACGCATTCAACGTCGAGAAATATGCTTAATCGCGCGTAGGCGCGGGTCATGTCGGGTCATCGGGCCTCGTCCGCATGTTTACGGCGAAGCCCGGATTCCGCGGGGGTAAGGGTCACCGACCGTGTCGGCGCGTCTCAACGTCCTTGGTCGGATTTCCGCCGCCGCAGCTTGCGGCCTTGCGGCCTTGGTCGCGTTCGGCGGCGGCGCGAGCGCCCAGGGCAGGCTCGAGGCCCGCTACGTCGTGACGCTCGCGGGTCTTCCCATCGGCACCGGCAATTGGGTGATCGATATCGGCGACGACAAATACACGGCCGCCGCGAGCGGCAAGACCACCGGCCTCTTGCGCATATTCGCCGACGGCGAGGGGACGAGCGCGTCGCGCGGGACCGTGAGCCACGGCAATCTCGTCCCGGCGAGCTACGCGTCGAATATCACGACCGGCAAGAAAACCGAGGACCTGCGCATCACGCTCGCCGGCGGCAACGTCAAGGACTATGTGATCGATCCGCCGTCCCCGCCGCAGCCCGACCGCATCCCGGTCACCGAGGCACAGCGGCGCGGCGTCGTGGATCCGATGTCGGGCTCGCTCAACCGTGTCGCCGGCAACGGCGAAATGCTCGGACCGGCGGCCTGCAGCCACAAGGCATCCATATTCGACGGCCGCATGCGCTACGATCTCAAGCTCGCCTACAAGCGCATGGATACGGTCAAGGCCGAGAAGGGGTATGAGGGACGCGCGGTCGTGTGCGCGCTCTATTTCGTGCCGATCGCAGGCTACGTTCCGCAACGCAAGGCGATCAAATACCTCGTCGCCCAGCGCGACATGGAGATTTGGCTCGTGCCGATCGCGGGAACGCGCGTGATGGTGCCGTTCCGGTTCTCGGTGCCGACCCCGCTCGGCATAGGCCTGCTCGAGGCGACCGAGTTCGTCACCACCGCAAAGCCATCACGCGCTGCCGCCAACGTCAAAATCCAATAGGCACGCGCGTGCCGTCGCATGCGCGTGCGCTCGATCGGGCGCGCTGATCCGTCACAATGAAATTGTCACAGTGAAACCGCCATAATGGGCTGTCGTTCGAACGTATCCCCCACGATCTGGTGGCAGCGCCACGCGCCCGTCACCATATGTCGCGCGGAACGAATCCTGACTCACGACGAGTCAGCGATTCGGCCGCGATTCGTTCGAGACTCGTTCGCCGTAACGGCGTGGGGAGCGAATTTGCCGCCCCAGGCGTTGCATTGTGATACAGAATCGAGCCGACAAGGGCCCGGCGGGTCCTGGCGGCAGGACCCCTGATGCCCATCTCATTCTCCTCGGTCACTTCCCGTGACGCCGTGGCGCGCGGCCATGGCGTCACTGCCGTGCTCGGGCCGACCAATACCGGCAAGACCCATCTCGCCATCGAGCGGATGCTCGCCCATTCGTCCGGCATCATTGGCCTGCCGCTGCGGCTGCTCGCGCGCGAGGTCTACAACAAGGCGGTCGACCGGGTGGGCGCCGACGCGGTCGCGCTCATCACCGGCGAGGAGAAGATCAAGCCGCCCAACCCGCGTTTCTGGGTCGCGACCGTCGAGGCGATGCCGCGCGATCTCGACGTGTCGTTCGTCGCGATCGACGAGATCCAGCTCGGCACCGACCTCGAGCGCGGCCATGTCTTCACGGATCGCATGCTCAACCGGCGCGGCCGCGACGAGACGCTGGTGCTCGGCGCCGCCACCATGCGGCCGATGGTCGAGAAGCTCTTGCCCGGCGCCAACATCCTGAGCCGGCCGCGCCTCTCGCAGCTCACCTTCGCGGGCGAGAAGAAGCTCACGCGCCAGCCGCGCCGCACCGCGATCGTCGCGTTCTCGGCGGAAGAGGTCTACGCCATCGCGGAGCTGATCCGCCGCCAACGCGGCGGCGCCGCGGTCGTGCTCGGCGCGCTGTCGCCGCGCACGCGTAACGCGCAGGTCGCACTCTACCAGTCGGGCGACGTCGACTACCTCATCGCCACCGACGCGATCGGCATGGGCCTCAATCTCGACGTCGACCACGTCGCATTCGCGTCCGACCGCAAGTTCGACGGTTATCAATACCGCCAGCTCAATCCGGCCGAGCTCGCGCAAATCGCCGGGCGCGCCGGCCGCGCCATGCGCGACGGCACCTTCGGCACGACCGGCCGCTGCGCGCCGTTCGAGCCTGATCTCGTGCAGGCGCTCGAGAGTCACAGCTTCGAGAACGTCAAGATATTGCAGTGGCGTAACACCGATCTCGATTTCTCGTCGACGGGCGCGCTCGCAGCGTCGCTGGCGACGGCGCCCACGCTTGCCGGACTCACGCGCGCGCCGACTGCGGAAGACATTCTCGTGCTTGATCACGCGTCACGCGACGACGGTGTGCGTTCGCTCGCGACGACGCGCGACGCAGTCCAGCGTTTGTGGGAAGTCTGTCAGGTTCCCGACTATCGCAGGCTCTCGCCTGCCGCGCATTCGGAATTCGTCATCGCCCTCTATGGTTTTCTCGCGCGAGGGGGTAGAATTCCCGACGATTGGTTTGCTGAGCAAGTGGCGCAGGCCGATCACACCGATGGCGACATCGATACGCTGTCGCAACGCATCGCGCACATCAGGACCTGGACCTTTGCGGCGAACCGTCCGGACTGGCTCACCGATCCCGACCATTGGCAGGGCGTCACCCGCGCGGTCGAGGACAAGCTCTCGGATGCACTGCATGAGCGGCTCACCGAGCGCTTCGTCGACCGCCGCACCAGCGTGCTGATGCGGCGACTGCGGGAAAACACGATGCTGGAAACCGAAATCACCAAGACCGGCGAAGTGGTCGTCGAGGGCCACGCGATCGGCCGGCTCGACGGCTTCCGCTTCGCGCCCGAGACGACGACCGGCGGCACCGACGCGAAGGCGCTCGGCGCGGCCGCGCAGAAGGCGCTCGCCGGCGAGATCGAGGCGCGCGCGACGCGGCTTTCGCAGGCGCCCGACTCGCAGCTCGTGCTCGCGGCCGGCGGCACCGTGCGCTGGATCGGCGAGGCGGTGGCGAAGCTCACCGCCGGCGACAATATCCTGCGCCCGCGCGTGCGCATCCTTTCGGACGAGCACCTGACCGGCGCCGCGCTCGAACACGTGCAGACGCGCCTCGACCTGTGGACGCGCACCCATATCGAGCGCCTGCTCGCGCCGCTCTTCGTGCTCGGCGCCGCCGACGATGTGACCGGGCTCGCGCGCGGCATCGCGTTTCAGGTGGTCGAGGCGCTCGGCGTGCTGGAGCGCTCGAAGGTCGCCGACGACGTCAAGAGTCTCGAGCAGGCGGCGCGTGCGGTTCTGCGCAAACACGGCGTGCGCTTCGGCGCATTCCACATCTATGTGCCGGCGCTGCTCAAGCCCGGCCCGCGCGCGCTCGCGGCCGAACTGTGGGCGCTCAAGCACGGCGGGCCCGAGGTCAAAGGATTGGACGAGGTGCAGCGGCTCGCCGCGAGCGGGCGCACGTCGTTTGCGGCCGACAAGGAGACGCCGAAGGCGCTCTACCGTGCGAGCGGCTATCGCGTGTGCGGCGAGCGTGCGGTCCGCGTCGACATTCTCGAACGGCTCGCCGATCTGATCCGCCCGGCGCTCGCCTGGCGCGACGGTGGCACCGGCGAGAAGCCCGCGGGCGCGTTCGACGGCCGCTCCTTCACGGTCACCCAGGCGATGACGTCGCTCACCGGCTCGTCCGGCGAGGACTTCGCCTCGATTTTGCGCGCGCTCGGCTATCGCATGGAGAAGCGACCGAAGCCGGCCGAACCGTCGCCGGCCGTCGAGACGCCGCTGCTGACGGAAGCGGCAGCGGCGGAGAGCGCGGGCCCTCCGGCCGAAGCAAGCGAGCCGCCGAGCGCCGCGGAGGGGCAGCATGAGCACGTTGCCACCGAGGCGCCCTCCGCGGCCGAAAGCACCGAGGCCCCTGCGCCGGTTGTCGAGCCCGCCGCCGAGGCAGCGGTCGAGCAATGCATGGCGGCCGAAGCTGCCTCTGAACCGGCTGTGCAGATTGCGGCAGAGTCCGAGGCCGAGGAGGCGCTTGCAGCATCGGATGCCGCGGCCAGCGCGACGGTCGAGCCTGCCACGCCGGAGCCCGCCGCCGCGCCGGCCGCGATTGCAGAGGCCACGACCGACGTGGTGTCCGCCGACGTGATCGCCGCCGAGCCCGAGCCCGCGCTCGTGGCCGAGCCGCAATTCATCGAGGTGTGGCGGCCGGGCGGTCGCTCCGACGAGCGGCGCGGCCCGCGCCGGCAGGGCCGCTCGCCGCTGCGGCCACAGGGCGAAGCGGCGCCGTCAGCCGCGTCTGCAACTACCGAGCAAGCCGTGAGTGCCGACGCTGGCGCCGCCGGCGCTGCGCCGGCGCCAGCCGCGCCCGACGGCGAGCGGCGCGGGCGCCGCCACGGTCGCGGCGATCGCGAGCGCCGCGACGAGCGCCCTGAGCGCCGCGAGGGTCGTCGTCCGGATCGGGGTGAGCAGCGCCGCGAGCGCTCTGATCGGTCCGACCGCCGTGATCGCCGGCCCGATCGGCGTGACCGTGGAGGTGAGGAGAATCGCATCTTCGCCACCTCCGAAAAGGGCCCGCGCGAGCGCGGCAATCGCGAACCGGATCCCAACTCGCCCTTCGCCAAGCTCGCCGCCTTGAAGGCGCAGCTCGAGGCGGGCGAGAAAGAGAAGCGGTGAGGCAGTCGGGGGCGCACGCGGCGGCGGCAACCGGGCAACGTGAGCGACGACCGTCAACGCATTGATAAATGGCTGTGGCACGCCCGTATTGTGCGCACCCGCAGTGCCGCAGCAGCACTCGCGGCATCGGGTCACGTGCGCGTCAACGGCGCGCGGGTCGAGGCGCCCGCAAAACCAGTGCGTGCCGGCGACGTGGTGACGATCGCGCTCGACGCACGCGTGCGCGTCCTCAAGGTGACGGGCTTTGCGCCGCGCCGCGGAGACGCTGCGGCCGGGCAGGCGCTCTACGAGGACTTGGCGCCGGCCACATCCGGTGCAGGTAAACCACAAGACCGTCCGCCGCAGGCTGCCCGGCGCGAGCCGGGCAGCGGCCGGCCGACCAAACAGGAGCGGCGCGCCATTGCGCGCTTCACGCGCGACGGCGAAGCGTAAGGTGTCCTGGCCCGCAGCGGTATTTGGCCGGGACATACGCGGGTCTCTCCCATGTGTATCGGGCATAGCTGCTTGCACGGCACGCAGTCATGCGCTAGCACCTGCGCGGCCGATGTTCCGGCGGAGCCTGCGCGCATGACCTACGTCGTCACCGAAAATTGTATTAAGTGCAAATACTTGGACTGCGTCGAGGTGTGCCCCGTAGATTGCTTCTACGAGGGCGAGAACATGCTCGTCATCCACCCGGACGAGTGCATCGATTGTGGCGTGTGCGAGCCCGAATGCCCGGCCGAGGCGATCAAGCCGGATACCGAGCCTAGCCTCGAGAAGTGGTTGGAATTGAACGCTGAATACGCGAAATCGTGGCCCAATATCACGATCAAGCGGGACCCGCCGGCGGACGCCAAGGAGTGGGACGGCAAGCCCGACAAGATGCAGCATTTCTCCCCGAAGGGCGGGCAAGGCGACTAGCTGCCGCGCAGCCGGCCCTCTGTTTACCAATTGGTCTAATTTGCCCACCGAAGAGGGGGGAAATACCTCTTTGCACTGCCGCAAAGCTTTGATTTCCGACGAAAATGTGTTATATCTAGAGACACAATGAATAAACCCCGCACCGCGAGCAGCTCCCTCCGGGGAGCCTTATTTTTCGGTGCGTTCCCGAGGAACCGTCGTTCAGGGGCGTGAGACCCACGCGAAAGCAGTGGCTGCAAAAACGCGTCATCGGTCGAAGTCGAAAAAGACCGCCAATAAACCCTCCGCCGCAACTCGCCGGAGGACTTCGCAGGC
>DASXCK010000320.1:0-5493 GCA_036491235.1 Xanthobacteraceae bacterium | reverse complement strand
TTCATCGTGGTCGACGGCAAGGAGGGCGGCACCGGCGCGGCGCCGCTCGAGTTCATCGACCATCTCGGCATGCCGCTGCGCGACGGCCTGAACTTCGTCCACAACGCCCTGATCGGCATCGACGCGCGCGACCGCATCAAGCTCGGCGCCAGCGGCAAGATCATCTCGGCCTTCGATATCGCGCGCACGATGGCGCTGGGCGCGGACTGGTGCAACGCCGCGCGCGGCTTCATGTTCGCACTCGGCTGCATCCAGTCGCAGAGCTGCCACACCGACCGCTGCCCGGTCGGCGTCACCTCGCAGGATCGCACGCGCCAGCGTGCCCTCGTGGTGCCCGACAAGGCCGAGCGCGTCTACCACTTCCACGCCTCGACGCTCGACGCGCTCGCCGAGTTCGTCGCGGCCGCCGGCCTCGATCACCCGAACGAGTTCGTGCCGGCGCATTTCTCCCGGCGCGCTTCGGCGCGCGAGGTGGTCACCTTCGCGGAGCTCTATCCAACGCTGCGGCGCGGCGAGCTCCTCGGCGGCACCACCGATCCGCGCTTTCGCGCCGCGTGGGAGACGGCCGACGCCAACTCGTTCCGCGCGACGGTCGCGGCCTGAGTGTCGACGCGCAACCAAGTGTCCGCCCTCCGGCGCAACGCACCCTCGCCGTCCACGCAACCGCGCGTCCTTGTCGCGTTCCATCCGGGACGATTCCCCTCTAAGCGGGCAGCGGGTGATTTGCGCGCTGCATTCGCGCCGAATTTGCGGATGGGCCGCGAGGGTTTGGGAACCAGGATGGCGGATGAGATCATTCCCGGTGATCTTCGGGAGTTCATCCTCAGACACATCGATTCGATCACGCAGCTCGAAGCCCTGATCCTGCTGCGCGCGCATCCCGATGCCGACTGGGATGCGAAGCAGACGGCCGCGCGTCTCTACGCCGGCGAGCAGGAGGTCGCCGCAGCGCTCGCGCGGCTATGCGCCGACGGTCTCGTGGCCTGCAACGAGGAACGCTACCGGTATCACTGCGCGACGGACGAGTTGCGCATCACGGTCGACCAGCTCGCGGAGGCCTACGCGCACCATCTGATTCCGGTGACCAACATGATCCATGCAAAGCCCGGGCGCATCCGGCAATTCGCCGATGCGTTCAAGTTTCGCAAGGATCGCTAGCATGATGGCAGCCATCATCTACGGCCTGTGCACGCTGACGGCGCTCACCTGCGCCTACCTGCTGCTCACCGCGTACCGGCGCAGCCGCTACCGCCTGCTGTTGTGGAGCGGCGCGGCCTTTGCGGGACTCACCCTCAACAATCTCGTGCTCGCACTCGACAAGATCGTGTTCACGTTCGTCGATCTCACCATCTGGCGCACCGCGATCGCGCTCGTGTCGCTCATGATCCTTTTGTACGGCCTGATCTGGGACGCCGAATGATCGACGTATTGACCTTGATCCTGATCGGCGCGACCGCCATGGCGTCGCTCGTCGTGACGCTGCTCTTTCTGCGGTTCTGGCGGCAGACGCGCGACGGCCTCTTCCTGTGGTTCGCGCTCGCATTTGCGATCGACGCCGCGACGCGGCTCTTCGAGGGGCTCAGCCACGCGTCGGATCAGACCGGCCCGTTGCTGTACATCCCGCGGGTCGTCACGTTCGCGCTGATCATCGCGGCGATCATCCAGAAGAATCGCCCGTCTCAGCGCAACAAGTGACGACGCCGCCGTCGCGCTAGCCGATCAGGTCCCCACCCGCAGCGGCGCGCCGATCTTGCGCAGCGCCGCGATCACCGACAGCGCCGTGATGCGGCCGGTCTTCGGGTTCTCCGACGGGATGTTCTCGATCGCGAGCGAGAAGCGCGCCGAGTCCGCGTCGACCTCGATGTTGTGACAATTGCGCTTGACCGACGGGTCGGCCCAGATCTCGATCGTGGTCCGGTCCGGACCCATGCCGGCGAGCGAGAGCGCCGCGACCACGTTGACGTTCTCGGGGAATCCCGCCGCAGCTTCGCGCGCGGTGCCCTTGAACACGAGCTTGGGAGCGTCGAGTCCCTCGACCGAAATATTGTTCCTGACGAGATATGGCGCACCCGAAAGCCCGCCGGGCGGCTTGCGCGTGATCATGCGCACCGAATTGATCGCTCCCTCGGCCGCCGCCGACACGGCGTCGAGCCCGAGCAGCGCGCCGGTCGGGACGATGATCTGGCCGCCATTGGCCTTGGCGAGCTCGATCAGCTCGGGCCGCGGCAGCAGGGCGCCGCAGCTCAGCACCATGACGCGCTTGCCGGCTGCGAGCATCGGCCGGCAGATCGCCTCGAAGACGGCGGCGGGCGCGCATTCGACCGCGAGGTCGGCGTGCTGCGGCAGCTCGTCGAGGTTGACCAAAGGGCAATCGATCCGCTGCTCGGCGAGCCAGGCCTGCGCCTTGGCGCGGTCGCGCGTCGCCACGCAGGCGAGCGTCACGCCCGGGACGCCCTGGGCGATGCGCTTTGTCAGAACACGGCCGATAGCGCCGAGACCGGCAATGGCGATGCGGATATCCGACATGAGGTCTCCTGCGGGAACATCCCGCTCATACGCGGCTTGCATAGACGCGGCAAGCGCGGCTCGACGACGCTTGACGGCCCTTGCCGCATGTCCCAAAGGACAGGGCGAATTCCCTACATCTACGGAGTCTTTGGTATGCGTAAGTTGATGCTCGGCGTGGCCGCGGCCTTGATCAGCCTTGTAGCAGCGGCGTCGGCGCAGGAATTTCCCACCCGGCCGATGACCATGGTCATCCCGTTCGCGGCCGGCGGCCCGACCGACGTGCTCGGCCGCATCGTCGCGGCGCGCATGGGCGAGGTGCTGGGCCAGACCGTGGTCGTCGAGAATATCGGCGGCGCCGGCGGCATGTCGGGCTCGGCCCGCGTCGCCCAGGCCAAGCCCGACGGCTACACCATGGTGCTCGGCACCGTCGGCACCCATGCGCAGGGCCAGACGCTCTACAAGCGGCCGCTCTACAACGCGGCGACCGATTTTACGCCGGTGGCGCTGATCGCCGAGGTGCCGCTCGTGCTGATCACGCGCAAGGACCTGCCGGTCAACAATCTCAAGGAATTCGTCGCCTACGCCAAGAAGAACCAGGACAAGATGTCGTTCGGCTCGGCCGGCGCCGGCTCGGCGACGCATCTCGGCTGCGTCGTGCTCAACAGCGCGATGGGCACCAAGATCACCCACGTGCCGTATCGCGGGACCGGGCCCGCGATGCAGGACCTGCAGGGCGGCCGCATCGATTTCCTGTGCGAGGTCATGAGCACCGCCAAGCCGCAGATCGACTCGGGCGCCGTCAAGGCGATCGCGATCCTGACCAAGCAGCGCTCGCCGGCGCTGCCGAACGTCCAGACCGCGATCGAGCAGGGAACGAACGTCGAGGCCTATACGTGGAACGCGATCTTCCTGCCCAAGGGCGCGCCCGACGCGGTCGTGAAGAAGCTGAACGCCGCCGCGCTCGCCGCCATGCACACGCCGACCGTCAAGGAGCGGCTGCAGGGCCTGGGCGCGACCATCGTGTCGGACGACCGGGCGACGCCGCAATATCTCGGCGGCTTCGTCAAGAGCGAGATCGAGAAATGGGCGGAGCCGATCAAGGCGAGCGGCACGGTGGTGCAGTAGACTGCAAAGTAGAGCGCGTCATGGCCGGGCTTGTCCCGGCCATCCACGTCTTTAGTGTTGCACTGCCAGAAGACGTGGATGCCCGGGACGAGCCCGGGCATGACGACGAAGGATCATTGCCATGCAGATGGAAGGCTTCACCCGGACCGAGATCAAGACCTCGGGCGCGCGCATCGTAACGGTGCACGGCGGCAAGGGCCCGCCGCTGCTGCTCATGCACGGCAATCCGTTCACGCACCTGTCCTGGCACAAGTTCGCGCCGCGCCTCGCGCAAGAGTTCACCGTGGTCGCGACCGACCTGCGCGGCTACGGCGACTCGGAGAAGCCGCCCGGCGGCGACGACCATGCGGGCTACTCGTTCCGCGCGATGGCGCAGGACCAGGTCGAGGTGATGGCGGCGCTCGGCTTTCCCCGCTTCATGGCGGCCGGCCACGACCGCGGCGCGCGGGTGCTCCACCGCATGCTCCTCGATCATGCCGACAAGGTCGAACGCGCCGCGATCCTCGACATCATTCCGCAGCATCATCTGCTCAACAACATGACGCGCGACTGGGGCCGCTTCTCGTGGCACTGGCTGTTCATGATCCAGCCCTACGATCTCCCCGAGCGGCTGATGGGCGCCGACCCGGATTTCTTCATCAGCAAAAAGCTCGCCAAGACGCCGCAGGGCCTGAACTTCTTCGGCAAAGAAGCGCTCGCCGAATACATGCGCTGCTTCCGCAATCCAGAGACGATCCACGCGATGTGCGAGGACTATCGGGCGACCTTCGGGATCGACCTCGCCATGGACACCAAGGACTTCGACGCCGGGCGCAAGATCACGACGCCGCTGCTGCTGCTGTGGGGCGCGACCGGCGGGGTCGGCCGCAACCACCAGGCCGGCGAAATCTGGAAGCGCTACGCGACCGACATCCGCGGCGCCCGGGCGGTGCCGAGCGGGCACTACCTCATGGAAGAGGCGCCCGAGGAAACCTACCGCGAACTGCGCGAGTTCTTCGCGGCGCGGAACTGATGTAGCGTCTGTCGCCGGTCGGCGGGCCCCGTGCGGGATGTGTTCGCCGAAACTTGTACGAACCAAAGCTTGTACCGGGACTTGTAGCAAGACTTCCAGCAAGACTTGCGCCAGGCTTGTGTGCTTGACTCTAGATGTGCGGCCGTCGGGACGACGGACAGGGAGGAGACGATGGCAAGTGCGGCTGGTGGGACCGTGACGGCGGCGCCGTCCCGTCCCTGGTACACGATCCTCTATGTCCAGGTGCTCATCGCGATCGCGATCGGCGTCCTGATCGGCTACTTCGATCCAAAACTCGGCGTTCAGCTCAAGCCGCTCGGCGACGGCTTCATCGCGCTCATCCGCATGATGATCGCGCCGGTGATCTTCTGCACGATCGTGCACGGCATCGCGTCGATGGGCGACCTCAAGAAGGTCGGCCGGGTCGGCATCAAGACGCTGTTCTATTTCGAGTCGGTGTCGACCATCGCGCTGGTGATCGGCCTGGTCGTCGCCGAGGTGCTGCAGCCGGGCCACGGCTTCAATATCGACCCCGCGACCCTCGACCCCAAGGCGGTGGCGTCCTACGTGACGCGCGCCAAGCAGGAAGGCATCGTTTCGCACCTGCTGGCGATCATCCCCAACAGCTTCGTCGGCGCGGTCGCCACCGGCGACCTCTTGCAGGTGCTGCTGGTCTCGATCCTCACCGGCTTCGCGATCTCTCTCATGGGCCCCATCGGCTTAACGGTCGCGCGCGGCATCGACGTCGCGGCGCATGTGTTCTTCGGGATCATCCGCATCATCGTGCGGGTTGCCCCGATCGGCGCCTTCGGCGCCATGGCGTTCACGGTCGGCTCGCAGGGCATCGG
>DASXCK010000319.1:0-10088 GCA_036491235.1 Xanthobacteraceae bacterium | reverse complement strand
GGCCGCGCACGAGCTCGGCACGCCGCTCTCCACCATCGCGCTGGTCTCGCGCGAGCTGCAGAAGGCGCTCGGCCCCGACTCGCCGCATGCCGAGGACGTGAAGCTCTTGCGCGAGCAGGCGCAGCGCTGCGGCGACATCCTCGGGCGGCTCAGCCAGCTGCCGGGCGGGGGCGAGCCGTTCGAACGCATGAAGCTCTCCGCCCTGCTCGAGGAGGTGGTGGCGCCGCATCGCAATTTCGGCGTCGTCATCACGATCGCAATGCCGCGCGGCGCCGGCGACGAGCCGGAGGTCGGGCGCAATCCCGCGATCATGTACGGGCTCGGCAACCTGGTGGAGAACGCCATCGATTTCGCCCGCGAGCAGGTCGAGATCGCGGCCGAATGGAGCGGCGACAAGGTCACGGTCACGATCAACGACGACGGGCCGGGCTTTCCGCCCGAGATCATGGACCGCATGGGCGAGCCCTTCGTGACCGGCCGCCGGCAGCGCCAGCGCGCCGCCAACGAGAACCCCGGGCTCGGGCTCGGCTTCTTCATCGCCAAAACGCTGCTGGAGCGCTCGGGGGCACGGCTCGCCCTGGAAAACCGCCAGTTTCCGCAGCGCGGCGCGATCGTGAAGGTACGCTGGGGCCGTGCCGACTTCGAGCGCCCGCTGGTGGGCGCTGCAGCATAGGTTCACCCAACCGGGACAAAGGCCATCATGCGCTACTGGTGTTCACCATGCTTTCGGTCCATATCACCTTTGGGTAGCGACGCGATTGGCCGGAGGTAATTCATATGGCTATGATGATGGACAATGGCTCGCCCACAAAGGCTACCTCAATGACGGAACTCGGACTTTCGCCCCAGGCCGACCGCTCGCTGCTGATCGTCGAGGATGACAAATCCTTTCTCCAGCGGCTCGCCCGCGCCATGGAGGGCCGCGGCTTCACGGTCACCACCGCCGAGACGGTGGCGGACGGGCTCACCCAGGTAGACAAGGTCTCGCCCGCCTTCGCGGTGGTCGACATGCGGCTCGGCGACGGCAACGGGCTCGAGGTGATCTCGGCACTGAAGAAGCGTCGGCCCGATGCACGCGGCGTGGTGCTCACCGGCTACGGCAATATCGCGACCGCCGTGACGGCCGTAAAGCAAGGCGCGTTCGACTATCTCTCCAAGCCCGCAGATGCCGACGAGGTCGTCGCCGCCCTGCTCGCGCTCGAGGGCCGCAAGCCCGAACCGCCCGAGAACCCGATGTCGGCCGACCGCGTGCGCTGGGAACACATCCAGCGCATCTACGAGCTGTGCAGCCGCAACGTGTCGGAGACAGCGCGCCGGCTCAACATGCATCGCCGCACGCTGCAGCGGATCCTGGCGAAGCGCGCGCCGAAGTAATCGTCCTTCACCCTCCCCTGCAGGGTCCCTGCAGGGGGAGGGTAAAGAGTCACGCTTCCCCGTATGGCCCCGTCGGATCGCTGAGCGCCTGCAATCGGCGCGCGGCGGCATGCGCGAAGGCAAGCGTCATGCTGCGGCGGGTGGCGGCATGCAGGCGATGCTCGGGGGCCTCGCGCAGAAGCTCGGCGCCGTAGGCGTCGGCGACGATCAGGCCGGCCTCTTCCGGAAAGATCTCCGCCGGCACGTGGGCGGCAGTCGCGAAGAACAGGCGATCGCAGTGCGCCCGGTAGTCCGGCCATTTCTGGTCGACGCGGAAATCATCGATCGAGGACTTGATCTCGACGATCCAGATCTCGCCGTCGTGGGCAAGCGCGACGAGGTCGGCGCGCCGGCCGGAGGCGAGCGGCAGCTCGCTCACGCAGGAGAGCCCGTGCGCAACCAAGAGGCGCTGGGTGCCGCGCGCGACCGCGAGCGCGGTCGGCGACTGGCGGCCGTCGATCGGGACGGCGATCTGCGGCTCGAGAAGCGTCATTCGTGAACTTACCTTTTGAGCATAACCTTGCCCGAGAACCGGCGCCCACTTTTCGGGATCATGCTCTACGCGATTCGCCGCTCGCGCGCCCCGGGAAGGCGCGAGCGAGTGCGTCGCGCGTCGGCGCGATCACGCCGCGCTCGGTGATGAGGCCGGTGACGAGCCGCGCCGGCGTCACGTCGAACGCATAGTTCGCGACGGCCGAGCCCTGCGGCACCACGCGGATGGTTTCGATGCGGCCGTCGGCGGTCTCGCCCGACATGGTCGCGACCTCGTCGGGGCTGCGCTCCTCGATCGGAATGTCGCGACCCTCGGCGATCGTAAAGTCGATCGTCGGCGACGGCAGGCCGATGTAGAACGGCACGCCGTTGTCGTGGGCGGCGAGCGCCTTGAGATACGTGCCGATCTTGTTGCACACGTCGCCGTTGGCGGTGACGCGGTCGGCGCCGACGATGGCGATGTCGACCATGGCGTGCTGCATCAGGTGGCCGCCGGTGTTGTCGGCGATGACGCGATGCGGCACGCCGTGATGGTTGAGCTCCCAGGCGGTAAGTGAGGCGCCCTGGTTGCGCGGGCGCGTCTCGTCGACCCAGACATGGATGGCGACGCCCGCATCATGCGCCGTGTAGACGGGCGCGAGCGCGGTGCCGACGTCGACGGTCGCGAGCCAGCCGGCGTTGCAGTGGGTCAGCACGTTGACGGGCGCGCCGTCCTTCTTCGCCGCGATGTCCGCGATCAGCTTGCCGCCGTGTTGCCCGAGCGCACGGTTGATGGCGACGTCCTCCTCGGCGATCTCGGCGGCGCGCGTGTAGGCCGCGGCGACGCGCTTGTCGCGCGGCTGGTTGCGAACGGCGGCCATCATCTCGTCGAGCGCCCAGCGCAGGTTGACGGCGGTCGGCCGCGTCGCAAGCAGCGTCGTGTAGGCGCGCTCGAGCATCTCGTCGGAGGCATTTTCACGCAACGCGAGGCATATGCCGTAGGCGGCGGTCGCGCCGATCAGCGGGGCGCCGCGGATCACCATGGTCGATATGGCCGAGGCCGCGTCCGCGAGCGTCGCGAGGCGCTTCGTCTCGAAGCGATGCGGCAGCCCGGTCTGGTCGATCACGCCGAGCGACCAGCCGTCGGGTTCGAGCCAGATGGTGCGCCAGGATTTGCCGTCGATTTTCATGGACTGTTGCTGCGTCTCGGTCCCCCTCCCCCCGCGAGCGAAGCGAGTCGCGGGGAGGGGTTAGGGGTGGGGCGGGGGCGGCGAGCGCGGAGCAAGTGTAGTCCCCCCACCCCGTCCGCGTTCACTACGCTCGCGCGGCCGACCCTCCCCGCCAACGGGCGGGAGGGTAACGGCCGACTCAGAAAAACGCCTGGATCCCCGTCTGCGCGCGGCCGAGGATCAGCGCGTGGATGTCGTGCGTCCCCTCGTAGGTATTCACCGTCTCGAGGTTGGAGAGCACGCGCATCACGTGGAACTCGTCGGCGATGCCGTTGCCGCCGTGCATGTCGCGCGCGGTGCGGGCGACATCGAGGGCCTTGCCGCAGTTGTTGCGCTTCATCAGCGAGACCGAAGGCGGCGCCGCGGTGCCCTGCTCCATCATGCGGCCGAGCGCGAGCGCGCCGGACAGGCCGAGCGCGATCTCGGTCTGCATATCGGCGAGCTTCTTCTGGACGAGCTGGTTGGCGGCGAGCGGGCGGCCGAACTGCTTGCGGTCGAGCACGTATTGGCGCGCGCGGTGCCAGCAGAATTCGGCGGCGCCCATGGCGCCCCAGGCGATGCCGTAGCGCGCATTGTTGAGGCAGCCGAACGGGCCCGCGAGGCCCTTGGCGTTGGGCAACAGGGCGTCCTCGGGGACGAGCGCGTCCTCGAGCACGATCTCGCCGGTAGTCGAGGCTCGCAGCGACAGCTTGCCCTCGATCTTCGGCGTGGAGACGCCTTTCGTGCCGCGTTCGACGATGAAGCCGCGGATGACGCCGTCGAGCTTTGCCCACACGACGGCGACGTCGGCGAAGGGCGCGTTGGAGATCCACATCTTGGCGCCGTTGAGCCGAAAACCGCCGGCAGCCTTGTCGGCGTGCGTCACCATCGAGCCGGGATCGGAGCCGTAGTCGGGCTCGGTGAGGCCGAAGCAGCCCGCGAGCTCACCGGTCGCGAGCTTGGGCAGGTATTTCTTCCGCTGCGCCTCGGTGCCGTAGGCATAGATCGGCCACATCACCAGCGAGGACTGCACCGACATGGCGGAGCGGTAGCCGGAATCGACGCGCTCGATCTCGCGCGCGATCAGACCGTAGGCGACGTAGCCGAGGCCGGCGCCGCCGTACTCCTCCGGGATCGTCGAACCGAGCAGGCCGAGCGCCCCCATCTCGTTGAGTATTTCGCGATCGAACCGCTCCTCGCGATAGGCCGTGAGGATGCGCGGCATCAGCTTGTCCTGCGCATAGCCACGCGCGGTATCGCGCACCATGCGCTCGTCCTCGGAAAGCTGGGCCTCGAGCCCGAGCGGGTCCTCCCAGTCGAACTCGGCGGATGACTTGGCGCGCGGGCCCTGATCGGAACGCTTTTCGGCGGCTTGCGGCATGGGGGACTCCTCACGAACCTTCGGGGCGGCGCAGGGCGGCACCTTCGGCGACATTATAGGGCGCCCTGCCCTCGCCGCACAGATGCGCTACCATTACGTAAGCGTGCAATAGAGACAGACTTCAGGGATAGACCCGGAGACTTGAATGAAATTCGGCATCGGTCAACCCGTGCGGCGGCACGAGGATTTGCAGCTCATCACCGGCGGCGGGCGCTACACGGACGATATCGTCCTGCCGCGCATGGTGCGGGCCGTCGTGCTGCGGGCGCCGATGGCGCATGCGCGGATCAAGCGCATCGATGCCGCGGCGGCGCGGCAGATGCCCGGGGTGCTGCTGGTCGCGACCGGCGAGGACTTGCGTGCCGACGGCCTCGGCGATCTCCCGTGCGTGACGCCGCTCAACAACCGAGACGGGTCGCCGCGGCACGAGACGCCGCGCCCCGCGCTGGCGGTCGGCACGGTTCGTCACGTCGGCGAGCCCGTGGCGCTGGTCGTCGCCGAGACACTTGCGGCGGCACGCGACGCCGCGGAAGCGATCGAGGTCGACTACGAGGGCCTGCCGGCGGTCACCGCGGCGAACGAGGCGATTGCGCCGGGCGCGCCGCAGCTCTTTCCGCACATCGCCGGCAACGTGGTGTTCGATTGGGACAACGACATGGGCGACGCCAAGGCGACGGACGCCGCCTTCGCGGCGGCGGCGCGCACCGTCACGCTGGAGCTCGTCAACAACCGCGTCGTCGTCAACTCGATGGAGCCGCGCAATGCGATCGGCGACTACGAGGAGGCCGGCGACCGTTCGGTGCTCTATACGGCAACACAAGGCCCGCACTTCGTGCGCGATCCGCTCGCCGATATCGTGCTCAAGCTGCCGAAGGAGAAGCTGCGCCTGATCACGCCCAATGTCGGCGGCGGCTTCGGCATGAAGGCGTTCGTCTATCCCGAGCACGCGCTCGTCGTGTGGGCGGCGCGCAAGCTCAAGCGGCCGGTGAAGTGGCAGGAGGATCGCTCCGAGGGTTTCGTCTCCGACAACCAGGGGCGCGATCACGTCACCCGCGCCGAGCTCGCGCTCGATGCCAAGGGCCATTTCCTCGGCCTGCGCGTCTCGGTGCTGGCCAATCTCGGCGCCTATCTCTCGCCGTTTGGCAGCTTCATCCCGACACGCTCGACCGATCTCGTCAGCGGCCTCTACCGGATCGGCGCGATCCACGTGAACGTCAAAGGCGTCACCACCAACACGGTCCCGGTCTGCGCCTATCGCGGCGCCGGCCGGCCGGAAGCCGCGTACCTGCTCGAGCGGCTGGTCGATCTTGCGGCGCGCGAGCTCGGCATGAGCCCCGACCGGATTCGCAAGATCAACTTCGTGCCGCCGTCGGCGATGCCCTACACGTCGGCGACCAAGCTGCGCATCGACTCAGGCGAGTTCGCCAAGGTGATGGACCTGTGCATGGACGCGGCGGAATGGTCGACGTTCAAGGCGCGGCGCCGGGACACCGAACGCGCCGGCAAGCTGCGCGGCATCGGCATGGCGACCTATACGGAGCGCTGCGGCGGCGGCTTTCCCGAGATCGCATCGATCGAATTCAAGGATGACGATCGCGTCGAGCTCGTGATGGGCAACCAGGAGTACGGCACCGGCCTTATCACGGCCTACAAGCAGCTCGTATGCGAGCAGCTCGGCCTCGATCCCGACCGCATCGACGTGATCATGGGCGACACCGATCGCACGCCGTCCGGCCTCACCGGCGGCTCGCGCGCGCTCGCGGTCGCGGGCTCGGCGCTCCATGAGGCCGGGAACATCGTCATCGCCAAAGGTAAGGAGCTCGCCGCGCATCTGCTCGAGGCTGCCGCCGGGGACGTCGCGTTTACGGACGGCGTCTTTTCGGTGGCCGGCACTGATCTGCGTCTCGATCTGCTCGCGGTCGCCAAGGCGGCGCGCGATCCCAAGAAGCTGCCGGCCGGGATGACGCCCGGGCTCGACACGACGCACAAGCAGGTCCCGCAGGCGCAAACGTTTCCCAACGGCTGCCACATTGCGGAAGTCGAGATCGATCCCGACACCGGCACGGTCGCGATCGCGCGCTACACCATCGTCGACGACTTTGGCCGCACCATCAATCCGCTCATGCTCGAAGGCCAGGTGCACGGCGGGGTCGCGCAAGGCATCGGCCAGGCGCTGCTCGAGCAGGCGGTCTACGATTCCGACAGCGGGCAACTCCTGACGGGCTCCTTCATGGATTACGCCATGCCGCGCGCGAGCGACATCCCGACCTTCGCGGTCTCGACCCATAACGTCCCGACGACCGCGAACCCGCTGGGCGTCAAGGGCGCGGGCGAAGCCGGCGCCGTCGGGGCGCCGCCGGCCGTCGTCGACGCGCTCGAGCGCCGGGCCGGCGTGCGCCACATCGACATGCCGGCGACGCCGCACCGGATCTGGAGCGCGCTGCACGGGGCGCATTGAGCGCGCTTTATTCGAGGATGATCTTTTCCGAAAACCGGCATCCACTTTTCCGGGTCATGCTCGAGACGCTCTCAGAACTGGCCCTGGCCGATCATGCGCTGGTCGGCGGCGGGCGCCTGGTAGGTGACGGTCACCATGGTGGGCACCGACTGTTCGGGCAACAGCCGCACCATGCCGCCGCCGATCAGGCGATAGCTCACATCGTCCACGGTCACCGAGACGGCGCCGCCGCTGCGATCGGCGCCGTTGAACAGGAGAACCGAGCGTTGGCCGAGCGGAACGGCAGTCTGCGTCATGCCGTAGGGCCAGTCGAAGCCGAGGAAATAGTTCTGCAGCCGCATGGCGCCGGCGAGCATCCCGCTGTTGTCGAGCTGCGGGTTGGTATCGAGACCCCACACGACGTTCACCTGAAAAAGTCCGCGCCGGCGATAGCCGAAAAGATACTCGACGCGTCCGACGCCAAGGACGGGCTCGAGCCCGCGCACATGCACGATGAGCCTGGTCGCGGCGGTCGTCGCGTCGCTGGTCAGCGTCATCTGGCCGTCCTCGACGTGGAAAGCCTTGCGGGCGATGGGGCGAACCTCGTCGAGCGTCATGCCGAAGCGCGCATCGCGGAAGCCGGTGATTTGGTATTTCGGGAGGGTGGTCACGCTCTGGGCGAGCGCAGTTCCCGCGCCCGGCGGCGAGGCGGCGGCAACGAGCAGGGCGAGGACGCTGCAGGCGAAAAGGTGCGCGAGACGGCGGGCCACGGATGTCTCCCGGGTCGAGGGAATCGGCCGCGAATTGTAGGGAGGGTTGGTTACCGAAAGCCTGCGCCACTTGCATCTGTGGCCCGTGGTTCGCGACGCGCGGGCTTTGTCCGCGCTCCTCACCATGAGGGAGTCATTGGGTCTACCGCGCAAACCCCACCAAGCGCTGACACGCCTGCAGCAGCACCAGCGCGTCGGTCGCGAGCACCAGGCCCTGCACGCCGCGGCCGACGAGCCGCCGGCTGTAGTCGCGCTCCTGGCGATCGCCGATGGTGGTGAGGATGAACTTGCCCTGTTGGCGGCAGGCCGCGCCCACGCGGTCCAGCGCGGCGCTCATCTTCGGGTGATCGAAATCGGCGCCGGGGGCGCCGACCGAGACCGAGAGATCGTAGGGGCCGACGAACAGGCCGTTGATGCCCGGAACGGCGGCGATCGCCGCGATGTCGTCGATCGCGGCGGCGTCCTCGATCAGCGGGACGAGCAGGATGTCGCGGTTGGCCTGCTCCGCATAGGCGCGCCAGTCGTCCGGCCAGTAGCCGGTGGCGCGCACGATCGGGCAGGCGCCGCGCTCGCCGTCGGGCGCATAGCGCGCGGCGCGCACCAGCGCCTCGCACGACGCGCGCGTGCCGTGCGGGATCACCAGGCCCGCGACCGCAAGGTTGAGCACCCGCTTGATCAGGGCGGCGTCGACCTCGGGCACGCGCACGAGCGGCGCGATGCCGGCCGCATCGGCGGCGCGCACGAGATGCGCCAGCCGATCCATGTCCATCGGGCAGTGCTCCATGTCGATGATGACGAAGTCGATGCCGGCGCGGGCCAGGATCTCGATCACCATCGGGGCGCCGATGAAATCGATGATGCCGGTGAGCGTGTCGCCGCGGGCGAAGCGCTCGCGCAGGCTGGCTTGCGTCTTCATCGCTGTCATGGCGCGCGCCGTGACGATCCGCTCACTGGGCCGTGATGCCCGCCGACTTGACCACCTTCGCCCACTTGGCGGTCTCGTCGGCGATCAGCTTGCCGTACTGCGCGGGCGTCATCGCTTGCGGCTCGAGGCCGAGATTGGCGAGCTTCGCCTTGACGTCCGTATCTGCGAGGCTGGCATTGATCGCCTGGTTGAGCTTGTCGACGATCGCGGCGGGCATCGCCTTGGGTGCCCCGATGCCGAAATAGCCGCTGGCGTCGTAGCCGGGAACGGACTCCGCGATCGGGGGCACACCGGGCAGCGCCGCCGACGGCTTTGACGTCGTCACCCCGAGCGCGCGCAGCCGCCCGGCGCGGATGTGCGCCACCACGGTCGGAACCGGCGCGAAGACGACCTGCACCTGCCCGCTCAGGAGGTCGGGCACATAGGCGCCGCTGTAGGGGATGTGCACCATGTTGATGCCCGTCGTCAGCTTGAACAGCTCGCCGAACATGTGCGGCGGCGTGCCGATGCCGGCCGAGCCCATGTTGATCTTGCCCGGATTGGCCTTGGCATATGCGATGAACTCGGCGACGGTTTTGGCCGGAAAAGACGGCGGCACCGTCATCACGTAGGCGCTGCCGCCGAGCAGCGCGACCGGCGCGACGTCCTTGACGAAATTGAACTTGAGGTGGGGATAGAGCGAGGCATTGATGGCGTTCGCGGTCATCACCTCGAACAGGATCGTGTAGCCGTCGGGCGCCGCACGCGCCGCCGCCTCGGTGCCGATATTGCCGCCGGCGCCCGGGCGGTTCTCGACGATGAACGGTTGGCCGAGCCGGGTGGACAAGGCCTGCGCGACGATGCGCGAGATCGAGTCCGCCGCCTGCCCGGCCGGAAATGGGACGATCACGCGTACCGGCTGGGTCGGGTAGGCCTGCGCGCGGGCGGCGCGGGGCGCGAGGCTCAGCGCGGCGGCGCCGGCCGCAAGATGGAGGACATCGCGGCGGAGGAACTTGGCGGTCATTTTCAGAGTCCGGTCGGGAGGGGTCAGTCTTACGCAAAGCCTATAGAGAGCCCGGACCGCTTGCGAAAGGTCGCAAGGACCGCGGGCGCCTGCGCAAGCCGCTGGCCGGCCATTGGCGCTCGATTGCTTGCCGCTGGGTCCGCCTTCGGCTATCTAGGATGCACGCGCCCGTAGCTCAGCTGGATAGAGCGCTGCCCTCCGAAGGCAGAGGTCAGAGGTTCGAATCCTCTCGGGCGCGCCATCGGTTCGATTTTGCGCGACATCGCCGCTAGCAGATGAACGAAACGATTACTGTCCGTCAACGAGACCGGAAGCATCGCTAAGTTAATCGGCGAGCCCCAAGACAAACGCCAAAGCAATTCCGAGCTGCGCCATTTCTTGGTCGCCAAGACGGCCAATCTTGTGGCCGATCCGTCCGCGTCTTATCGTCACCGGCTTGTCGGTCATCACCTGAGATTTGAACCGCAATCCATTCTCGGG